>QIKU01000110.1 GCA_003232015.1 Gammaproteobacteria bacterium
CACCGACCACTGTTGTTGCACCAATAAGAAACTTTCGGCGTTCTTTTTGCGAAACTGTTCTGTTTTGTTTTTTTGTAGTCATTGTATTACCCTAATTATCCTGCGCGAATGTTTCAATTAGTACACATACAGTATCCTGAGTTGGCATACCATCAGGTAAGTCCCGCCATTTTTGCAAGGCTTGTTCCATTGTTGTCTGCAAAGTAAGCATGTCATCCAGATGCTGACGGTTTTCTTCAATTCGCCCTTCAATAATTTGCCTGACTATTGGACAAGGTGATGAACCTGATGTTGCATGTGAGAGTATTTTTTTTATTTCCTTAAGCGTAAACCCCAATGTTTTTGCTTTACGAATAAATTTTATTCTTGACACATCATTGTTGTCATATAATTTATAACCATTTTTTTGATTTACTTTTGGTTTAATCAGATCAATACGTGAGTAATACCTGACAACCTCGGGTACTACATTCGCGCGTGTTGACACTTCGCTCACTGTCATGGTTTTTACGTTCATTTGACCTGTCCCCTCAATATAAAAAACAACTGAAAAGGTAATTTATAAATTAAGTGTAGAACATATGTGCGACACACAGGTCAATAGCGATGATGTTTTTACTAATATATTCAGCTGAGAGGCTTAAATTGCGGGAGGGGGAAGCTTAACTTTTTTATAAGAATATAAATATTATCCTGCACAGCACGAAAGCTGCTTGATATCCTTATTAAATGTTTGTGCAGTCAGTTTTAGTCCTTCGACCATTGTTAAATAAGGGAATAGCTGATCAGCAAGGTCATTTACAGTCATCTGGTTGCGAATAGCCAGTGCTGCCGTTTGAATAACTTCGCCAGCGTCTTGAGCCAATATTTGGCAACCCATAATTCTCCCCGTGTCTTTTTCAGCAACGAGCTTGATAAAACCGCGTGTGTCAAAATTAGCTAAAGCTCGTGGTACGTTGTTTAAATTCAGGCGACGGCTATCCACATCAAACCCCTGCTCTTTTGCTTGTTGTTCGCTTAAACCAACGGTAGCAACTTGCGGTTCGGTAAATATCACTGCGGGCATAATAGATAAATCAATTGCCACATTGTCACCCGTCATATTACGCGCAGCACGTGTACCAGCGGCGGCGGCAACATAAACAAATTGTGGCTGACTGGAACAGTCACCGGCCGCATAAATATTTTCAATATTGGTTCGCATATGCTTATCAATAATAATAGCACCGCGTTTTTCGGTATGAACGCCCACTTTATCTAAGCCTAATTTAGCCGTGTTAGGTGTGCGCCCTGCTGCGATCAATAACTGGTCACCCTTAACATTACCGCTATTTGTTTTTAGAGTAAAAATATTGCTGTTATATTCAACCTTGTCCACTAACGTATTTAACATTACCTGAATGCCTTCCTCTTTAAACGCCTGTAGCAAACCTTTTCCAATTTCAGAGTCTTCTTTTGACAGTAAAGATGAACGTGCTATTACCGTAACGCTTGCTCCAAGGTGTCGAAAAGCCTGCGCTAATTCCAGGGCAACAACCGAAGCACCTAGTACAATTAAATGCTCTGGCACTGCATCCGCAACCAATGCTTCGGTTGATGTCCAGTAAGGTACGTCGTTTAAACCTTTTATATCTGGTATTGATGCGCTTGCACCAACCGCAAGTAAAATACGGTTAGCCTGAATTTCTTTTTCACTGCCTTCTTTGCTGGTAACAATAAGTGTGTTGGCATTTTTAAACCGCGCCATGCCGCGAACCAGATTGATGGCAGGATTGTTTTCTAAAATACTTTCATATTTTGTATAGCGTAATTTTGCAACCCATTCTTGTTGCTGCTCCATCATGGCTTTGCGATTAATTTTTGGGGTATTTAATGGTAAGCCATTGAAGCTATGATGAGCCTGAATATAGGCGATATGCGCGCCGCGGATAAAAATTTTAGATGGCACACAGCCAATATTGACACAGGTACCACCAATATCATCCGCAGCCTCTATAATGGTTACTGTGGCACCTTGCTCAACGGCTTTTATCGCCGCAGCAAAAGCAGCGGAACCACTGCCAACGACTGCAATGTGCAAGCTATTTCCATTTGTTGTGCTGTTAGTATTATGTGTCATTATAAAATCCCCAGGTTTGCTGTAAGGCTTGCTTTTATTTATAGAAATTAACACAATAAGTATAAATGCCGTACTTAAGAACAGAGTCAAGTCATGAGGGTGCCCCACAAAATTCAGCATCCAGGTCAGTACGTGGAAGTAGTGTAAATCAGTTTAAATATATACTTTATACCATTGTAAACATTAGATATTTTTGCTTTACAAACCCTGCTTCTTGCCATATGCTCTAGGGTAATAAATTCATGGCAATTGTGGCTATACCAATGTCTTTAAAATTCAAATTTGGCTATACAGCAAACACTGTTAATGCTGTCGGCGCTAGCCGCTCAGTTTTTAAACGGGCGCTCAGCCTTAAATCAGACATTCTTTTTGTTTAAATGAACATTAACTCACTTATACAAGCAGAATTTAAACTCAATAACAAAATCACCTACCTCAATCACGCTGCAGTCTCTCCCTGGCCTGTATCCACCGCAAAAGCCATTTCCGATTTTGCACTGGAAAATAAAACTTATGGCGCAACCTACTACCCAAAATGGAATGAAGTAGAAAATAACTTACGCAATAATCTTGCCTTACTTATAAATGCAGCTGGGGCTGATGATATTGCATTGGTGAAAAATACTTCTGAAGCATTGTCAATGGTCGCATATGGATTAGACTGGCAACCCAATAACAATGTGGTTATCAGCGATGAAGAGTTTCCTTCAAACCGGATTGTATGGGAGTCGCTTGCAGACAAGCAGGTGGAGTTAAAGCAAATTTCTTTAACTCAGAATCCTGAAGATGCCTTAATCGCCGCCTGTGACGAAAATACAAAACTGCTTGCGATTAGTTCAACACAATACAGCAGTGGCATTACTCTTGACTTAGTGAAACTCGGACAGGCGTGCAAGCAAAAAAATATACTCTTTTGTGTTGATGCCATACAAACCATTGGCGCCCTGCAACTTGATGTACAAAAAATTCAGGCCGACTTTGTAATGGCGGACGGCCATAAATGGATGCTTGCACCCGAAGGACTTGCTCTGTTCTATTGCAGTCAAAAAAAACGCCCTACATTAAAGCTCAATGAATTTGGCTGGCATATGACCGAAGACATGACTAACTTTAGCTCAACACAGTGGCAAACCGCCAGCAGCGGACGGCGCTTTGAATGCGGCAGCCCTAATATGCTGGGTATTCACGGGTTCGGTGCAAGCATTGCTTTGTTACTAGAATTTGGCATGGACAAAATAGAGACCTTACTTTTAGATAATACTGATTATTTGTTTTCTTTATTAAAAAAAAATAAAGAGATTGAAATTATCACTCCGCAAGATGCAGGGAAATATGCGGGTATTGTTAGCTTTAAACATATAAAAAGAAAAAACAGTGAATTATTTTCTCATTTATGGTCTCACAATATTATTTGTGCACAACGAGGGGAAGGTATTCGTTTTTCCCCACATTTTTATACGAGTAAAGAAAGTATAAAAAAGGCGGTCGATCTGTTGATATAGTTCTGAAGTAAATGATATTAACGGGTTGCTCAATAAACAGGCGTTTTTGTCACGATATTAATAAGGAAATTCGGTTTCTTGCCGCTATATATTAAGGAATAAGGCTTATTACTAATTAATTTATGGATAAATGGAGTTTAGAAACAATGAAAGCATCAGATTTATTTGTTAAATGCCTTGAAGAAGAAGGTATTGAATACATTTTTGGTATACCCGGTGAAGAAAATGCCGATTTTATGATTTCACTGGAACAATCAGAAAAAATTAAATTTATACTCACGCGTCATGAGCAAGGCGCTGCTTTTATGGCTGAAGTTTACGGCCGTTTAACGGGTAACCCGGCTGGTTGCTTAGGCACGCTCGGCCCTGGAGCCACCAACCTTATTACTGGTGTCGCTGATTCAAATATGGACAGGTCACCCATGCTGGTGCTAACGGGTCAGGGGGCATCGACTCGCTTACATAAAGAATCCCACCAGATTATGGACGTGGTAAAAATGTTTGAACCCGTTACCAAATGGGCTCAAACCATTTTACATCCCGACAGCATTCCGGAAATTATACGTAAAGCAGTCCGATTAGCTCGCACAGAAAAACCCGGTGCCTGCCATATTGAATTACCGGAAGATATTGCAAAGATTGACACCGACTCCAAACCCTTAAAACCACTTCGATTTCGGCGGCCGGTTGCGGGTGATAAAATTCTGAATCAGGCCGTTGATCAAATTTTAAAAGCAAAATGCCCGATTATTATTGCCGGTAATGGTTGTATCCGTAAACGCGCCAGTAAACAACTTCGAAAATTATGTGAGAAGACCGGTATTGGTGTTATCAGTACCTTTATGGCCAAAGGTTGTATTGATATGGATAAAGATTATTGCCTTTACACTATCGGTTTACAGGCAAGAGATGTGATTGCCTGTGCACTGGATCATGCCGATTTAATTATTACACTTGGCTACGATATGGTGGAGTACCACCCTACTTTGTGGAACCTCAATAAAGATAAAAAAATCATTCATATCGATTTTTTGCCCACAGAAATTGACGAGCATTATCACCCCGAAACAGAAGTCATCGGTGACCTCGCGCACACGTTATGGATGATGAACGAACGCTTTGATTCGGTTAAAGAATTTGAGTTTGATTTTGCTCAGCAACGTGCAACACGCAACACCATGCAGGAAGAACTAAAAGAACATTTTGACGATGATACCGAAGGGTTGATACGTCCACAGAAAGTATTATGGGACGTACGGCAGGTGATGGGTGCAAATGATATTCTACTTTCGGATGTAGGCGCACATAAAATGTGGATTGCACGGCAATACCAGTGTCATGAACCCAATACCTGTCTTATCCCCAATGGTTTTTGTTCGATGGGGTTTGCCTTGCCCGGTGCCATTGCGGCGGATATTGTTCACCCTGATAGAAATATTTTGTCTATCTGTGGTGATGCGGGCTTTTTAATGAACGTGCAGGAAATGGAAACCGCGAAACGGCTTAATTCCAATATTGTGGTGATGGTATGGGAAGATAAAGCTTATGGTTTAATCGCATGGAAACAGGAAAATGAATTTGGTCACCACACCGACCTTTCATTTAACAACCCGAACTGGATGGAACTTGCCAGTGCCTTTGGCTGGCATGGCCACCATGTTGTAAACAGCCGCGATTTAGCTTCTGAATTAGAAGCGGCATTTAGTGAACAAGGCCCCAGTTTAGTTGTCGTACCAATTGACTACCGCGAAAATATGTTACTAACAAAACGACTTGGCGATATTGCTTGCCCCATATAAGACCCATAGTAAGAATAGTATGATCATTAAATAAAAAGGAATATCCATTGACCACACATTACCCTTTAATGGTTGCAGGTTACACTGCACCGGGTAACGACAGAATAACCGTTACCGCACCCTATGACGACAGTGTTATCGCAACACTCGATGCAGCCGATGTCAATACCGTTGAAATGGCACTCACTACAGCCAGTGATTTATTTAATGACAAATCAAAATGGCTGCCTGCATCGCAACGCATCACTATCCTTGAAAAAACAGCGGCACTGATGCGTGAGCAATTTGACGAACTGGTAATTGAAGCTGCGCGTGAAGGCGGGAAACCCTTTAACGACTCGCGTGTTGAAGTCGAACGCGCGATTGATGGTGTATTAAATTGCATTGAATGTATCCGTACCGATCACGGTACTGAAATCCCAATGGGTATAAACCCGGCCTCTGAACACCGTATTGCATTTACTCGCAGTGAACCGATTGGGGTGGTGGTTGCCGTTAGCGCGTTTAACCACCCGCTTAATTTAATTATTCATCAAGTTGGGCCTGCTATAGCAACAGGTTGCCCGGTTATTATTAAACCTGCCGAAGACACACCTTTGTCCTGCTATCGCTTTATTACTTTACTACGCAAAGCGGGTTTACCTGATGAGTGGTGTCAGGCACTGGTTGTATCAGATTTAGATGTTGCCACACAACTGGTTACCGATAATCGTGTTGGCTTCTTTAGCTTTATTGGAAGCGCCAGTGTTGGCTGGATGTTACGCAGCAAACTTGCTCCCGGCACACGTTGCGCACTAGAACACGGTGGTGTTGCACCGGTTATCGTTGAAGCCGATGCCGATTTGAAAGATGCACTACCACTGTTAGCCAAAGGCGGCTTTTATCATGCAGGCCAGGTGTGCGTATCCGTGCAGCGTGTGTTTTGCCATAAAGATATTGTTAAACTAGTTGCAACTAATCTTGCTGACATGGCAAAAAAACTGGTTGTAGGTGACCCTACCCACCCCGAAACCGAAGTTGGGCCATTAATTCGCAAGCGTGAAGTCGAACGTATTCACGACTGGGTTAGCCAGGCAATAAAAGACGGCGCAGAATTATTAACAGGTGGAAAAATAAAAGGGAATTGTTATGAACCCACCGTATTATTAAATCCACCCGCCAACTCTATTGTTTCCACAAAAGAAATTTTTGGGCCGGTCATCTGCGTGTATAGTTTTGATAATGTAGATGATGCGCTGAATCAAGCTAATGCTCTACCCTTCGCTTTTCAGGCCAGTGTATTTACTAAATCTATTGATAATGCACTGCATGCCTATAAGCACCTTAACGCAAGCGCCGTGATGATAAACGACCACACGGCTTTTCGTGTTGACTGGATGCCTTTTGCAGGCTTGCGCCACTCCGGCTTAGGTGTTGGGGGTATTCCAAATACTTATCACGACATGCAAATTAAGAAATTAATGGTATTGAAATCCACTAAAATTTAATCCTGCTATGGGTTGATTTTCTCAAAATGCAGGTATTCATAGTTATCTGTTTTAGTATCGGTTGATTTATACGTTATTCCATAAAATCGAAAAAAACCTGAAATATCTTCTGGTAAAGATTTTGAGTTATCACACCAACCAACGGTAAAACGCAATTCTTTTTGAATGGCGGCATTGCCTTTTTCCTGTGTTTTTATTTTAAAAATGAAACTTGCAAAGTCTTTATTAAGTGGTTCCCCTTTATAATTATGAATCACTTCTGTAATTTGACCTGTGGTGATCCAGTCTGCAGCTGCAACACACTTTTCTTTGTCAAACTTTAATTGTGAAAAGCAAGGCGATTGCGGACATGGCTTTGTCGCAAAAACGGGGCTTGCTGCGAAAAGCAATATAGCCACTGCGGTTAATTTTTGCCTCATAATAACTACAGTGAAATTTAAGATTTTGACATTAATAAATTTTGTACTTCTTTATAAGTAGTATGCGCATGCGCAATGGCGTCTTCAATAATATCGGGGGGCAAATCTGCAGCTACCCAGTCTTCATCCATTAGCATCGCGGCATCGGTTTCTTCTATATTGGTTGTATTAAGTTCGGTCATTACCGCCAGTGTATTTGCAATTTTGACAATGGCACTTTCTTGCTGGTATTGTTTCGCTTTTTGAATTTCATGGTGTGCGCCAATCACTTCTATTAGCATAGGAGTTAAATGCCAGTTTTCGGCCAACGCACTGCCGACCATGGCATGGTCAAAACCGATAAACTCCTGCTCGATTGTATAGAGCTCGGTGTCTTCTGTATCATCCAGAATGTATTCCAGAGACTTGCGTGACAATTCAGGGAGTTCTTTAAATAAAACAAGTTGGCCAATATCATGCAATAGACCAGCAACAAACAAACCATCCGGGTTTTTTACTTTTGTTTTCGAGCCCAGATACTTTGCGATAATTGCACAATAAATACAGTGCATCCAGAAATCATCCATACTGAGCAGATCATTTGGAATACCATCAAATGTTTCAACGGCCGAGGTTGCAAGTGCAATATCACGTACACGCTCTGTACCAATAACAGTCACAGCTTTGGCAACAGAGTCGATTTCTTTGCTAATACCGTAAGCCGGGCTATTTGCCATCCGTAGTACACGCATGGTTAAGCCGGGATCCTGGCTGATCACTTCGGCAACTTTGGTCATTGAGCATTGCGGATCATTGACCATTTCATTGACGCGCACAAATACGCCAGGTAAGGATACCAAATCATTAATATTCTTAACTATTTCATCTAAAGATGCCGCCATAGTATTCCCATTATTTGTCAAAGATAAATTTAAGTATATGCATAAATTCACTAACATCAAGAAAACGCGGACTACAACACGTTAAATTTTTACTTCAATTGCTACCCTGTATATCATGTTCTCATTTACCTTGCGATGGATGTATATTGATGTACATGTTACACAAGATTTTTTGAAAAGCTGCTAGAGCCTTTATTTTTAAGCGTGGCATGGTTTTATTTGACCGGTTATTTTTTGCAAATTGCTCTGAAGCATGCGAAAAGAGTGTTCAGAAAATGATTAACGGCTATAAAGAACAAAATCTGGCCAGCCGGGATCAGGTTAGCTAAAAGCGGTACTTCAACCCTACTCTATATAAGGTTGCATCCAGCCACACCATTGTTCAAACAAAGTGGTGTCGACTGCCGCAATCGCAGAACGTTTTTCCAATGCATGTTTAAAAACCGCCTCACCGCTAAGTGTTTGCGATAGCCCGCCACAACGCTCAAAAATAAACTGCCCCGCGGCATAGTCCCAAATATTCTGACTACCATGCAGGTACACATGCCCACGCCCAGTGGCCAACCAACACCAATCAAGCGCCGAGGCACCAAAATTACGCTGCGATGCAAATGGAGAGCCCGATACCAGCGCAACAGATAGTTTTTTGGTGAGCCGTTTAAAATCAATAATCGCCGTGGACTGATGCAATTCCAAACCGGTTGCTTCCAGACTAATGGCATTATTATTCAGGCAAGCCTTTGCCTGTGTTGCAGTAAAACATTCATCTCGAACCGGGTCATAAACAAGACCAAAACTCACGCGCCCATTTTCAATAAGTGCAAGTGACACAGCAAAATAGGGAATACCGAAAGCAAAATTACTGGTTCCGTCCAGCGGATCAAGGCACCAGACTGCCTGACCACTTGCCAGCGCATCAGCTTGCTGTATGGTTGGCATTTCTTCGCCCAATACAACAGAATCTGGGAAAAGCTGTATTAAACGTTGGCTAATCTTTTCCTGCATCACCAAATCGGCTTCAGTGACAATGCTGCCATCTTTTTTATGCTGACGGCATACTTTGTTATAGCGTGGGATAAGTTCTTCTTTCGCGATACAAACAATCGTATTAATAACATTATCCAGTTTAGACTGATTCATTTTTTGTTTCTTCTTTACTCATTGTGGTTAAAGTAACTGCTGAGGGCTTTGTTAAGATAAACCACATGCCATACAGCATTAAGGCAGCGATAAATAATAGCAGGTAAATATTTAATTGACGAAAAAAAACAAGATAGGCATAACTAGCAATCATCATCGTAACCGAGGCTATTTTAGCAGGTAAGGGTATGACACGGTGTTGCTGCCATTTTTGCAGCAAAGGACCAAACAGTGGATGGTAGTACAACCAGTCATGAAAACGTTTTGAACTTTTAGCAAAAGCCCACATAAACGGTGTGGTCGGCAACACCGGCAACACAACGCCAATGGCACCAATTATAAAAAATAACCAGGCTAAAAGAAAATAACATAACTTCATGGGCTGTTGTGTAAAGCCGTCATTGCGATAGCACGGCAATGACAAATTGATTAATATATATTTTAAGTTGCAACATTTTCTATAAGCCTGGTAGCTAAATTTCGATTGCTCTATAAATCGTTAAATTTGACAGAACGTAGTTTTTTAGTTGTGCCCCGCTTCTTTTTGTTTTCAAGACGTTTTCGTTTAGCCGCCATACTCGGTTTTGTTTTATGGCGATGCCTGGGTACAATGATTGCTGCATTAATAATTTTCTTTAGCCTTTCAAATGCAGCCTGTTTATTTCTTTCCTGTGTACGGTGTTGCTGTGATTTTATAATTAAAACACCCTCGTTCGTTATTCTTTTATCCTTTGACTGTAGCAGCCGCTGTTTATAAGCGGTCGGTAACGAGGACGCATTAATATCAAAACGCAGGTGAATAGCTGACGATACTTTATTCACATTTTGCCCGCCAGCACCTTGTGCACGCACCGCCTGAATATCGATGTCTTTCATGCGAATAAATAAGTGGTTTGATAATTTAAGCATTTAATTTCTCTACACAACAAACAAAAATAAAGTCATCATTGTCATTCCCGCGAAGGCTGGAATCCAGTATTATATAATCAGTTTTTCTAAATTTGAGCTCTATCATGATACTCGCATCCCTACCCTTGCCAGAAATAAGCACTACATGGATATGCAAATATTATTTTACGGTTATTAACCCTTGTAATCTAACACTTCAAATAAAATCACCTAAACATTAGCAGTAAAATGAATTTTATTAAAAACTTAACAACAAAAAAAGCCCTGTACATTGTTTTGCAAATTGTATTACTTATTGCAGTCTACCTTGGCGTAAAAGCTTACACCCAACGCGATCTGGTACAGGATACACCACCCACACTCAATGCAGCGTTATTATCGGGTGCTAAATTTAACCTGGCAGAATATCCTTTGCTGGCAAAGAATAAACCCCTGTTGCTTCATTTCTGGGCCACATGGTGCCCTGTCTGCAAATTTGAAGAATCAAGTATTGCAGCAATTAGCCAGGATTACCCGGTTGTTACCATTGCGATGCAGTCGGGTGATGAAAACGCACTTAGAGAATATATGCAGGCAGAAGGCCTTAATTTCCCTGTTATTGCGGATGAAAATGGCACGCTGGCAAACCGCTTTGGTGTAAAGGCCGTGCCGGTGAGCTTTATCCTTAACACGCAGGGCAAAATTGTATTTATCGAAGCCGGTTACACCTCGCAATGGGGATTGCGGCTTCGATTATGGCTAGCCCAATACTTTTAGTTCCAGCTATAAGGCATTGAATAATATGATTTTATCAATATGTTTATGCTGGTATACGCCTTGATTGTTCTCTTAAAGTTCTCTATGCTGTATTATGCAACATTTAGAGAACTTTAATCAAAACAAAAGGCCGATAACACAATGAACCTTACCCAAACGGAAGTTAAAATCCATGACTTTATTCGCGCCTTTATCAACCAGCAAGGGCATAGCCCAACGCTGAAAGAAATCGGCGATGGTGTGGCCATTAAATCCAAAGGCACCGTACACCGTTATGTCAACGCATTAAAAACCAAGGGGGTGTTGCAACAAAACAGCCGCCAATGGCGCGGGCTTAGCCTGCTGGAAAACCATACCGAAGATCCTGTTAGCAACACCCGCCTGCCCTTTGTCGGCCGCATTGCCGCCGGTCAGCCGATTGAAGCCATTGCAGACATCACCGAAATAGACATTAACAAACTTTTAGTCGGCAAAAACAACAACCGCTATATGTTACAAATTAAAGGCGACTCAATGGTCGACCTGGGGATTTTAGATGGTGACATGGTGGTCATCGAACGCCGCGACACAGCCAAAAATGGCGACATCGTTGTCGCCTTAATCGACGAACACAACGCCACATTAAAACGCTTTCATTTAGAAAAGGACGGACAAGTACTACTCATTCCCGCCAACGCCACCCTAACCGCACAACAATACACAGCCGAACGGGTTCGTATTCAGGGAGTTTTAGTTGGGCAAATGCGGACTTATCAGATTAGTTAAGGTTTAATGATTTAGAAACAAATATTTGGTACGGTGGTATAAGGAGCTGTCTAAATAACTGTTAGCTTATAAAAATAAAAATGGGGAGTTATGAAAAATATAACGTTGGTCAAAGGCTAGGGATGTCGTTTGATAGAAGTCTTGGTAATATACAACTACAACATAATGCTCAAATGGCTCGTTGTAGAGAAAGAGTTGCTACACAGAAGTCAGGAAATAAAACTCCAAATTACACTGAGTGCCAAATTATTGGTAATCAAATGTACTGTAGTGATTCTCAAGGTGTGCAAACAACTTGTCAGCAGTTTGGCAATCAAATTATGTGCAATTCGCAATAAAGCTAAAACAATCGGGGTTCGTATATTTAAAATTTGTTAGTGTAAACAATGAAAGGAGTCACTATGCTATTAATTGATCAAAATGGGAAAGTAATTAGCCCACAAATAAAACAAGCTCTTAGCGCTGCTATACAAAAAAGACCGATGCCTTACATACAGGGAATTATCGTGCATCAGACAGATAGCCCGACAGTAAAATCCACATTAAATGGATATAAATTGGGTAGCTCGGGTGCACATTTTCTCATAGCAAAAGATGGCACTATTTATCAAACAGCATCATTATTATATCAAACCTGGCATGTTGGAAGATTAAAGTCACGGTGCCTTATTAAAATGCAATGCACCCCAATAGAAATAAAATCACTCAAAAAATTTAACCCAGGAAATGAGCATCGTAGGGAGTTATTAAAAAATGTGCCGCAACGTTTTCCTTCCAATGAAGATAGCATTGGAATTGAAATTGTAGGAGAAGCATTACCAAAACATGCCCCGGAAAATCAGAGGGTATATGAGGCTGTGACAAAAGAACAAAACAAATCCCTTAAATGGCTTATTCAAGAGCTTCGTTTTATCCTGAAAATTCCTGTTTCTGAGGTTTTTAGGCACCCATCAGTGTCAAGAAAAAATCCTTCAGAAGCAGCAACAGCACAATGGTAACTCAAATGATAAAATTAATAGTTATAGTTTTTTGTTTTTCTTTGTCAATTTCGTGCTCTGCAACTGAGGACGGTACAGAACCCAAGCTTTATCCACTTAATATAGGGAATATAAAAAATATAACGATATTGGGTGCAGGTATTAAATCAGTTGCAGACGTAAATTCTAATATATCATGCAAAAATTTTCATTTAACAAAAAAAGAAGTCGGTGATTATTTTAATAATGCAAAAAAAATAACTAAGAATGACTATCGCCATATTCTGGATTGGTCACCTTGTTTTGTTAATGGGCAAGTTATTTTAGATAATGGTAAATCAGCTAAATGGGATATTCATCAATACAGGGGAGGAGTAATTAATTTTGGAACGGGTAAAATTCTTTATATGTATTGCCCAACATGTAAAGCAAAAATGTTTGATAAACCGGAATACCTATCAGAATAAAGCTGATAAAAACAATCGGGGGCAGTACGCAGTTGTTTCTAGTATTAGAGGAATCTGTGTGCTAACCCGTATCTCCCATATATCCGTTGATTTTAGGGGAAGATAATATCCAAACAAGGGGAATTTCACTATGAACAACAAGGGCTCGTCAACTGAAAAAAAACTCCATCAATTTATGTTTACATTACTTTATCCTGCGGTATTAGGGACGATGGTGGTAGGTGTTATTTTTTCAGTTACAGAAGGCCGTCTAACAAGTGATGGTAAGTTTTTTTGGCCTGCCTTTCTCTGGGCGGTTTTCCTTATCTGTTATTTTAGCAGCCAGCATGTTGAAAATAGCAATGGTGAGAGCTCCTATAAAAAAATGATGTTTCTTTTTGATGTGATTGAAGTTGCACTTATTATGACTCTGTTTTTGTTGCTCAATATTTATGATTTCCCCTATTCTGTTGTTAGCGGCTGTACTTCTGCATGGAGCTGGTTTTTTATTCTCCTCATAATTGCATTTTTAGTGCCCGTGGCATCTCGAAAATCCGTTGCTAAAAAGATATTTATTAAAAATGAAGGCCGAGGAAAAACCATTCACTCTTTTATTGCTGCGGCTTTGACAATTTCTGGTTTCTTTTTAGCGGAGAGTTATTACTGGATAATCATACTGGCTTTAGCAGTAGTATTTATATCCTACCTGAGGTATCTTGTTTTCAATGTCGAAATACCTAAGTTTATCAAGAAGATATTTAATATTGAGACATCGTAAAACTTAGAATAATGGTGATGTTAATCCTTAGGCATAAAACAGGAAAAGAAAATGTATCCAGGTAGTTGTGAGTGTAAATCCATCCAGTATAAATTTACAGGGGAGCCTCTTACGTGCTATGCCTGCCATTGCACCGATTGCCAAACGGCATCAGGTTCTGCTTTTGGTCTCTCGATGATTGTAAATGATAAAGATATTGAAATAATTAAAGGTAAGGTTGCAATCACCACTATTGATGTTAATGGTATAAAAGTTCAAAAGCACCATTGCCCGCAATGCGGCACACCGTTCTGGTTTTCAGCCGATGAATACCCCGGCATAGTGGCTTTAAAGCCAGGTACTTTTGACGATACTTCATGGTTTAGCCCCGTGGCTCATCTATGGGTTCGTAGCGCCCAACCGTGGGTAATATTCGATAGCTCTACGCCTCAATATGAAAAACAACCTGAAATACCTGAACTGATAGAATTGTGGGCACCAAGAGAAAATGCATAGTAAGTAAAAAGATTGCTTATCGCTAATTCAGTTTAAGTAATAACGTCTAAATTATTCATATAAGGCTTCAATACTTCAGGCACCACCACACTGCCATCCTGTTGCTGATAGTTTTCTAAAATAGCCACCAGAGTACGCCCTACTGCTAAACCAGAACCATTCACGGTATGCACTAATTCAGGCTTGCCGGTTTCCGGGTTACGCCAGCGTGCTTTGATGCGACGCGCCTGAAAGTCTTTAAAGTTACTGCATGAAGAAATTTCTCGATAAGTATTTTGTGCCGGTAACCATACTTCTAAATCATAGGTTTTCGCCGCAGAAAAACCGGTATCACAAGTGCATAAAGTCATTACTCGATAAGGCAGTTCTAATTTTTGCAGAATTTTTTCGGCATGGCCGGTGAGCTCTTCCAGTGCCTTGTCGGATTCATTTGCAGTTACAACTTGTACCAGTTCAACTTTTTCAAACTGATGCTGGCGGATCATGCCGCGTGTATCTCGGCCATATGCACCGGCTTCACTTCTAAAGCACGGTGTGTGACAAACAAATTTGCGAGGCATGGCATCGGCTTCAATAATCGTGTCACGCACAATGTTGGTTACCGGCACTTCGGCGGTTGGAATTAAGTAAAAATCGTTATCGCTACGCAGTTTAAACAGATCTTCTTCAAACTTGGGAAGTTGCCCGGTGCCTTGCAAACTTTCTTTATTCACAATGTAGGGCACATAGGTTTCGGTATAACCGTGTTCACCGCTGTGGGTGTCGAGCATAAACTGAATTAAAGCACGGTGCAGTCTTGCAATAGCGCCGCTCATTACCGTAAAACGTGAGCCGGTAATTTTAGCGGCGGTTTCAAAATCCAGCCCACCAATTTTTTCGCCAATATCCACATGATCCTGCACCTCAAAATCAAATGTTTTTGGCGTACCCCATTTACGTTCTTCACGGTTATCGTTTTCGTCTTTGCCTTCGGGCACCGAGTTATCAGGAATATTGGGGATGGTTAAAACAATATCTTCAATTTGTTGCTGAACGATTTTAAATTTCTCATCGGTTACTTTTAACTGTTCGCCAATTTTAGAAACGCTTTCTAAAATCGCGCTAACATCTTCGCCTTTGGCTTTGGCCTGGCCAATGGATTTAGACTGGCTGTTACGTTCACTTTGCAGGCGCTGGGTTTCAACCTGTAATGCTTTGCGTTGCTCTTCCAATGATTGCAGTGTGGCAACATCAAGTTTAAAACCACGGGTTGTAAGTTTTTTTGCGCAAGTGTCGAGTTCGTTACGTAATAGTTGGGGATCTAACATGATTTATAAACTACTTTTAAATTTGGGTTGGTTAATTTGCCTGTAAGTTACAGGCACTAATTTGTATTTGCTGGCCAGGAAACAATATGCCCCGGCTTGATAAAACTGTTTAAATGTTCAATTATTTTTTCGACCTTTTGAGGCGAGTCGAAGAATTCTACAACAACCGGCAGGTTAAGGGAAAGATCCATCAGGTTACTACCGTGAATTTCGCCAGACTCACCATAACCGGTGATGCCTCTAAAGACGGTTAGCCCTTTAAGTTTATCCCAATCGTGCAGTTGCTTGATTAAGTTTTTAAGCTGCGCTTCACCTTCGGTCAGGTAAACACGTACCATTGTGACTGTTTTATCGCTGTTGCTCATAGTTGTCGTCCTAAAATAATGCCTATCCAGCTACCCATAATACAAAGTACCACGCTTAAAATAATATTCATCAGGGCTTTGAACAGTTCACTGCTTTCAATAAGCAGTAAGGTTTCAATAGAAAAAGTCGAAAAGGTGGTAAAAGCACCGAGTAAACCAACGATGATAAAAGCTCGCCACTCGGGCGATAAATTAAGCCGTTCAATCAACAGCACATAACTTATCCCCATTAAAAAGGAACCCACGACATTAACGGTTAATGTGCCATAAGGGAAGTCACGGCTCATAAAGCTATGCACACCACTGGAAACCAGAAAGCGTAGCACAGCACCAATGGCACCACCAACGGCAATAAAGGCAAGTTGATTAAAAACGATTGTCATGTTTTCTGTTCTTTGCTGCTGTTGTGCGTTTTGTTGTCCAGGCTTTTTAAATAAGCAAGCTTCTCTGCAATTTTCAATTCTAAACCACGCGCAACCGGTTTGTAATACTGTTTTTGTGGCATTCCTTCCGGAAAGTAATTTTCCCCGGCGGCATAGGCTTCTGGTTCATCGTGTGCATAGCGATAATGGCTGCCGTAATCCAGATCTTTCATCAACCTGGTAGGCGCATTGCGTAAATGCAGCGGCACTTCGAGTGAGCCGTATTGTGTTGTATCTTGCATCGCCTGATTATACGCATTATACACCGCATTACTTTTAGCGGCGCTGGATAGATATAAAATAGCTTGAGCGATAGCCAACTCCCCTTCCGGGCTACCGAGCCGTTCCTGCACTTCCCAGGCTTTAAGCGCAATATCCAGTGCCCGTGGGTCGGCATTGCCAATATCTTCGCTGGCCATACGTACCACCCGCCGTGCAATATATAAAGGATCGCAGCCACCATCTACCATACGCACAAACCAGTACAACGCTGCATCCGGTGCCGAACCCCGTACCGATTTGTGCAAGGCGGATATCTGGTCGTAGAATGCTTCACCTTTTTTATCAAAGCGCCGCGCATCTTGCGAAAGTAAAGCGGCAAAAGTGTCTGCGGTTAATATTGCTGTACCCACATCCGTTTCTTCTGCCAGCTCTGAGGCTATTTCCAGCAGGTTTAAAACTTTACGTGCATCACCATCAGCAACCTGGATTAATTGTTCACGTTGTTGTGTTGTTAATGACAAGCCGCTATCGGCAATACCTAAAGCAGTATCGTTTAAGGCATGTTCAATAACATCGTGCAGAGCATCATTATCAAGAGACTTTAAAACATAGACTCTTGCGCGTGATAACAAGGCATTATTCAGTTCAAAAGACGGGTTTTCGGTTGTTGCACCAATAAAGGTGACCGTACCATCTTCAACATAAGGCAAAAATGCATCCTGCTGTGACTTATTAAAACGATGCACTTCATCGACAAACAAAATACTTGGCTTGCCCTGTGCTTTTTTAATGTCCTGTGCCTGTTGAATGGCTGCCCGAATATCTTTTACGCCGGACAGCACCGCAGATAAGGTTAAGAATTCAGCATCGCAATAGTTTGCGATAAGCCGTGCCAGTGTGGTTTTGCCCGTACCGGGTGGCCCCCAGAAAATCATCGAATGTAAATTCCCCGCTTCTATTGCTTTGCGAAGCGGCTTTTCTTTTGCCAGCAGGTGTTGCTGTCCATGGTAATTCGCGAATGAGTTGGGACGCAGACGATCGGCTAATGGTTTAAATGCTAAAGCCTGCTCTTCTGTTAGCCGGGTATTATGTTCTGAAAATAAATCATGCATTATTATTTATTTTCAGTGGTTTTGTTTTTAGGTATGGAGCTTATAACATCAACGCCTTCGGGTGGCGTATAATTAAAAACAGAATCTGGAATTTTTTTGTTATAAACAATTTTAGTAAAATCCAGTTCGGTTTCCTGGCCAAAACTGTCTTCAATTAGCATGGTTTTAAGCCGTGTGTTTTTAAAGCTGAGTAATATTTTACCGTAGGCTGTGGTATCAGTTTTTGCAGTAAGAATATATTCTTCGGAATAAGATTCTTTGTTTAACTTAACAAAATATTTTTTTATAAAAATAGCCGGGTTGCTTAAAATCATTGCGGGCGTGTTTGCTAGTTCTTTTGTTTGCGGTTTAATCGTAATCTGTTCCAGGTCGACATCATAAAATAAAAACTCTTTGCCATTGGCAATGTATAACTGTTCGTAAGGTTTGGTGTATTCAAGTCGAAACTTGTCACCACCGGCTATTAATAACTTGCCATAGGTTACCTGTGGTTTGTTCGATTCCGAGGTATAAAGTTTTTGTGTGAACTCGGCGGTTACCGTTTTGATATTTGCAAAGCGTTTTAACAGGCGCTTTTTATCGGCGGGCGAATGGGCGACTTCGGCTGTTGCCGATGCCATTTCAGGTACCGGCGTATCGCTTTGTTCGACCGCTACTGCATTTAAAGTAGCAAAAAGAAGAATAAAAAAATAAGCAACACGGTGTGTTGTAAATGTCATGCGGGTTCCGTTATGAATTAAGTTAAGCGAATGGCTAAAACCCTAGCTTAATCCTGTGGCGGAGGCGGCGCAAGTACTTCGCGCATGCCGTTTGAACCCAGTTCGCTGACCAGCCCAACGTGCTCCATGGCCTCAATCATTCTGGCGGCGCGGTTGTAGCCTATTTTCAGGCGACGCTGAATACCGGAAATCGATGCCCGTCTTGTTTCTGTCACTATCCGTACAGCCTGATCATATAAAGGGTCACTCTCAACATCGTCTTCCGTTACTGCGGCTAAGGGCCCTTCTGGTTCCGGTTTACCATTGAGCACCTCATCTTCATACTGGGGTTTGCCGTTAAGTTTCAGGCTTTCAACCACATTTTGTACTTCATGATCATCTACAAATGCGCCATGCACTCGCATCGGCAACGCAGTGCCCGGCGGCATATACAACATGTCACCATGCCCCAATAACTGCTCGGCACCCATCTGGTCTAAGATGGTACGCGAATCAATTTTTGAAGAGACCTGAAAAGCCACCCGCGTTGGGATATTCGATTTAATCAGGCCGGTTAATACATCCACCGATGGCCGTTGGGTTGCAAGAATAAGGTGAATACCAGCAGCACGGGCTTTTTGTGCCAAACGTGCAATGAGTTCTTCTACTTTTTTACCCACCACCATCATCATGTCGGCTAACTCATCTACTACTACTACAATATACGGCAGGGCTTTTAAATCATCGGCAGCTTCTTCACTGTCGGCTGGGTGGAATGGATCTTTAAGTGGGTTACCCGCTGCTTCGGCTTCTTTGACTTTACGGTTATAGCCCGCGATATTTCGCACTTTGAATGATGCCATTAATTTATAGCGTTGCTCCATTTCTGCCACACACCAGCGCAGCGCATTGCTGGCATCTTTCATGTCGGTGACAACGGGGGACAATAAATGCGGAATATCATCATAAATTGACAGTTCCAGCATTTTAGGGTCGATCATAATTAGGCGAACTTCTTCCGGTGTTGCGTTGTATAGCAGGCTTAAAATCATGGCATTGAGTGCAACGGATTTACCGGAGCCAGTTGTGCCGGCCACTAATAAATGCGGCATTTTAGCCAGGTCAGCTACAACCGGCTCACCACTAATGTCTTTGCCTAAGGCTAATGTCAGTGGTGATTTAGCATCGGCAAACACCGGTGCTTTAAAGGTTTCACTTAAACGTACAATTTCACGGTTTTCGTTCGGCAGCTCGATACCAATGGTGGTTTTGCCCTGAATCACTTCCACAACCCGCACACTGATGGTCGATAGTGAGCGCGCTAGATCTTTAGCCAGATTAGTGATTTGGCTTACCTTGATGCCTGCAGCCGGTTGAATTTCAAAACGTGTCACCACCGGCCCAGGATGCACGGCAACCACTTCAACCTGAATGCCAAAATCAGCCAGCTTAATTTCTAAGGTACGTGAAATGGCCTGCAAGGCTTCGTCCGACAAGCGTTTTATATGTGGCGCAGGCTCATCAAGCAATGACAGGGCAGGCAAAACCGCATTACTGCTGTTAGCAAACAACGGCACCTGTTTTTCACGTTCAGCTCGCACACTTTGCTTTTGCTTGACAGTTGGTGCGATTTTAGGGGGCTTACGCTGGTTGAATTCGCTATCGGCAATTTTAATATTGCGTTTAATTGTTGGGGTTAAGTGATTTGGTTGTGGAATTTGTGCGCTGCGATTTTGTATTGCCGTTTTAATGGCTGTAAAACCAGCCGCAATACGTTGCAACAGGCTTAAATTCACTTCAAGCAACCATAAAGTTGCCGCACCGGTTAAGTCCATTAACTTAAACCACGACAAACTGGTGAATAAAGTAAAGCCACTAAAGAACAAGGCTAATAGCAGTAAGGTTGCACCCAGAAAACTGAACAGCTTTTCCATAATCCCGGCAATCAGGTCGCCTAAAACACCACCTGCATTAACCGGTAAATTACTGACAATAGCATGATCATGCAGGCTCGCTAAACCGGCACCGGCACTGAGTGTAAGGAAAAAACCAATACTACAGAATAAAAAACCACGCTGATCGAACGGCTTGTGCTGACGTGCATCCTGAAAAATAAGGAAACCAAAAAAGGCCAGCATAATTGGGAAAAGATACGCCCAATAACCAAAAAGAGTCAGAAAAATATCGGCAAACCAGGCCCCCGTTGGCCCGCCTAGATTGGAAATAGCGCCATCGATAACACCACTACGAGACCAGCCGGGATCGGCCGGATGGTAACTCACCAGTGCCAGCACCATATAAATCGCCACAAAGCTAAACACAAATAAGGCCGACTCACGCAGTGCACGTTGGAGTTGTTCACTTAACGGTGTTGCGTCCGGGTTCTTTTTATCAGCGACAGATTTTGCCTGACGGCGACCACGTTGCTGGCTTTTGGGCGATTGCATTCGGACAGAACTTCCTAATTGGCTCATTGTTCATCTTCTTTATTAATACCTTATTGTAAGATACTAAATTATTTGGGATTTTTCAAGGTAAGAGCCTTTAATTATTGACTATTTTTAAGTGCGGAATGAACAATTTCACCTGCTTTTACATTGATTGCAGCCTCTAACTGGTTATTTATTGACCAATCATCCGATTCAGCAATGCTTGCGACGCTTTGAACGTAGGGAATAATCGCCGCCGACAGTGCCTGGGTTGCCGTGCGTGGTACGGCTCCGGGAATGTTGGTAACAGCAAAATGCAGCACCTTTTCATGAAAATACACCGGTGCTTCATAGCTGGTGGGGTGAATGGTTTCAATACAACCACCCTGATCCACCGAAATATCCATGACGACACTGTTTGGTTTCATCTGTTCAACAAGCGCAGTGCTCACCAGATTCGGTGCTTTTGCGCCGGGAATAAGAACAGCACCAATCAGCAAGTCGGCCTGTGTCACCGCTTCGGCAATGCTATTTTCATTTGAGATAACCCCAGTAACCTTATCAACAGCCTGCTCCAGCTGTGTTAGCCGCGCCTGATTAATATCCAGTACGGTCACCTGTGCTCCCAGTGCTGCGGATGTTTTTGCTGCATGAGCACCGGCAATGCCAGCTCCTATCACCACCACATGGCCGCTGTCGATACCCGCGTTATCCCCCATATCCAGGCCGCCGAATAAAATACCCTGCCCGCCACGGTACTGGTATTGCAAGGTCGCACCCATTTGCGCGGTCACACGCCCGGCAATGGCACTCATTGGAGCCAGTAGCGGTAAACTTAATTCACCTGTACTGGTGTCTTTTTCAACCACCGTTTCAAACGCAATCGCGGTTAACCCAATCTCACAGAGTTTATTCAGCAAGGCTTCATTGGCCGCAAGGTGCAAAAAGCAGAATAAAATGTGGTCTTTACGCAATAGTGGCCATTCGGCTTCAATCGGCTCTTTCACTTTTACAATAAGCTGTGCGCGTTGATAAACCATTCCAGCAGAGGGCATTAAACTGGCACCCGCATGGGAATAGTCATTGTCGCTGTAGCCGCTGAGCGCGCCCGCACCCAGTTCAATAATCACCTCATGCCCTGCTTCGACTAAGGCCTTTACCGCATCCGGAGTCAGGCTTACCCGCCCTTCCAGACTTTTTTGTTCTTTTGGAATTCCAATTCGCATTATTGCTTACCATGTTGTTTACTTTTTAGTAACATAACAGATATTAATATAAATTCCCCGTCCGCTTGCGGCGGGCACAAAACTGTTGGGGTTTCCAAAGGGGAGAAGCAGAGCTCTCCACTTTGGTCGTCAGCGGAGTGCATGCACTCCGCTGACGATATATAATTGGTTTCAATATTTACTCTAAAATACACAGCGCGCACTTTATCGTATAGAAGGAACTCTAGCTTTTATATTTGGTCACAAGTGTACATAAATTTTAAGAATAAATTTTCACCTCGCACGAGCCGTTAAGGGAGTTTTCATGAGTGAAACAAAGCATTGTCGTTTATTAATTCTAGGTTCCGGTCCTGCCGGTTATACCGCTGCTGTTTACGCGGCACGCGCCAACCTTGAACCGGTTATGATTACCGGCATGGAACAAGGCGGTCAGCTAATGACAACCACCGAAGTCGATAACTGGCCTGGAGATGTTGAAGGCTTACAGGGCCCCGCATTAATGGAACGCATGAAGCAACATGCCGAGCGTTTTAATACCGAAATTATTTTTGACACCATTAACAAAACTGATTTAAGCAAACGCCCTTTCACCTTAACGGGCGACAGCAGCACTTACACTTGCGATGCACTGATTATTGCAACCGGTGCCTCTGCGATGTACTTAGGTTTAGAGTCGGAAGAAGCTTTTAAGGGGCGTGGCGTTTCCGGCTGTGCAACCTGTGATGGTTTTTTCTATCGCGGCAAAGAAGTTGCCGTTATCGGCGGTGGTAATACCGCCGTTGAAGAAGCGCTTTATTTATCGAACATTGCCTCGCATGTGACGATTGTGCACCGGCGTGATAGTTTCCGTTGTGAAAAAATTCTAGCGAGTCAAATAGCTGAAAAAGCAAAGAACGGCAACATTACTATTGAATGGAACAGCAATTTAGATGAAGTACTCGGTGACGACACGGGCGTAACCGGTATGCGCTTAAAAAATAATGATGGTACCACCAAAGACATTGAACTGATGGGTGTATTTATTGCCATTGGCCACAAGCCCAATACCGGCATTTTTGACGGCCAGCTAGAAATGGAGCACGGTTATCTTAAAGTTGAAAACGGCTCACAGGCCAATGCAACCCAAACCAGTATTGAAGGTGTTTATGCCGCTGGCGATGTGGCCGACCAAATTTACAAACAAGCGATTACTTCTGCCGGACGGGGTTGTATGGCCGCGCTTGATGCAGAGCGTTTCCTCGACAATAATTAAGTATTCCCCCCAACTCTTACAGGGACGTGAGACCTGAATTATGACAATAGACGTTTCAATCATTGGTGCAATGAATGAAGTAACAGCCGATGAGTGGAATGCCTTAGTCGATGATGATAACCCCTTTGCACGTTACGAATTTTTAAATGCATTAGAACAACACGACTGTGTCGGCCAAACGTATGGTTGGCTGCCACAGCATATTGTTGTGCGTGAAAATGGTAAGCTGATTGGTGCAAGCCCGATGTATTTAAAAAACAATTCGTATGGTGAATTTGTTTTTGACTGGGCATGGGCGGATGCTTATCATCGTTCTGGCATTGAATATTATCCAAAACTGGTCACCTCAATTCCTTACACGCCCACAACCGGGCAGCGTTTTTTAATAAAAGATACGCAGCGCCATAGCGAAATAAGTCAGTTAATAATTAATGCCGGATTACAGCATGCCAAAGCTATCGGTGTGTCATCGGTTCACTGGTTATTTACTAACGAGAAAGATACACAGGAATTAGAAGCACAGAATTTAATGCTGCGACTTGGCTGCCAGTTTCACTGGCAGAATAAAGGCTATACTGACTTCGATCATTACCTGTCTTTTTTTAATTCAAAGAACCGTAAAAAAATAAAACGCGAACGTAAACAGATTCAGCAACAGACCATCGAGATTCATCGAGATTGAAATAAAAACTGGCCATGAAATGAATGACGAACTATGGCACACCTTTCATGATTTTTACACTTCGACGTTTGATAAAAAGTCAGGGATGGCAACCTTAAATTTTAATTTTTTCAAAGCCATTGGTGCAAGCATGCCAGATAATGTTCTTGTTTTATTTGCAAAGCATAATGCAAACTATGTCGCGAGCGCCTTTTGCATTCGCGGGGAAAATACATTGTTTGGCCGTCACTGGGGTTGTAATACCGAGTTTAACAGCTTACATTTTGAGTTATGCTATTATCAGGGATTGGAATACTGCATTAATAATGGTTTAAAACGTTTTGAGCCTGGGGCACAGGGTGAACATAAAATTTACCGGGGATTTTTACCCACTAAAACCTGGTCGGCACACTGGATTGCTCACCCGGAATTTAACACCATCATACGCAAGCATGTTCAGCACGAACAACAAGGTATGCAATATTACATTGATGATATGCAAAGCCATTCCCCCTTTAAGCAGTAATAAAATTTATAATTATGACCGCGCCTTACTTACTCTCTGACGATCTTCTTAATGCCTTTCCGGATGTAGAACTTGCGTTGGATGAACCCAACGGCCTACTCGCAGTGGGTGGCGATTTATCTGTACCGCGTTTACTTGCTGCTTATAAAAATGGTATCTTCCCCTGGTTTAGTGATGACCAACCTGTTTTATGGTGGTCACCGGATCCACGCTCGGTTTTAAATCTGGATAATTTTAAAATATCAAGAAGTTTAAAGAAAACGCTGAATAAAAATATTTTTCACGTCACCTTTGACACCGCTTTTGATGATGTCATTCAAGCCTGTGCAGCTACACGTAAAGATGGCTTTGGTACATGGATAACAAACAGTATGCTGGATGCATACCGTGAATTACACAAACAAGGTTATGCGCATTCGGTTGAATGCTGGTTTGAACAAAAACTGGTGGGGGGATTATATGGGTTGTCATTAGGCCACGCTTTTTTTGGCGAGTCGATGTTTACCCGTAAAACCGATGCGTCAAAAGTTGCACTGGCACATTTGGTGGCACAACTAAAACAATGGCAGTTTGACTTTATAGATGCGCAAATCAGCTCGGAACATATGACAAGCCTGGGCATGGCTGAAATATCCCGTAGTCAATTTATTCAGAAATTGCAACATACTTTGAAGTATTCATCGCGTATTGGTAAATGGCATTTCGACTTATAATTAGACAATTTCTATAATTGCGTCTAACTTAAAAGTAACAAAACAACTTAAATTAATAGCCATGCCACTAAACTCAAGCTCACAAATTAAGCAACCCGATATATTAGATGTGCTTGAGTTTTGTGTAACAGAAAAGCATGATTGCGGCTATCTACCTGACCAACAGGCAACCACATTATTCGTTAATCCTGCTATTGATTTACAGCAGCAGCATTACAATTACCTTGCAACGGTGGGCTTTCGGCGTAGTGGTAACCATCTTTATCGGCCACATTGTGAACAATGCCAACTATGTGTTCCGGTTAGATTAAATGTAAGCCAATTTAAAGCCAGTAAACAACAGCGCCGCTGCTGGAATAAAAACACAGAAATCACCACCCTGCCTCACCCCACCCGGTTTAACGAAGAACATTTTAATTTATATTCCCGTTACCTGAGTGCACGCCATTCAGAAAGCGGCATGGATCCAACCTCAAAAGCTGCTTATAACGATATTATCAACAGTCATTGGTGTGAATCTGAATTACTGGAGTTTCGACGTGGGCAACAACTGGTGGCCGTTGCGGTTATGGATAAATTAAGTGATGGCTTATCGGCGGTCTATACTTTTTTTGAACCCGATCTCGCAAACTTAAGTTTAGGAATTTTAGCCATTCAGCATCAGATTGCGCTGGTGCGCCAACGCAATTTAAAGTGGCTTTATTTAGGCTACTGGAACCCTGAGTCACAAAAAATGTCATATAAAGCACACTTCCAGCCTCTGCAATATTTTGTGGATGGCGGATGGCAAACTGATAAGCCGTATTAATATTTGTTATAGATTTTATTATTTTTTAAGTGGTTGTATAACAAGAAGTTAAATATTAAACATTGATTAGCCGAGGCCGATAATTAAACAAAGCAACATCGTTATAAAACACTAAGGGTGAACCATTCGCCCCAACATTGGAGGAATTGATATGTTAAGTTTCTTAATTCAAATCGCCAACGAGTTTGAAAATGAACACGGTTATCGTCCCAATGTCCTTTATATCAATCCTCAACACTTTAAGTCACTGCAAGGCGCTTTGTCAGAAATAAGAGGCCTTGACGCACTCACCCGTTTTTTAGGAATGGAAATTGTGTTGTCAAATGAATCAAGTCAACCCCATTTAGCCTGGTCTCCTGTCGAATGGAAACATGCCGTTGTTGTGTGAAGTAGCTAAAGCAAACACAGAAAAAACGCCCCGGATCCAGACAGGTAAAAATGGGAATAAATCTATTGTCACAGTTGCGACTCCCATCTGCTCTCATCTGGAACCGGGTCGTTTGCTACCTCCTTCCCTTTAACAGGAATTGGCTATGAGCTATGCGTGGCCGTGACCATGGCCGCCATGACCCACCGTTGGCGTTGTTTTGCCCAAAGTAACCATCAAAGCGATGCCTCCAACCAGAAAACCAACAACTATCTGGTTCACCGTTGGGCCGAGTAAATTTGCAAAGCCAAGGGCAAACGGTGCAACGATCAACCAGAACCCCAGAACCAAATTGGTAAATTCCTTCCACATTTGTGGACGGCTGATTGCTGCGAATGCAAAAAATGCGACCGCAGTACCAAGCGCATAGGAATTGACTGCTGCTATATCACCCACAACACCAATACCAATGAACGGCGAAAGTACAAGCCACACACCGAGTAGAACAATACTCCAGTCTTGCCATCGTGCTTCTTTCATCACACACCTCCTTTGTTCCTTAATTAAGTTAACTAAATACGCTATGGAACATACATAATATATAGCACTTGTGTGTAAGACACAGTCAAGGCCATGTTGTTGCTCGGCTAATCAACCAGGATGATGAATAATATGGGCCATCGGCTGCGGTGAATGGTGGCAATAGGATCCGCATCAACACTTACTGATACAGCCTTCTGTTATTCTTGTTGCTCTCTTAAGCTATGTCTCATTAACATCATGTTTAGTCGCAGGTGGGCACTCGCAACCTTTTTCATATAACTCGTCACGTCTGAGCCCAACCGTTAGCGGCTCTCGATCGTGCCCAGCCAACGCCTGAAAAATATTGATACTCCCTGTGTCAAAATAGTAAGCCGAACCGGCCATATAGAAAAGCCACACTCGGTATGTCGCTTCGCCCACAATATCCACCGCTTGTACCTTGTTCGTCTCCAGAGCCTTCACCCAATAGCGCAGGGTCATCGCGTAATGACGACGCAGCCCTTCAACATCGATAATTTCAAAGCCCGCATCTTCCATCGCTAAAATGACCTCACTAATACGCGCCAATTCGCCATCTGGGAAGACATAGCTATTGATAAAGCGTGTGATGGGCGTATCCAGCCAACCCGTATCATTGGTGATACCGTGGTTTAAAAATAAGCCGCCCGGTGCCAGCACCCGCTTAATCGTACCAAAATAAACCGGAAAGTTAGCCACCCCGATATGTTCGAACATGCCGACACTCACCACCCGGTCATAGCTGGCTTCATCAGGTAAATCGCGGTAATCCAATAACTCAACCGTGACCAGATCGCCCAGACCTTCTTTGCGTATCCGCTCATTAGCGTAAGTGGCTTGCTGCTCACTCAAGGTAATACCATGCGCCTTTACCCCATACTGGCGTGCAGCCCAACAGACCAGCGCGCCCCAGCCACAGCCAATATCCAGCAAGGTCTCGCCCGGTGCCAAACGTAGCTTGCGGCAGATATAATCCAGTTTGTCGCGTTGGGCATCCTCTAATGATTGCTCAGTATCGGAAAAATAGGCACAGGAATAAACCATCTCCTTATCTAGCCACAAAGAGTAAAAATCGTTGCCAACATCATAATGGTGAGCAATGCTCTGTTGTGTATTTTGCCGTTTGGCACGACCAGCGCGTATCGCCTGTGTGCTATTGCCTTGATGATGGCGCGGCAACTTAAACGCCAGTTTCATTAAAGATAATTTGGTTGTCCAGGGTAATACCAGATCGCGCATATGAGACACAAGCTCAAATAAACATTCAACATCACCCTCAATATCGACAGCTTGTGTTAGATAGTCTTCAGCTAAACGCACCACATTCCTGCGCAACACCAACTGGCGCAATACCGCAGGCTGGTTAAAAATCACGATGCACGGTGCATCTGCATCCCCCACAACAAAGTCCCCGCTCCATAAGCGCACTGCAACCAATCCATGATAATGGGCCAGTACTTGCTTTAGAATCGAATGGCCTGCTGCAATAGCAGCCTGCTGGCTAGTCGTCGATTTATTGTTGATATGCGTATTCATGGCAAATCCTTCATCTAGAATTTTACCCGCCAGCCTGAACAATTATTCAGCGACTGGTCTCGCCCTGGCGATCTTGTTACTGCCTGTCGCCCCTTATTATTAATAGTAGCCTATATTTTTGAATAACAAGATCGAATACAAGTGTTATTAAACAGCTTACAAATTATAACTATTAAGCATAAAGCACAT
Organism: Gammaproteobacteria bacterium; assembly: GCA_003232015.1. Next base: position 28,868 of record QIKU01000110.1, read on the forward strand.
ATATTCACAAAAAATACACGCTTTCAACAAGTTTATTCGGAAAAATCTACTTTCATCTTTGATAAGTTGGTGGTTTTAGTGCATTATTGCGCGCTAGTTAAATAGTATGAATTAAGACAAGGGCAGTATGGCAAAAGAAGAACACATTGAAATGGAAGGGACGGTAATTGATACCCTGCCCAATACCATGTTTCGGGTTGAACTTGAAAATGGGCATATTGTAACGGCTCATATTTCGGGCAAAATGCGCAAAAATTATATTCGTATCCTTACCGGTGATGTTGTGACTGTGCAGCTAACACCTTATGACTTAAACAAAGGCCGTATTACTTTCCGCGGACGATAAGTTATCATCTTGTATCAAAAAAAAAGGCCTCTACATTCCATGTTGTGGCCTTTTTTTAGTGCCCGTAATTTTTTCAAAATAACGGGGTTATGATGCTCTTCTTGGGATCAGAAAAACAAGTTTTTACCGGGTGGATAGACGCATCGCTGCGCGCTGCATAAGTGCCCGTAAAAAGAAGAAGAAACGGGCACTAAACGGTCGCTTTTTCTTTGGACGTAACTTTAAACACAAGTTCATCCTTTTCAACATGAATATGAATTGAGCCACCGTGGGTTAAATCCCCAAACAATAACTCTTCAGCCATTGGCTTTTTAACGTACTGCTGAAGGATACGTGCCATTGGGCGCGCACCCATTTTAGGGTCATAGCCTTTAATTGCAATCCAGGTACGGGCTTCATCGTCTACTGTTAAGCTCACGCCTTTTTCTTCCAGTTGCGCTTCAAATTCAAAAATAAACTTGTCTACCACGCGGCCTATCATATCCGGGCCAAGCTGGTTGAACTGGATAATGCTGTCTAAGCGGTTCCTGAATTCAGGGGTAAAGACTTTTTTAATGGTTTCCATTGCATCAGATGAATGGTCCTGCGTCTGGAAGCCAATCGAACTTCGGCTTAAACGATCGGCACCGGCATTGGTTGTCATCACAAAAATCACATTACGGAAGTCTGCTTTGCGACCATTATTATCCGTTAGCGTGCCATGATCCATCACTTGCAGCAGGATATTAAACACATCTGGATGTGCTTTTTCGATTTCATCTAATAATAAAACCGCATGAGGGTTTTTGTTAACGGCTTCGGTTAATAAACCGCCCTGATCAAAGCCCACATAACCCGGTGGTGCACCGATTAAACGCGATACGGTGTGTTGTTCCATGTATTCCGACATATCGAAACGGATCAATTCAATGCCTAAAATACGTGCGAGTTGTCGAGTCACTTCGGTTTTACCCACACCGGTTGGTCCTGCAAACAGGAAGGAGGCAATCGGTTTTTCAGACTCGCCTAAACCGGAACGAGCAAGCTTAATTGCACTGGACAAACTGTCGACCGCATCGTCCTGACCATAAATAACCAGCTTTAAATTATTTTCTAAACTGCGTAACACTTCTTTATCATCACTCGAAACCGACTTGGCCGGGATGCGGGCAATTTTAGCCACAATCGCTTCAATGTCTTTTACACCAATGGTTTTCTTGCGCTTCGACACAGGTAATAAAATCTGACTAGCGCCCGCTTCATCAATTACATCGATGGCTTTATCCGGTAAATGCTTGTCATTGATATAACGTTCCGATAATTCTGCTGCACTGCGTAAAGCTTGCTGGGTATAACGTACATTGTGATGTTCTTCAAAACGACTTTTTAAGCCCGCCAGAATTTGCACGCATTCTTCCACTGACGGCTCTGACACATCCACTTTCTGGAAGCGGCGTGCTAAGGCACGGTCTTTTTCAAAAATACCACGATATTCCTGGTAGGTGGTTGAACCAATGCATTTTAGCTCGCTGGTCGCCAATACCGGCTTTAGCAGATTAGAGGCATCCATTGCACCACCGGAAGCGGCACCTGCACCGATAATGGTGTGGATTTCATCTATAAATAATACGGCATTTTCTTCATTTTTAAGCTGCTTTAGTACCGCTTTAAGACGCTTCTCAAAATCACCGCGATATTTTGTGCCCGCAAGTAAAGACCCTAAATCCAGTGAGTAAATAACGTAATCCGTTAGCACATCCGGTACTTCACCATCGACAATACGCTTCGCCAGGCCTTCAGCCAGTGCGGTTTTGCCCACGCCTGCATCCCCTACAAACAGTGGGTTATTTTTACGCCGGCGACATAAGATCTGTATTGTTCGCTCCACTTCATATTTTCGGCCAATTAAAGGGTCGATTTTGCCAGCCATGGCCAGCTCATTTAAGTTAGCAGCAAATTGTTCTAATGGCGTTGCAGCGGCTTCTTCTGTCGGTTCTTCGTCTGCAATGGCATCATCATGCTCAGGCGATGGCCCTTCAATTTTGGAAATGCCGTGGGAAATATAATTGACGATTTCCAGACGGGAAATATCCTGTTTTTTAAGGAAATAAACGGCTTGTGATTCCTGTTCACTAAAAATAGCAACCAGTACATTCAGGCCATTGACTTCCTGCTTGCCAGACGACTGCACATGGAACACAGCGCGTTGTAACACCCGCTGGAAGCCGAGTGTTGGCTGTGTATCGCGTTCATCATCCGGAGGTAATAACGGGGTGGTTTCGTCTAAGAAAGCCGTTAAATCCTTTTGCAGGAGCTCCATATCCGCCCCGCAGGCTTTAAGGACTTCAATCACGCTATCATTCGACATAAGCGCCAGCAGCAAATGCTCTACTGTCATAAACTCATGGTTTTGAGTACGCGCATCTTTAAATGCACCATTTAACGAATCTTCTAATTCTCTACTTAACATGACTAAAACCTCTTAACCGTCGACTTCCATTGTGCACAACAATGGGTGTTCATGCTGCCGGGAGTAATCATTGACCTGAGCTACTTTTGTTTCTGCAATATCGCGGGTAAAGACCCCACATAACCCTTTCCCCTTGCTATGCACATTAAGCATGATCTGTGTAGCAGTTGGACGGTCCATTGCGAAAAAAGTTTCGAGTACATGAACAACAAACTCCATAGGAGTATAATCGTCATTTATCAGCAAAACTTTAAACATTGATGGATGTTTTATTTCAGGCTTAGCTTCTTCGACCGCCAGGCCGGTGTCGTCGTGGTACTGATTTTCTTTATCATCTGTCATATATTAATCTTACCTTAAATAGCACCATTCTTTCTACATAGTAAAAATTTACAAAAAATCCAATAAAATACTGAAAATTTCTAAAAAGTAGCTATAGTTATGCTTGATAGGCATGTAACTGCTGTATTAATAAGTTGAGCACTGATTAATAAACTCTGTACTATCAATAAGTTAACGTAGAATATCAAGGAGGTTCGGAGGCATGTCTACAGGAGTCGTTAAGTGGTTTAGTAATTCCAAAGGGTATGGATTTATCGCACCAGAAGAAGGTGGTGACGATATATTTGCACATTTTTCAGCAATTGAGATGGAAGGCTACAAGACCTTGAAAAAAGGTCAACCGGTTGAGTTTAAATGCACAGAAGGTCCCAAAGGCCTGCATGCAATTGAAATTACAGCCGCGGGTAGTAATCCAGACGATACTGAAACAGCGCATTAACTCAAATCCAGCATCGCAAAAAACAAAAGGCGTTCCCCCACAGGGGAACGCCTTTTTGTTTTACTGTAAATAATTTCGTTAACGAGAGCTATTTTTTAATTTAAGCCATCAATAACTGTGTTCAACGTAGCGCTTGCACGCATTACCTGAGAAACCCGCTCTTTATTTGGTAAATAGTAGCCACCCAAATCAACCGGCGTACCCTGTACGCTGTTAAGTTCATCAACAATGGTTGTTTCTTTACTTGTTAGCTGCTCGGCAACCGATGTAAATACCTTTTTTAACTCGCTATCATCATTTTGTTCTGCCAATGACTGTGCCCAGTACATAGCCAGATAAAAATGGCTGCCACGGGTATCAAGCTCCCCCACTTTACGCGATGGCGACTTATCATTATTTAAGAACAGGCTGTTCGCTTTGTCTAACGCGGCGGCTAATACTTTTACTTTTTCGCTGCCGGTTTTATTCGCCAGGTCTTCCAGTGACACGGCCAGTGCTAAAAATTCACCTAGCGAATCCCAGCGTAAGTGGTTTTCTTTTAACAGTTGCTCTACATGTTTTGGTGCTGAGCCGCCCGCACCGGTTTCAAATAAACCACCGCCTGCAAGCAAGGGCACAATCGATAACATTTTTGCGCTGGTACCCAGTTCAAGAATTGGAAATAAATCGGTTAAATAATCACGCAATACATTACCACTAACTGAAATAGTGTCTTTCCCTGCTTTAACGCGCTCTAAGGTGTATAACGTGGCATTGAAAGGTGACATAAGTTTAATATCAAGTCCCTTAGTGTCATGTTCTTTTAAGTAGGTTTCTACTTTAGCTATTAAATTAACATCATGTGCACGATTATCATCAAGCCAGAATATGGCCGGTTGGCCGGTTAAACGGGCACGATTAACGGCCAGCTTAACCCAGTCCTGAATGGGTAAATCGATAGTCTGACACATACGCCAGATATCCCCTGTCTCAACTTTATGCTCCATCAGGGTGGTGCCGGAAGCATCCGTTACTTTAACGGTGCCATTGGCAGGAATTTCAAAGGTCTTGTCATGCGAGCCGTATTCGCCTGCTTTTTGCGCCATTAACCCAACGTTACTCACACTGCCCATCGTCGCGACATCAAAAGCACCATGTTCTTTACAAAAATCAATAGTAGCCTGATATATACCGGCATAACTCCGATCAGGGATCATTGCTTTGGTGTCGTGTAATTTACCATCCTTGCCCCACATTTTGCCGGACGAACGGATCGCAGCGGGCATGGACGCATCAATAATCACATCACTGGGCACATGCAAGTTGGTAATGCCTTTATCCGAATTCACCATCGCCAGTTCGGCACGATTTTGATAGACCGCGTCAATATCGGCTTCAATTTCCTTACGTTGGGTATCGGGTAGTTTGCTAATTTTTGCATAAACATCACCGAAACCATTGCGGGTATCCACACCCAGTTTTTCAAATGTTGCAGCATGCTTCTCAAATACGTCTTTATAATAAACACTCACCGCATGACCAAAGATTATTGGATCCGATACTTTCATCATGGTGGCTTTCATGTGTAAGGACAGCAATACGCCCTCTTCTTTTGCGTCCTGTGTGGCCGCTTCAAAAAAATCACGCAAGGCCTTAACACTCATTACTGATGAGTCAATAACATCGCCAGCCAATACGGGTACTTTTTCTTTAAGTACCAACTTGTCACCCTCATCTTTTAGCAGCTCAATTTTCAAATCTCCTTCAGTATCAATCACAACGGATTTTTCGCTGGAATAAAAATCGCCTTCGGGCATAGAGGCAACATGCGTTTTCGAATCTTTTGACCAGACGCCCATTGAATGAGGATGCTTCTGTGCATATTCTTTTACTGGCCCAGCTACTCGGCGATCCGAGTTACCGTAACGCAATACCGGATTAACTGCGCTGCCTAACACCCCGGCATAACGTTCCTTAATCATCTTGTCTTCATCTGTTAGCGGGTGCTCGGGAAAATCAGGGATGTCATAGCCTAACGCTTGCAACTCTTTTATTGCTGTGGTCAGTTGAGGAACCGAAGCACTGATATTCGGCAGCTTGATAATATTCGCATCCGGTGTTTTCGCCAGCTCGCCTAATTCAGCAAGCGCATCCACTTTCTTTTGTTCAGCCTTTAAATTATCAGGAAAGTTTGCCAGAATGCGGGAAGCCAGTGATATATCTCGTGTTTCTACGTCAATATCAGCCGCTTTAGCAAACGCCTGAACAATGGGTAAAAAGGACTGAGTGGCTAAGGCCGGTGCTTCATCTGTTTCAGTGTAGATAATTTTAGAGCTGGAGCTGGACATAATTCATTCTCAAATTAAAGTAATAAGGGTGGTTTGGCCACATGAATGGTTATTATATTTCAGATTCGTGATTGGTTCACGTTTCATTTAATTAAATGCCTTATCCAACAATTTAATTTCATCTAAGCTATTTCTGTTAGTAATAGAACAGCCAGCTAATTTTTTGTGCCGACGCATGCGGTGTATTTCCCTTAACCTGATTTTGTGCGTATATGGCTAAAACCTGCCTTCATACAACCACTTTTTTATTTTGGTTAAAGAAATACACAACTTGATATTACTAGCTTGTTATACTGCCAGTAATATCACCGCACAATACTTGCATTAATACAAAAACGTTCAATGGCCGACTTATATCTATTCAATAAACCCTTTGGTGTTATTTCGCAATTCACCGAGCTTGATGGTGCAACAAGTCTGGCCAATTTTATTTCGGTTCCCAATATTTATCCCGCAGGACGCCTCGATAAAGACTCCGAAGGCCTGCTACTCCTTACTAATAACGGCAGCTTGCAACATAAAATTAGTAACCCAAAGAATAAAATGGAAAAAACATATTGGGCTCAGGTTGAGGGGATCCCCAATCAAAAGGCCATCACGCAGTTAAAACAAGGAATACAGCTAAAAGATGGGTTCACTTTGCCTGCAAAAGCCCGCCTAATCGACGAAGATGAGATATTACCCAAACTCTGGCCGCGTACGCCAGCGATTCGTTACCGTGCTAAAATACCCACTTCCTGGATTGAGCTCAAAATCAAGCAGGGGAAAAACCGCCAGGTTCGGCGTATGACGGCGGCAGTCGGTTTTCCAACATTGCGGCTTGTGCGTTATGCCATTGGTGACTGGACTGTTAACAATATTGAGCCTGGTCAATATAAACAGATATCGATATAAGCACCCATAAAATAACAAGCATTCTCTTATGAATAATTCTTTTGAAAAACAATGGGTACCCCACGTTACTGTTGCGGCGGTTGTTCAATACAAAGCCCAGTTTTTAATGGTTGAAGAAAAAATAAATGCACAGCTGGTGGTTAATCAGCCCGCAGGCCATTGGGAAAGGGCTGAATCACTGGTCGAAGCAGTGAAACGCGAAACACTCGAAGAAACGGCCTGTATTGTTGAACCTGAATATTTAATTGGTGTTTATAACTGGACCATTCCTGAAAATGAAAACGCCGCAGCCACAACCGATACTTTTTTGCGCTTTACCTTTAAATGTAAGCTTGTTGAAGAAACAGACGCTGAACTTGATCCCGATATACATCGCCGCCTGTGGCTCGTGTGAAGTGGACCCCATCCCTGAGACAGTTATTTGCCTTTTATAAGTGATAATTCCTGTTCATTGTTATGCTGCTTTCGGCAGTCCCGAAGG
>QIKU01000187.1 GCA_003232015.1 Gammaproteobacteria bacterium
GGTAATTTATTAATTGAATTTACTATTCCTTGATATTCTAATAAAAGCTTCTTTCTTGGTGATGACGCATCCATATCAAAGATTGTAAATATAACGGATGCTATTAAAAATGGGATGAAAAAATATAGTAAATATTTAGTCGCTGTATGAATTCTTTTAGAGCGAATGTCATTTATATTTGCATTATGCGAAGCGCACTTAGAAAATTCGAGGTATAAATAATTATCAATTTTTGATTCTGGTGAGTAGTCGGCAACATTTTCACTAGGGTTTTCATTTTTATACTTATCAAGATCATTTTTGTGCTTCAAACAATCTTTTCTATATTTTTCAATTTTATCTGCTGAGGCTAAACCTTTATATGTATTACCCCAAAAAGCTTTTATTGTTTCAAAAATAGATTTTGCTAGAAATATTAGGGAAATCAATAAGCTTAAATAAAACACACCCAATAGATATATGTCTGATTGAAAATCAATCATTCTAGACATGTAAGCAATAACAGTAAGTGCTGTTGCATGAAATGCAAATGTAATTTGGAGACGATTTGTTATTTTTTCACGAACATCAAGCTCATGATAATATAGATCTTTGTATATATCTTGTAGATCATATTTACTCACAAGCTTTAGATTCCTATTGTTGTGCTAACGCCCTCATCAGCAGCTGACGAAAGTGGCGCGGCTTTTGCGTTTTTTGCAAAAGGCGCGACATTTTTGGCAGTCTGTCTGGATGAGTTTGTTATATTTTTTCATATATTACGTCTCCATAACCCCAAATAACAGTACCTACAATTAACACGATATGTGCCACACCAGATGCAATATTATATATTTTTTTATACCATTTCGGTGTATCAAAGGGCACAAACAATGCTGCTTCACTTGGTGAAATGTAGTCATATGTTTTAAATAATAGATATTCTGCAAACGCCGCAATAATAACTACAGCAGAACCAGAGCGTTGAAACCAACTAGCATTTGTCTCGGTGAGTGGAGCCCATGCAGGTGAGCATAAATTTAAAACGGGAACAAGTATTGCTAAAATCAATAAAAACAAACTAAAGAATAGCTTTCTCTTTATGCTATTTAAATTTTCTTTGTATTCAATACTCATAAAATATGGTGTTTAAGTTGACCGGCCGTTTTGTTGTATGTTTTTATTTTGTTGTACATTTTCCGTAATACTGCGAAGGTATTAGTTCGCCACCGAGAGATGTGTTGCGACTATGTACAGAATTACCTTTGCTGTCGATAGCAGTAGACATAATATTATTTGCACCTGTTACCTCAATAAATGCTACCCCACCCATTGGATGTGAAAAATGAGCCACTTTCTCACTACCTTGATTACCAAGAATATATGCGTTTTTGCCATTCTCATCGACGATGAAAGTTAAAGTGAAATCTTTATTGGTTTTATGGCTGCCTTCTTTGTCACTGTATGAGTCATAGTCACATATGTATGTGATTGGCGATGCCGATATAGAGAATGAAAACAATATACCTAGTATTAAAATTATAGTGCGCATAGTTTCTCCAAAAATATAACAGTGAATTAGACGGAATAGAAACATTCTAAATGTTTCTATATATGCTAATTAGTTCCTATATATAGTAACTTGTTTCTATTTATAGGGACTTTATTCATTTCAGTCAACTATTCTTGAGGTTAGGCCTGCTTTTCTTGCCGCACTCTCATTTATAAGCCATGCCTGGTCCTTTTTTGACCATATTCCGCCCTGTTTTTTTACTTTTCTTTGTAGTTGCTGTTCATCTAAGGCTATACGTAGTTTTACTTTGTTTTCCATTGAATAGCCTTTTTCGACTTGTTTTGCGCGTTCTTCATCAGGGTGTGGCATTGGTGGTTGCCAGTTTTCTTCACTGATTATTAGTTCGATTGTTTTGTATTTTTTCTTTTTAATATAGTCATATCGATAGCGAACACAAATAAGCTGTTGACCATATTCTTTTACAAGTGATTTGGTTCCACGCTTCCCTGGTTTTAATACTACTCTTATTTTCATCGCAACTCCTTTGCCTTTTATAATTTGAGTACATCTTGCCAACTAAGATAACACCATTTAATTAAAAAACAAAAAAACCGACCTACTTTTCAGTAAAGGTCGGTTTTTTGATTGCCGTGTTAGAACTAAAGTATTTTTTAATTCATCCTCGCAATGGTGCCATAAGAATTAAATTTCAAACTTACCTTTTAATTTCTTGGGTACGGCTACGCCTTTAATACGCACGTACTTAGGCATACCATCTTTATATGGAGGGTAGTCTTCGCCTTTAATTAAAGGTTGCATGTAAGTGCGGCACGCTTTGGTAATACCAAAACCATCTTTTGTGATGAAGTTGGCGGGCATCATTTTTTCGACGTTGGCAACTTTGCTCAAGTCGGCCATGCCCACTTTCCATTTAAATGGTTTGTTAGATATACGGTCAATGGTTGGCATAACGGAGTTATAGCCTTTAACCGCAAATTGTACGGCTGCTTTACCCATTGCGTAGGCCATGTCGACGTCTGTTTTTGAAGCGATATGGCGTGCGGCACGTTGTAGGTAATCAGCAACGGCCCAGTGGTTTTTCAGTTGCAGTTCAGATTGAATCATGCCACTGATAACCGTTGCTGCACCACCCAATTGAGCATGACCGAACGCATCTTTAAGGCCGGTTTCTGCAAGGAAACGACCGTCTGGCCAATGTACACCTTCCGATACAACAACGGAACAGTAACCATGCTTCTTAACATTTTTTTGCACTTCGGCAAGGAATTTTTCCTGATTAAATTCAACTTCAGGGAAGAGGATAACCGTCGGGATAAACGTATCTTCGGTTGATGCTAAACCACCAGCAGCAGCAATCCAGCCTGCATGACGACCCATTACTTCAACGATAAATACTTTAGTTGACGTTTTGCACATGGATGCAACGTCGAAAGATGCTTCGCGTGTAGAAACTGCAACATACTTTGCTACTGAACCAAAGCCTGGGCAGTTGTCTGTGATGGGTAAATCGTTATCCACTGTTTTAGGTACGTGAATAGCCTGTAATGGATAGCCCATTTCTTTTGAAAGCTTGGAAATTTTGAAACAGGTGTCGGCTGAATCGCCACCACCATTATAGAAGAAGTAACCGATGTTATGTGCTTTAAAGACTTCGATTAAACGTTCGTATTCGCGACGATTTTCTTCTAATGATTTTAATTTAAAACGACAGGAACCGAATGCACCAGAAGGTGTGTGGCGTAAACCTTTAATGGTTGCGGCAGTTTCTTTGCTGGTATCGATTAAGTCTTCGGTTAATGCACCGATAATACCGTTACGGCCAGCATAAACTTTACCAATTTTATTTGTTTTTGCTGCTGCTTCAATAACACCTGCTGCGCTAGCATTAATTACCGCAGTTACACCACCAGACTGTGCATAGAACGCATTCATTGGCGGTACTTTAGGGGCTGCTTTCTTTTTAGCTTTGGCTTTTGTTTTTTTCTTGGCGACTTTCTTTTTCGATTTTTTCTTTGCTACTGTTTTTTTCTTGTTTACTTTTTTCTTTGCGACCTTCTTCTTCGCCACTTTTTTCTTTGCTTTTTTCTTAGCTGCCATGATAGACCTCGGTTAATTTTAATATTGAATTTTTATACTTTGAATTTGTGTACTTTTTAATCTTTTGCGTTATTTTTTTGTAATTCGTGATCTGCTTGCACTCGCAATGTGGTTAGCACGCAGTCGAGTAGATCATTATAAAAAGGTTTGCCTGTACCAAATTGTTCTCGGTTACCATAAAAGAACTGGCTGAAGTATTGTACTTCGTCTGTTTTTGCCACTATAAAATGGCAGCCAGCTTTTTCCCAGTAAACAGCGGGGCATTCGGTTACCTGGCTGTCGTTTTCGGAAAGGCGTAATTCAATATCGGCTTGTTCAAATGGAATATTTTCGCCGTAACGTTCTTGCAAGCAGTCGCCAATGGCTTTTAATTCTTCGGGGGTATAATCAGGGATTTTGGTCATAGATTTTATCGCTAAAACTGTGGAGGGTGTATTGTCCATATTTGGCGGACTATTGCAAGTTTAGCGGCTGTTTTCTTTGATTTTTACAGCCGCTTATGCAGCGTTTGCAATAGCAAACGCTGCTCTCCCAAACTCTCCACAACATAACTAACGAAGATTTAACTACATTTACCTTTCCCTTTACAGCCTTTTACAGCTACGAACACATCTATTGCTCCTGTGTTGCCCGGCCAAAAGCTGGCTAACTTTGTACCGCAGTGCAATACAGAAAATTGATATTAACCCACCAGCTCATACAGGTACTTAAAAGGCTGATTTTATTGACATAATATGGATTTGCACATATATTAACCATCTAGGGGTCTCTTCTTTTTTCAGTTAAGTTCAGCTTGCAAGGAGCTGGTTTACGCAAATTTAAAACGGGTTGTGCTGTATCGTGCGTATTTTTGCCATCATTATAATATGGGTGTTTACCTTTTCAGGGGTATATGCATCTTCGCCCAGTGCTGCTCCCAGCATGGCTTTTTATTACGCTCACAACATTCCAATTGATGAGCTTTCACAGTTTAAACAGATTGTTGTGGATCCCGACCACATTTCCGATAAAGAAATCCTGAAATTAAAGCAGTATGGTGGGCAGGTTCTTGCTTACGTGAGTGTCGGTGAGTCAGAAAGATGGCGCGAAGACTATTTTACACTCAATAAAAAACTGTTTTTGGGTACAAATAAAGCCTGGGACAGTGACATTGTCAATTTAGCTGAGCCTGAATGGCAGGCTTTCTTAATGAAACAGCGTTTCAGTAAACTCTATAAAAGGCAGTTTGACGGGTTCTTTCTAGACACGCTCGATAGCTACCAGGCCATTATTGCAAAAGACAAATGGCCACAACAGGAACAGGCTTTAACACATATAATCCACCAGCTTGCCGACAAATTTCCAGACGCCACTATTATCTTTAATCGTGGCTTCCCTGTTTTAGAGAATGTCCACCACCTTGTTGATGGTGTTGTTGCCGAGTCTTTATATACAGGCTGGGATCCATTGGAAAAAGAGTATCGTGAAGTCAAACAACCCGCAAGAGAATGGCTTTTAAAGCGGCTTATCGATGTTAAAGAAAAATACAAACTCCCTGTTACCGTTATAGACTACCTGCCGCCCTCAGAGCGTGAAAAAGCACGCCAAATTGCACAAAAAATTGCACAGCATGGTTTTGTTCCCTGGGTTACCACACCTAACCTGGATTATCTGGGTATTGGCCAACTTGAAGTTATTCCTCGAAAAGTTTTAATGCTTTACAACAGCGCCAATCAGCACCTTGGTGATATTGCTTCGTCCAGTATACATACAGCCGCAGCCATGCCCATTGAATACTTAGGCTATGTGCCTGAGTACTACGATATTAAAGATCAATTGCCGAGCGGAACATTAAAAGGGCGATATGCAGGTATCGTTAGCTGGTTTGATGGCCCGGCAACAAACCCGGTTTACCGTGACTGGGTTTATAAGCAAGTTAAAGATGGCGTTAAAATTGCATTTATAGGGGAGTTTGGCTTTGATGTTGATGATGAGCTTTTAAAATTACTTGGCTTACGGCGTGTAGAAGGGAAAATACAGCAACAGAGTAAAATACAGTTTTATGATGATTATCTGGGTTTCGAGTCAAAGCCCTTAATCAGCAAAACTTATGGCGAACTATTTCAATCTGTAAAAATGAGCCACAATACTCCACATATCAGGATTGACCTGAACGATGATGAAAATCAGATGTTTGAACCCGTTGTAACCGGTAAATGGGGGGGGCTAGCCTTCTCACCATGGATAAAAGATTTTCAGACAAATAATTTTAAATACTGGATTCTTAACCCCTTTAAGTTTTTTAAAACGGCACTTGGGTTGGCCGATATACCCATGCCTGATACTACAACCGAAAATGGTCGCCGAATATGGATGGCTCACATTGATGGTGACGGGTTTCTGAATCGTGCCGAAATGCGAGGCACGCCTTATGCTGCAAGCGTTATAAAAAATAAAGTCTTAAAAAAATTCCCCAGCCACCCACATACCGTCTCGGTTATTGAAGGTGAAATAGCCAAAACAGGGCTTTATCCCGAGCAGTCTCCGGCATTAGAAAAAATTGCCCGACAGATCTTCGCACTAAAAAATGTTGAGCCTGCCACTCATACATTTAGCCACCCCTTCAAGTGGCTGGGCATAAAAGAAAACCAGCCATCAGGGGGGGGGTATAATTTACCTATAAAGAATTATGCTTTTTCTTTTAAAAGAGAAATTCTGGGCTCGATTGACTATATCGATAAAAATTTATTGCCCGCAAATAAAAAAACCAAAGTCGTTCTTTGGACCGGAGAAGCCCTGGCAACAGAAAGCGCTTTAAAGTACAGCTTCGAGCGGGGCATGGCTAATATGAATGGGGGTTACACTATCATTAGAAAAGATCGTGCCTCCATATTTTTTATATCACCAATGGTTCGCACTGTTGGAAAATACACACAGGTGTATGCCCCGGTAGCAAACGAAAATGTCTACACCAATAACTGGACGGGGCCTTTTTATGGTTTCCAGAGAGTGATTGAAACGTTTAAAATGACTGACAAACCACGTCGCATAAAACCCATTGATATTTATTATCACTTTTACTCGGGTTCCAAGCCCGCAGCACTAACGGCTCTGCTTAATAGTTATCAATGGACAATAGCACAGGAAATATTCCCTGTTTATATTAGTGAATACACGGCTAAAGTTCTGGAATTCCGAACCATCGTTGCAGCAAAAGACTTGTCCGGTGCACTGCATTATGCAGGTATAAACCATTTAAGAACATTACGTTCCTTTAGCAAAATCCATAGGCCTTATATTAAACAATCGGCAAATGTGGCCGGCTACAGAGAGTTACATGACGCAACCTATATCAGCCTGGGGCCAGCGAACAAGGCAAGGTTAAATATGGCTCCTTCAGATGACGCCGATATCTATCTGCTTCAAACGAATGGTCGTGTGCATCAATGGCAGCAAGACGCAAACAATATTACAATGAGCCTGACATCCTACCTGCCATTGATCATTGAAATTGCCAGCAAAAACAAGCATTGCTATTTGCCCGGCATAAAAAATACATCACAGCAAACGCCAACAGGCTGGCGCTTCAAATTAACTGCAAAAAAAATAAGCAATGCAACACTCCGCTGCCAGTAAACGTGAACGTTTAATATCTGTACCAACGGTAATATTACTTGGCGTTATTATTGTAATATTGCTGGTGCTGCTGTTTCCCGGTAAGGGCACCTTTGAAGATTCGCGCTATATTAAACACCCGGATCAGCTCTCTATTGCTTATTTAAAAACTATTTTTAAGTTGCAACCTGAGAATGTTCAATTACGATTAACACTGGCTCAACAATATGTTGCGATAAGCAAATGGCAGGAAGCCAAAGCGCTTATCGATGGCTTTACATTTCATAGTGCCAAAAACCGTGCTCAGGCAGATATAATCAGCATTCAAGTATATCGAGAGAAGTATGCACATACAGACAAAAATGACCCGTCGCGTTACCAGGCTCTGAAGCAGGCACAAAAGATACTGGCACAAATTAGTCTTTCAGAATTTGAGCCCGAGCAACTGCAACAACTGGCAAAAATTGCTTTAAGCCTTAATCGCCCGGCACTGGCAGCTAATATATATCAGCATCTGGCACAGACAAGTACGCATGATACCGCTAAATGGTGGGCACTGGCTGGAAAGTGGGCCAGGGCTTCGGCACAAAGTGAACTGGCGCGTTTATATTATCTCAATGCCTACCTTGCTACAAAAAATACAGAAAAAGCCACTCAATATGCCAGCTTGTCAGTTATATCAACCATAGAAGCCAATCAGCATCAGCTGGCTATCCAGTCGTTAACAGAATACCTGCGCGTCTTTCCCGAAAACAGGTATTTTCTGGAATCAATTGTCTCGGTATATCAAACAATCGGTAAGCTGCAAAAGGCAGCACAATGGAACAGCGTGTTACTTAGAAAGCATGGGCAAAATGATGAAAAAATTATCGCCCGGCAGATAAAACTGGAATTTGCGCTTAGCCATTTGCAACATGCAAAAAAATACGCTTCCCGGCTTGTTTTACTTAAACCCGAAAACCGGCAATACAGAAAACAACTTGCGCAACTGTATGAATGGACGGGTCATCCAATTGCTGCTCAGAAACAATGGAAAATTTTAGCCCTCAGCGACAAAACCTTTGCTTCAATAAACCATGTACTGAGGCTGGCAAAAATGAATTATGATGATGCTGCAACACTGGCAGCATTTAAAATAATTGAGCGCCGACGTAAATTAACAGATAAGGAAATATTCGAAAAAATAGCCATCTATGAAAGACAGGGCAAACCTGTATTAGCGCAAACTTTATTAACAAGGTATTTAGCAAAAAAACCGGCCGATAAAGACAAATGGTTTCTATTGGCTAAGCTATACGAAAATCAGGATGATTATGAAGGTGCCATTAAAGTATGGCAAAAAATTGAGCACCTCTTTAGCCCTGCTTTGTACGCAAAGACGCAACAAATTAAATTACACTGGGATTATCAACATCACCAAAAAGCCTATCTAAAAGCAACCACTCTGGATCCTGACTTTACAAAAATCAAGTCGCTTAATCAGCTACAGATATTAGTCGAGTTAGGCTGGCGCTTTAAAGATAATGCATTGTTATATAAAGCCAGCAATGAACTTGTCATGCGCGACAAAAAAAATGAAGCGGCATACAAATGGTTGTTAAGTATAGCGGATGAAAATGGAGATGTTGATCAGGCTGTCCATCTGGGTAGAACCGCATGGGAAAATACGGGTAAAACCGTCTTTTTACGTTTAGCTATTAACACGGCGATTAAAGAAAATAATAACCGACAAACCCGCTACTTAATCGATCTTGCTTTGCAAAGCAAAATCAGTAGCAAAGAATTAACTGACTACCTGATGATAAAGGCAGAAATAGAAAGTAAAGACGGGCAATTTTCATCTGCTGCAAAATATTATGAATACGCCTTACTTCTTAAGCCCAACAGAAAGTATATTCATATTGGACTGCTATGGTCATTGTTAAATTCACAACAACGAGAAAAATTAAAACATTACCTTATTGCCTTCAAGGGAAAAGCCTATCAGTTCAGTAATTACTGGCCAGTGTATGCAGCGTCTACCTATGCACTGGGTGAGTCACGCGAGTCTGTTTATTGGCACGCAAAATTTGCCGCACTGTATCCCGATAATAAATTGTGGTTATTAAGGTATGCCGATGCTTTAGAATCTGCCACACAACATAATTCAGCATTAAAACTTCGCCTTTATGTTATGAAGCAAATGCGGGCATCAAATATTTATACTGCACTGTCAAAAAAGCCGGTTAAACAATTAACACGGTATTATCTGTCGCTTGAACGTAATATCGGGTTAAGTGCTAATACAAATAATATGATCAGGGAAATTATAGGTCACAATAAAAATAACATTCCCTATGAATTTCTGGTTGCATGGTATTCTGCAAAAAATATGGATGAGATGTCGCGCTATTGGCACCTGTCGCAACAACTATCACGGAAAAAAATATCGGATAATCAGCAATTACTTTTTGCATTAAAAGAAAACAATACCAGCGAACTAAAAAATATCCTTGCGCGCCATTCCGACATATCTGCTGTTGACCGAAATGAGGCTTTAATACGACTTAGCCAATATGAAACCGCACTTGCCTATTCCGTTGCCGGAATAGGGCTATTGTCTAGCCAGGAAGAGCGCAGAATATATCGGCAACAAGGAGCCTCACTTATGAATATATTGCCAAACTACTGGTCAACATCAATCGACCGCTACTCAAATGGCCAGCTCTCTATTTCGACAATAAAAACTCAGCTTAAAACCAGTATTAATAACTGGAACTATACATGGTCACTCTCAAATAATGTGCTTAATATTGATACTTCCATTGTTAATCTTGGTGGAAGTGACACTGAGCAGGAATACTCTTTTGGGTTAATGCGCCCGAGCAGACGGTTTAATTTTTATTCAAATCTGACATACAATCAGCGTAGTGATAAATCCATTACCCCGCTGACCCTTGCTGTGGATTACAACGTCTCAAAGCGAGCAAATTTTAAACTTGCCTGGGAATCTAACCAGCTATCAGAAGAGAGCTCGGCGTTACGCAGTTTAGGTATGCTGGATAAATTGCAATTTGGTGTCAATGCCAATATTGGCAGCCGTGAATATTTGTACACACAAATAGCGAAAACAAAATATCAAAGTCGCTGGAGCGAGGCACTGGCTGATGGCTGGAGCGCAAACTTAGGGATTGGACACCTGCTTTCCACCGGGCGGAATCGATGGGTGGTTCAGGCTGATGCCAGCTGGATTTCAAACAAACTACGAAGCAGCCTGCCTTTTCAGGTAAGCCAGCGCTTACCCATTGGAACAACAACAGCAACCGTGGTTGCTCGAGAGTTTGGCACTTTAGGTGTTAGTATGCGCTTAAATAGAGGGGATATTAACTCAAGTTATCCACAAACAGGATCGCTCGGCTATTTTGCTGATATATGGTTAGGTAAGGTGTACCCAAATAATGATTTTGCCTATCGCTTAAGTTCAGGAATTGCCTCCCGTATTCTCGGCAATGATCGGCTTAGCTTCGAGCTGTACGCTGATCAGACTAAAGCTAACGTTGGTAATCAAACCAGCTGGGGCATCACTGTTTTGTACAGGAATTATATCGGGAGATAGATAAAAATGGAAAAATACAGTAGTATATTCAATAAATTAGAAAATTATTATCAATTTTATTTGGGTCGCAACAAGCAATGAAATATATTAAATTAAATGCTTTAATGCATGTAAAGCTTGCTGTGCAAGCTTTATTTTTACTCTCCCTGGCATCCGCATGTAGCGTTAGCCAGGTTCAGGAAGGAGCTACCTTGTCCAAGAATGCACGCTGGATAATGCTGCCTGTCGTCAACCTTGCGGAAGCACCCCAGGCAGGTATTCGTACCGAAGCAATACTCTCAACCCATCTCAGGGCAATGGGTCTGGTTAATATCGATACTTATCCCTACCAACCTCTAAAATCCGGATTGCCCGATTTAAATGAGCAGCATCGTTATCAACGCGCATTAAAACTTGCACAAAAATCTAATTATCAATATGCCATTACCGGCAGTGTTGATGAATGGCGTTACAAAAGTGGCCTTGACGGTGAACCTGCGGTTGGCCTTTCTTTGAAAGTTTTTGAAATGAAAACAGGAAAGGTTCTTTGGTCTGTATCAGGCTCACGCACAGGCTGGGGTTACGAAAGCGTGACGGGCACAGTCAATAAATTGCTGGCTCAACTGCTTGGCAGCCTCTCAATAGAATAACGTCTATGCGTCTAACACGCAAAAATTCACAATCCAATATTATCAGAGTTGCCTCAAGTGTTGCGTGGGCAGAAACCCTGCTGCTCACATTATCAGTGCCCTTGATTGGTTATTTTCTGCATAAAGATGACCCTTTTTTTCTTAACTATCCCTTTCCCTGGTTACTGTTTGCTTCCTTGCTACCTGCAATACGCTATGGCTTCAGCCATGGTTTTGCCAGTGCGATGATCCTGATTTCATTAATCACAGTTGCATGGCGATTTGAACTTGTTCCCATCAGTGAGTTTCCCACAAGCTATACATTAGGGTTGCTGGTTTTAACAATGCTCATGGGTGAATTTACAGACATGTGGCTAAGAAAACTCGGCAAACAGGAAGTTATCACGCGTGCACAAAAAAAACGCCTTGATGAGTTTACCCGTAACTATCAATTACTAAAAGTATCTCATGATCGTTTAGAAAACCGACTGGCTTCGGGAACCAATAGTTTACGTGATGCTCTGGTTAGCCTTAAATTAAAAGCAAACAATATCGAAGGTAAATCAAATGTACTAAGTAAAATAGCATCGAACATTTTAGCAATACTGGCAGATTACTCTTACGTTCAAAGTGCAAATATTTACTCGATGCAATCAAAGAATGAAATAAAAACAAAACCCGTTGCAACCCTGGGGAAAACTGTCATTGTTGACTCATCTAACCCTCTTATAATAAAAGCCATTGAAACTGGGCACCTGGTTAGCGTGAACAATGAACTAAAAACCAATGACAACAAATTACAGCAAACAAATAATTTATTGGCTACTGTTCCACTATCAGATATTGAAGGGTATATATGGGGCGTTGTCGCGATACAGGAAATGCCCTTTGTCGCATTTCATAACGAAAATTTACAGTTAATAGCTGTTTTATGTGGCCATATTGGTGACCAGATCTCACATGCTGAAAACCGTTCTTCCTTTACAAGTTCCGAAAGTTCTACATTCCTGCATTTTCTTGAGCGTACTATTTTTGATAAAAAACAATTTAAAATTGAGACAATATTACTGGTCTTGACATTACCAGCAGATAGTACACTTTCAGATACGATAAAAACTATATTGCTGGCTCAAATGCGTGGCCTTGACCGTGCCTGGGTAAGGAAAAACACAGAAAATAGAAGTGTTGTATTTTTGTTAATGCCGCTTACCAGTATTATAGAATTCGAAGGCTACAAAAACCGCATGTCGCACCTGCTTAAAGAGCGCACAGGAAAGTCATGGGATGAACTGGAGATTGAAACAAACCTGAGAGAACTAACAGGAAAAGAAAACAGCGCTAATATGATACAGAATTTATGTAGGGCAACCCGCATTGATCAATAAAAATCTAAATATCGCCATCGCTATTTTTCTGGAAGTTATCGCATGGTATTTACTTGAGCCAGCAACAGCAGAAGGAGAGTTGCTGCTTCAGTTTTTACTTCTCCATGCCATTGCAAGCTATTTTTTCGCTCGCTCATTAATGCAATATTTACCTAAAAATTATTTAGTCAATAATGGCAGGTTAATTCTATTTTTTTTTAGTATTTGCTTCTTTATTCCCTATTTAGGTGCAATTGGCTTATATATCGCATGGAATGGCGGCTTATACTGGCCTCGAGCCACCACGTTTAATCTTTATAATATTACAGAAGAACCTCCCCTGCCTTTTAAGCCCCTGATTATTAATGAATCGAGCCATTATGGGCAGGCAGGCCTACCTGGTATTGTGAAAAATGCAACCGATGCCAATAAGCGGTTAAAAGCTATTATGGCAACACGCCAGCTGGATGATCGGGATGCTATCCCCATACTGAAGATTGCGCTGAAAGATCCCATTGACGAAGTCCGTTTACTGGCCTATTCAATGCTTGATGCTAAAGAACAGACTATAAACTCCGGAATACAAAAGCTTGAAAAAGAATTAGTCAGCTCACCGCTCAATGTACGAGCAAGTTTTCATAAAGAGCTGGCACATTATTACTGGGAGCTCGCCTATTTAGGACTTGCACAGGGCGACGTTAAACAGCTGGTATTAAATCAATCCTGCAAAAACCTTTTTATTGCCCTGAAGATTCATTCAGAAGACGCGGGCACATGCTTTGAATTAGGGCGGGTTCTGTTGCGCCTGGACAGACATGAAGAAGCCCGGCATTATCTTGCATTGGCAATGAAGTTAGGCATCTCAGAAAGTGATGTTCTGCCTTACCTGGCTGAAGTTGCATTCCATGTAGCGGATTATCAGCAGATAAAATCACTATTAGAAAAACTTCCTGAAGAAGCCCGCAAAAATAGTTCATTAAACAACATTATAAGTTTCTGGTTACCTGCATGAAAAAGTGGCCATCTGTGGTTAATAGTAACCAGCCTGCGGACATCGTGCTTTTACTTGAAGGCACCTTTCCTTTTGTCAGTGGGGGTGTTTCTAGCTGGGTTAACCAGATTATTCTGGGGCTACCTGATTTTAGTTTTGGGCTGGTTTTTTTAGGCGGTAACAGAACGTTTTATGATGGCTATAAATATCCCTGCCCAGACAATGTCGTTCATCTTGAGTGCCATTACTTAATGGAGTCATGGGGTGAAAAGAAAGCCAGGCCCGTTAAAGGAAATAAGGAGATTTTCCAGCAGGTCGATAAAATGCATCATTGTCTACGCTCATCAAATATTGATTTTGATGAAACGGCTTTAAATATTGTTATGGCGGCACTCGGCAACACAAATGAATTATCCCGCGAAGATTTTTTGTACAGCGAAGAATCATGGCAACAAATAAAAAACTACTATAGAAATTACTGTACAGATCCGTCCTTTGTAGATTATTTCTGGACGATTCGCACCATGCATGCACCCTTATTTATACTGGCTAAAATAGTTAAAAATTTGCCGGCCGCAAAAGTATTG
>QIKU01000277.1 GCA_003232015.1 Gammaproteobacteria bacterium
ACTATCGACACACTGATTATCAGCCATGGCGATAATGACCATATTGGTGGGCTTCAGTCCATTTTATCCCTGTTGCCAGTTAAACGCATTCTAAGCAGTGTGCCCGATAATATTAGCAGGCAACTGGAACGGGCAGGTGTCACGGCATCGGCTTTGGCCTGCCAACAAGGCCTGCAATGGCAATATGATGGCGTCGAATTTACTATTTTAAGTCCACTGGAAATAATCGAGGCAGAAAATGGCCACGATAAGAATAACCAATCCTGTGTGTTAAAAATCAGCACCGATTTTGGCACGGTGCTGTTAACCGGTGATATTGAACGTGAGACTGAGTCGTATCTGTACCACAATTTTGCGCCACAACTGGTGGCGGATGTGTTGGTGGTGCCGCACCACGGCAGCAATACGTCTTCGTTGAGTGGCTTTATTAAGGCAGTATCACCACAATATGCCATTTTTACGGTGGGTTATAAAAATCGTTATCGTTTACCCGGTAAAAAGGTACTGCAACGCTATCAGCAAAACAGTCGTGCTACCTTACTTAAAACCTATGAAACGGGTGCACTCACCTTTCAGATGAAACAGGGTGCTGGCTTACAACCACTGGCCTACCGCTCGCTCAATTCACGTTATTGGCAAACCGCGCCCTTATTGCAGAAATAAGAGGCCATTGGTGCGCTATGACTTCCTGTTTTCGAGGCGCTTTGGTAGAGTAGGTCGCAGCATTGGAATGATTCGCCAGATAATCAATATGCGGTGTAAGCTATTGATTTTAATCTATATTCTGTGTAAAATTTAAATGTTGCAAATAGCATGAAATTTAAAGGTAACTAATGTGTTCGAAATGATCCAATCGGGTGGCTGGTTAATGGTGCCACTGTTGTTATGTTCTATTTTTGCCGTTGCCATTATCGGGGAACGGTTCTGGTCGTTGCAGGAAAAACGGATTACCCCTAAACATCTCGTTGGCCAGGTTTGGCAATGGTATAAAAGTGATTCGCTTGACGATAATCACATTGATGCATTAAGCAAAAGCTCACCTCTCGGTCAGGTGCTTGCAGCGGGGCTTATCAATCGCCATCACCCTCGCGCAATTATGAAAGAAAGTGTTGAAGAGACCGGGCGGCAGGTGATGGCTAGTTTAGAAAAATATTTAACTACGCTGGGTACCATTGCACAAATTACACCATTATTGGGTTTGCTCGGTACAGTATTGGGTATGATTAAGGTCTTCGCCGCCATTACAATACAGGGTGTCGGCAACCCGGGTGTGTTAGCCGGTGGTATTTCTGAGGCATTGATTACAACCGCAACAGGTTTGGTTATTGCTATTCCCAGCTTGTATTTTTATCGGCACTTTCGCGGTCAGGTCAATCTTCTTGTGCTTAAAATGGAAGAGGAGTCATTGAAAATTATTGATGTGATGCATGGCGACCGAGAATCTGAACAAAAGCCGGGCTAACAGTTAAAATGAATTTTAGAATTACAAAAGAAGAAGAACCACAGCTAAATTTAACACCACTGATTGATGTGGTGTTTTTATTACTGATCTTTTTTATGGTATCAACAACCTTCGATAAACAGTCCGAGTTAAGTATCGATTTGCCAGCGGCAGACGGTACAGCGGTTAAAGCCAGCAAAATATTCAAAGTTGAAATTGCAATCGATAGTCAGGGGCACTACTTTGTAAATCAGCGGCGTCTGAAAGATGACAGTCTAAAAACCTTAAAGCGTGCTATTGAAATTACAAAAGCCGATCACAAAAAAATTCAGGTTATTATTAGCTCTGATAAAAACACACCTTATCAGGCATTTATCACTGCAATGGATGCCGCAAAGCAACTTGGTTTGGGTCAAGTTAACCTCGCCACTAAACACTCTAAAGATTAAATGAAAACAACAACAGATAAAAACAACGGCGTTCATACTTATAAACGGTTGCTTTCATATGTGCGCCCACAATGGAAGGTTTTTGTTATTGCACTTTTAGGTATGGTGGCTGTTGCCTATACCGAAGTTCGCTTTGCGGAACTTATTGATCCGATGCTTGAAGGTGGCTTTGTAGAAAAAGACAAAGCCGTGATCAAAATGGTTTCGATTACTTTATTGCTTATATTCACACTGCGAACGGTTGGTTCGTTTGTTGCTGAATTTGGAATGGCCTGGGTTTCACGTGCGGTTGTTTTTAAGCTTAGAAGTGAAATGTTTGCCAAGTTTATGGTGTTGCCGATTGGCTATTACGATAATACAACATCGGGAAAATTACAGTCTAAAATGATATATGATGTTGAACAGCTTGCAGACGCATCATCTGGTGTTATTCGGGTTTTAGTTCAGGACACCATTACTATTATCTGGTTATTGGGTGTTATGTTGGCTCTCAGTGTCAATTTAACATTAATTTTGTTAGCCACTGTTCCTGCTGTTGCTCTTATTGTGGGTTATGTTTCGAAAAAGTTCAGGCATTATAGCCGACGTATCCAGTTATCCATGGGCAGTGTTTCCGATGTGTCAGAAGAATCGGTTGAAGCAAATCGTGAAATTAAAATATTTGGTGGGCAGGATTACGAATCAAAAAAATTCACTAAGATTAATGCACATAACAGAAAACAATATTTAAAGTTTGCCGCCACCAATGCCCTAAGTGCACCCATTATACAGCAAATTGTCGCTTCGGCTTTTGCTCTTATTGTTTATGTTGCTGCAACAGATGATGTGGAAAACTCATTAAAGGTGGGGCAGTTCGCTTCGTTTTTATTATCGATGATTTTATTAATGCAGCATGCAAAAAGGCTCACAACGGTTAATGCTGCATTGCAGCGTGGCATTGCAGCGGCACAGAGTGTCTTCCAGTTTTTAGACCTTGATGTTGAACAGGATAAGGGCACTAAAACGATAGAAAATATTAAAGGTGATGTGCACTTTTCAAATGTATCTTTTCGATATACCCCGCAAAGTGAAACCATTCTAAAAAATATAAACCTGGACATTAAAGCAGGACAAAGTGTTGCCTTTGTAGGGCGCTCGGGCGCAGGTAAGACATCACTGGTTAGTTTGTTACCACGTTTTTATAATGTGACCGAAGGGGATATTTTTATTGATGGTATTGAAACAAGGGAGTTAAGCCTGCTTGAGTTAAGAAAAAATATTGCGTTAGTCAGCCAGAATGTGACGTTGTTCAATGACACGATTGCACATAATATTGCTTACGGCGGGCTGGAAAAAGCAACTGAAGAGCGTATTATTGCGGCTGCAAAAGCAGCCCACGCCTATGAGTTTATAGAAAAATTACCCAATAAATTAAATACCATTGTTGGTGACAATGGGTTGTTGCTGTCCGGTGGCCAACGCCAGCGGCTTGCTATTGCGCGTGCTTTTCTGAAAGATGCGCCTATTTTGATACTGGACGAAGCAACGTCGGCGCTTGATACAGAATCAGAACGCTATATTCAGGATGCAATGGCCGAATTATTAAAGAATAGAACAACCTTTATTATCGCCCATCGCTTATCAACCATTGAAAATGTAGACCTTATTGTTGTGATGGATAAAGGTGAAATAATTGAGGTAGGAAGCCATGACGAATTAATAAAGCAAAATGGAATTTATACCGAACTACACAAGCTGCAATTTTCCCAAAAAAAGACTAAATAAATCCAGTGAAAAATTCAAAACTCCATACGTTGATTAATGAAACCTGGTATACGAAGAATTTTTTAATGCATGTATTAAAACCGTTGTCATGGTTATTTTGTGGGATTGTTGCTGTACGCCGCACACTTTATTCTTTGAAAATTTTAAAATCGACCAGTTTAGGGGTCCCTGTTATTGTTGTTGGCAATATTTCAGTGGGTGGAACAGGAAAGACACCGCTGGTTATCTGGGTAGTGAAGTTTCTGAAAGAAAGTGGTTTTACCCCGGGTATTGTAAGTCGGGGTTATTTAGGTAAAGCCAAGTCGTGGCCACAGCAGGTTCGACCTGACAGTGATCCGGTTATTGTCGGTGATGAAGCTATTTTAATTTCCAGACAAACAGACTGTCCAATGGCGGTTGGACCGGATCGTGTTGCTGCCGGGCAAGCACTGTTAAAATATTCGGAATGCGATATTATTGTTTCCGATGATGGTTTGCAGCATTACGCATTGCGACGAACACTTGAAGTGATTGTTGTTGATGGTGTGCGGCGCTTTGGAAATGGGTACTGTTTACCGGCTGGTCCGTTGCGTGAATCTACCAGTCGTCTGGACAAAGCTGATTTTGTTGTAACCAATGGCATTGCCTCGCAAGGTGAGTTTGCAATGCGCTACTCAGGGAAAATTTTAGTTAATTTATTAGATGCAAACTCAAAATTAATGCTGTCTGAATTTAAAAATACTCAAGTGCATGCTGTTTCTGCTATTGGAAACCCGCAACGGTTTTTTGATTATCTTCGTAGTCAGGGAGTAAAGGTTATCGAACATGCTTTTCCTGACCATTACATGTACTCACATAATGATATTGTATTTAATGATGACCTGGCGGTTATCATGACAGAGAAAGATGCAGTAAAATGCCAGCGTTATTCGCTCAAAAATTACTGGTATTTACCGATTAACGTAGAAATGAAAAAAGAATTTGGATTAAGATTGCTAGATAAAATAGGAGATAAGGATGGATAAAAAATTACTGGATATACTGGTTTGCCCGTTATGCAAAGGTAAACTTGAATACAACGAGAATGACTCAGAGCTGGTGTGTAATTTTGATAAGCTTGCTTACCCCATACGCGATGATATTCCTGTTATGTTAGAGGAAGAAGCGCGCAGTTTATTTACTGCCGATTAACGGTAGCCCTGCATTAAAGAATATTATTTATTTCTACCGGGAATTCAAAAATAAAGGTGGCTCCTTCCACTGAATTGTTTTCAGCATAGATTTCGCCGTGGTGTTTTTTTATTATTTCACTGCATATTGCCAGACCTAACCCCGTACCACCTGCACCTGTAATGGTCTTGCTGCTTTGCGCAAATTTATCGAAGACGAGCCCCAGCTCATTTTCAGGAATACCTATACCTTCATCAATAATTTTAACTTTTACCGACCTGTAGTATTTTTTATCGGTTGTTCTTTTGCCGACAATCATTTCTGATGATTTAATCTGTAAAGTAATCGTTTTGCCGGGGGGGGTGAATTTTAATGCATTACCAATAAGGTTGCGTATTACCTGGCCTATTTTTTCAGCATCGCATTCAACCAGTTGTTCTGCTGACTCAAAAATATGTTTAATTTTCAGATTATTATCGAAGGTTAATGATTCAAATTCTTTTATTATCGATTTTGCAATTAAATTAATATTGGTTTTAGTGAATTTCAGGTCTTCCCTGCCTGTTTCCAATTTTGCTAAATCAAGCAAGGCGTTAAGCAGAGAAAGCAGA
The DNA here is from genome assembly GCA_003232015.1 of Gammaproteobacteria bacterium. The sequence continues at coordinate 5,415 of QIKU01000277.1, forward strand.
CGTGTACCGCTCTGGTTTATATTTTCAAAATAGCATTTTAGTTTTTCGCGCTCAACTTTATTGTATTTGAGTAACCCAAACTTTGAAAAACTCAAAATTGCATGCATTGGGGTGCGCAATTCATGTGACATGTTGGCAAGAAAGTCAGACTTTGATCTATTTGCTTTTTCAGCCACATCTTTTGCAAGCACCAGATCTTTTGTTTTCTCATGTACTAATTCTTCGAGATTATTTTTATGGCTTTTGAGTTCATCTTTTTGTTTTTCAAGTTCAATATTAACATTTTCAATACTCACTGTGCGCTCATATACTTTTTGTTCAAGTGAGGCATTTAGCTCGGTAATTTGTATAAAAGCTTGCTCTTTTTGTTTAACGTTATGCTCAAGATTATCTATCATCGTATTAAATTCTGTTGCTAGAATACCAATTTCATCATGGCTGCCAATATGTGCCTTATATGAAAAGTCCCCTTTTGCAACTTCTTCAGCACAACTTTTGAGTTCCTTTATTCGCTTTAAGGTGCTGTATTTAAAAATATAAAAGATCACGGCGCTAAGAAAGATCAACATTATAATTTCGGATATAACTTCCCGATAAAGAGTTGCTTGTATAGTCTGCTTAAATTTGTATTTGGATATCCCAATGAGTACTGAACCCATCTGATTGCCTTCATACTCAATAGGGGTGTCAAGCATAATAACATTAGGGTTGTTTTTAAGTTGTTTAATTACTTCTGCCAACTTTATACCGGGGTTGGATGCCACGATACTATTTATTCCAGGTTTGGATGAATCAAAATAGGAGGTTAAAAATTTATCTTCCTGATCTTTGATGGCACAATAAAGCACTTCACTCTGGGCGCTAATATTTTTTACGTAATCGTTTAAATGGTTAAAGTCATAGGCAAAGATAGCCTCGGGTGCCATTAGCGCAACCATTTTGCTCAGTAACTTGCCTTTGTTTATTAAGCTTGCTGAATACTCTTTGGTTTCTATCTGGATTTTTACATAAGTATTAATGCTGAGTGTTATCGTAAAGACCAGAACAACCAGTAATACGAACTTTAATCCCAGGCTAAGCGATATTTGTGGTTGTTTGCGCACGCTGTTTTTGTATTCCTTGCTGGGAAATGACTGCAAATTTGCCTATACGCTATATCGACAAAATGCAGCTTTTCTTTAATTTAAAAAGATAATAAAAACATAACCTTAGATATAATATGTATTTTTTATAAATCATATTAAGGTTTTTGATTTTGAGGTCGATAACTAAAACAAGCTAGTTCATTCTCCTTTCATATACAGGGATATTTCTATGTCAAAGTTTAAAATTTTATCAGTTGATGATGAACCAATAAATCAGTTAGTCATTGATGAAATATTAGAGGATGAATATGAAGTAAAACTGGTTTATACAGGGGAAGAATGCCTGGAAACGGTTAAAGAATTTTCCCCTGACCTGATTTTACTTGATGTGAATATGCCCGGCATTGACGGTTACGAAACTTGCGTTAAGTTAAAAGAAGACAGCGAAACCCACAGCATCCCTGTTATATTCCTGTCTGCACTTTCGTCCACCGAAGAAAAACTGAAAGGCTATGAATCGGGTGCAGATGATTATATCCCCAAACCTTTTGACCACAGTGATTTACTGAATAAAATCAAAAAGCTCCTGAGCGAGAACTCATCAGCTTCGCTGGTTGTGTCAGCAGAAGATAAAGCGAATGATAATAAAGAGAACGAAGAATTACTTAAAGAACTGCAAAGTTCACGCTCGGTTGCAATGGAAGCGATGCGTTATACAAGCGATTTGGGTACGGTGGTCAAGTTTTATGAAGAAAGTGCACTTTGTAAAACGTTCGATGAATTGATGAAAACCGTTTTTGTTACAACGAATAGCCTGAATTTAAATTGCAGCATGCAAATTCGGGATGGTAGTGAAGTGTTTAATAAATCATCGAGTGGAGATATTTCGCCAATGGAAATCAGTGTGCTCGATGTATCCAAAGACAAGGGGCGCTTCTTCGATTTTAATACACGCACTATTATGAATTATGAGCACAGTTCTATTTTGATAAAAAACATGCCGATTGATGATGATAAACGATACGGTGTAATGAAAGACATACTCGGTGCATTAGGAAATGGCGCTGAAGAACGGGTGCGGACTATTATTCTGGAACGAGCAATGGTCAGTAATCGCGAGCAGGTTATTGTACTGATACAGGAAACATTTAAAAGCATTAACTACCAGCATGTATTACGTTCTCGTGAAGGCTCAGAAATTATGGAGTCGATGATTAAAGATGTACAGCAAACAATTGAATCAATGGATTTACTCTCTTATCAGGAAGAGCAGCTGGAAGCCATTATGGAAAGTTTCAGACAGCGCAATGAAATGCACATTAATGCCGGGCTTGATCTAACCGATGCATCACAAGAGGCACTAGCATCATTAAATAGTATTTTTGAAGTACTGGAATAGGCGTTTTAAATAATGCAAAGTGAGTTTGGACAGTCGCTCCACCAGAATATACGTGGCCTACCGTTAAAGTATCAGCATATTTATGTTCATCCTTGCGTTATTAATAAACAGGCCTGTATTGTTTATCCATCTGGCCTTGAAAAACAATCGCCTGACATTTACCAGCAACTGAAACACTATTTTACTGCAAAAGGTTTTGCGCTAAAAGAAGAGCAACGTACAGACAAAGTTAAAAAATTTAACCGGCCTGACAGGCGGCGCTGGATGCCAATGTTGCTATTTACTGCCAGTATTTTATTTGAAAATAGTGCCGTGGCGAATACAGCGCTCAATGTTGATAGTGATGTACAGGGGAACAGCACAGCTCATCAGGTGGAACTCCGGCTTATTCCAGATTCCAGAATTAACCATGAACATCAACAATTGATTGTGGATAAAAACACCCGACCAAAAATACAGTCACTAAAATCACATACTGCAACCCGCTTATATGCAATTCTAAATGAGCATTATATGAGGAAAGAAAGTGACCCTGTTTATATCCAGCAGGATTTAAAAGAAATGGCCGTTTACTATAGCCAATTTACGGAAGTGGTTAATTTAATTATTAGCCTAAAGAAAAAAAACTGGGTATTAAGCTATGATGAAAATATCTGGTCAACCATTGCAAGCGGTAGTGTATTGCAAGTGGATAAGGCGACCATTCATTTTAATACCCGTTCGGCTGCAAAACTTAAATTGCACAACAGTTGCAAAGAAAACCCGGTTTGCATTGCATCACCTGCTGATGCATTGCTACATGAGCTTTTGCATACGCACAGCATGTTGATAAAAACCGATGAATTTATACAGCAAGGTGGTATGAACACGTTACACTATCCTTATCAACATGAGTACGCCATTATAAAATCAGAACGTGAACTTTATGCCAGCATGAGTAAAAGTGACACTATCAAGCGGCCGCAGCGTAATGAACATGCGGGTCGAAAAATTATCGCAAGCTGTGTAACCTGTATTAAATAAAACCGACAAATTTGAGTTACTATAAAAAGGATTCGTCAGTAATTTTCTATAAAATACATTAAGTTAGTGTGAATATAAGAATGGTTGCATAAAGGGTAGCTACACGCTATGCTAGCTGCATGCTACGTATAGTAAAATTTATTTTAGTATTGACCATATTAACAACTCAGTCTGCCTGGGCAATTAATGGCAACGCTCTTTCTAATGGCGCGGGTTCTGGTACTGAAGTTCAACAAGCCTATACACAAACAGAAGATCAACATGGTGGTGCCGCAGAATCATGCTGCCATTTTTGCCATGCTAGCGGGCATTTAGTGGGTATTTTTTCAAGTATCAATCTTGATATTCCCGTTGCCAGTGATCGTCACACAAGTAAATTAATCGATTTTGCATCTTCACTTAAGTATCAACCCCCCACACCACCCCCCACAATCTAAAACTTTAAAAGTAATTTAAACTCGTCAGTTCGATCCTGTCAGGGATCTACTTTGATGGGATCAGTGTTATTTTATTAAAGGTTTTAGAATTTATGTATCTCACTTATAAGCGATTTATTCGCAGTATTTTGTTTATCGTCGTTGCGATAAATGCATACTTGCCAAACAGTTATGCACAAACAATGGAGACGAAAAAATTTAAACCGGCTTCCGATGAACTACGCCAGTTCATTGAGCCGATATTCTTAACTCACCCGCAATTATTGGCTGCAAAAGCCGAGTTGGATGCAGTTAAGTCACAATATACGGCAGCGACACAGGCCATTTATAATCCGCAGCTGGAGCTGGACACAGAAAAAATTACTGTTCGTACTTCAACGATTGGTCTTAGTCAAACTATCGATTGGGGTGACCAGCAGGGTGCTAATACACAAATTGCACGGCAAAAACTTATTGCTGCGCAAGCCACTTTTCAACAACAACGTCAGCAATTAATACGACAGCTATTAAACGTGTTGATAGATTACCGGAACAAGTCACGCCTGGCCGAACTTTCTCAGCAACGCCTGAATTTAATGAAAGATTTTTATGCAGTAGCAAAAAAGAAACACGTAGCGGGTGACCTGAATCAGGTTGAACTGGATCTGGCACAGCTTGCTTATAGTGAGTCCGTTTTAAATAACGCCAGGATAATGGCTGAACAGGTGAATGCAGAGCAGACTTATTATGCATTTTATAGCAGACAGTCGGCAGCAACTAAAAGGTCAGCACCTGAACTGACTTATGTTTTTCAGCCAGTAAGTTTGCCTTTGAATCTAAATGCTTTTTTGTTAACACTACCCCAAATGCGAGCTTTACGAGCGAATGTTAAAGCAAGTAAAAACACGATTGCCTTGCGTGAAGGTCAGAGCAGTGCAGATCCCACCATTGCTATAAGAGGGGGAAAAGAAGATAAAGAGTCGCTTGTTGGTTTAAGTATTAGCATACCGCTAAATGTACGTAATAGCTTTCGTGCCGAAATTGAAGTTGCAAGAAAAGAATACTTACGAGCAGAGCAATTGGCTCAACAGACTTATCGAAATTTGCAAGGCCGAATTCATTCGCAAACCAGGCGTTATCAGTTAATGCAGCAAGCCTGGCAACTGTGGAAGTCAGCTGGCCAGGTGAGTATGGATCGGCAGCTTAAAATGTTAAAGCGCTTATGGCAGGCAGGTGATTTAAGCACAACGGATTATCTTGTGCAGATCAAACAAAATCTGAATACGCAGTCCGCAGGTATTGAATTAAATTCAACACTTTGGGGAAGTTGGCTGGCGTGGCTGGATACAACCGCACAAATTGAATCATGGTTGCAACTAAAACCAGTAACACAACCCGGTTCATAATTTACAGGAAAGACATAAGGAATCAATAAAATGTTATATAAACTTTTAATTTTAACGCTGTTTTTAAGCTTGTCTGCTTGTAGCAAAGACGAGTCGACAACAGCTAAGCATAATGACAAGGGTGAGCATGTTGAACATGCTAACCATAAAGACGCCGAACATCATGGTAAGGAAAAACAATCTTTACATGATGACCATGCCGAGCATAAAGATGACGAGCATCATAACAGTGAGAAACAAGGTTCACATGGTGACCATGCCGAGCATAAAGATGATGAACATCATGGCAGTGAAAAACAAACTTCACATAGCGACCATGCTGAGCATAAAGACAATGAACACCATGACGAAAAGTCAAAAGCTGACGATGGAGACGGTCATGGTGGCCATGAAGAAGCACCGGAATCTGTCGATATTACTGTAGCGCAAATGCAAGCAGCCGGTATTGTTGTAGAAGCACTTAAATTATCTGATGTGAAAACAAGTATTCGTGCGCCAGGTGAAATAAAGTTAAACGCTTATAATACGATTAAGGTTTCTCCCCGCATTAATGCCCAGGTACTTGCCCGGCATGCTGTTTTAGGTGAAGAGGTTGTTAAAGGCCAGGCTTTAGTGACACTATCAAGTGTTGAAATGGCCGAGGCACAAGGGCAATTATTACTGGCAGACAAAGAATGGGTCAGAGTGAAAAAACTGGGTCGTAAAGTGGTGTCGGCGCGGCGTTATATTACAGCAAAAGTTGAATATGAAAAAACCTATGCTAATGCCAAAGCATTTGGAATGAATGAGGATGAAATAAAAAACCTGCTGTCACAAAAGCACAGTGCAGACGGTTCATTTAAACTTGTTGCGCAGCAAGCGGGTCGTATTATTCATGACAAATTTATTGTCGGTGAACTTGTTGCAGCAGGTTATGAGTTAATGGTTATTACCGATGAGTCTACTATGTGGGTTGAAGCACGGGTAACACCTCAGGTAACTAACTCAGTTGATATTGGCAACAATGCCGAAGTATTGCTGGGCAATGAAAAATTTCCGGCTAAAGTGATACAGCTTCATCATTCTCTGGATGAAACAACACGCACATCAGCAATACGTCTTGAAGTTAAGAATGATGATGATCGCTTGCATGCCGGTATGTTTGTAGCAACCTTTATTGAAACACAAAATACAAGTAAGGCACTACAGGTGCCGGAAGAAGCCGTGTTACGTAGTAACGATGGTGACTGGCAAATTATGATTGAGCAAGATGAAGCTGGAGAATTTAAAGCGGTAGAAGTTGAGCTTAAAAAAGTGAGTAATGGTATGGCAATAATTGCAAGCAAAGGTGCCAATATTATTGGCCCGGGCACACGGGTTGTTACCCATGGTGCGTTCTTCGTTCAGTCTGAACTGGCGAAAGGCGGCTTTGAAATCCATAATCATTAGAGGCTATTATCATGTTAGATTCAATTATAAGTTGGTCTGTTCGAAATCGATTATTGGTCGTTATTGCCTTGTTAGCAATGACTGTCGGTGCATTCCTTGTTTTACCAAAACTTAATCTTGATGCATTTCCCGATGTTACCAATGTTCAGGTGCAAATTAATACTGAGGCACGCGGCCTGGCGGCAAAAGAAGTTGAACAGTTAATAACGTTTCCTATCGAAGCTGTTATGTATGCCTTGCCGGACGTTGAAGAAGTTCGTTCAATATCAAAAACAGGTTTATCCGTTATTACGGTTGTTTTTAAAGAAGGTACGGATATTTACTTTGCCCGGCAATTAGTTTTTGAACGTTTGCAATCGGCACGTGAACAAATACCAGAGGGTATTGGTACACCTGGCATTGGACCAAATTCTTCTGGTTTGGGGCAAGTCTACCAATATATATTGCGCGCGGAAGATCCCATCAAGTATAACGCAACAGTCTTACGCAGCTACAATGACTGGATTGTTAAACTGTTACTTATGCCCGTTGGCGGTGTAACCGAAGTTTTATCGTTTGGTGGTGAAGTACGTCAATACCAGGTTAATCTTAGCCCGCAACGTTTACTGGCCTATGGCTTGTCGGGTGATGATGTTGCCAAAGCGATTGAAAAAAATAATCGTAACGCTGGTGGCTGGTATATGGATCGAGGCCAGGAACAGTTGATTGTGCGTGGTGTTGGCTGGGTGCGCAGTGGTGAAGAGGGTTTACGGGATATTGGTAATATTCCATTAAAAGATAATGATGGCATTGTTGTCAGTGTTAAAGATGTTGCAGAGGTTAGTTTTGGTGCAGAAATAAGACAAGGTGCCGTCTCTATTACACGCCGTGATGCTAATGGCAAACCTGAAGCATTAGGTGAAGTTGTTGCAGGTGTCGTCCTTAAACGTTTAGGTGCAAATACCAAAGCAACCATTGATGGTATTGAATCTCGGATGGTAGCCATCCAGGCAGCATTGCCTGATGGTGTTACGCTTGAGCCTTTTTATGACCAGTCAAGTTTGGTTTCTCAAGCTGTTGATACAGTTGTTACCGCATTATTGCAGGCCTTTGTTCTTATTATTATTATTTTGCTATTGTTTTTAATGAACATTCGCGCAACCTTACTGGTTTTATTGTCTATTCCAATATCGATTGGTTTGGCATTAATGGCGATGGCATACTGGGGTGTTTCTGCCAACTTGATGTCGCTAGGTGGTTTGGCAATAGCCATTGGTATGTTGGTGGATGGTTCCGTGGTTATGATGGAACACATTTTTAGCCACTTGAGCCACCCCGATGCAGAACATGAAGAACATATAAAAAAGAACGTTGCACAGGGTGACCCCGACCCTTTTGATGCCGGGCATGATTCACATGGCATGACCATGCGTATTCAGCAGGCGGCCAAAGAAGTTGCACGGCCGGTATTCTTTGCGGTGCTGATTGTAACCATTGTGTTTGCACCGCTATTTGCACTGGAAGGTGTTGAAGGGAAAATGTTCCAACCCATGGCAATTTCTATTTTACTCGCTATGCTGGGAGCGTTAATTGTTGCATTAATGGTTATTCCGGCATTGGCAACTTATTTATTTAAAAAAGGAATTGTTGAAAAACAAAGCCCGGTTTTGCGACCAATAGAAAAACAGTACCGTTTACGTTTAAAACAGGCGTTGGAAAATAAACGTATCGTTGTTATTAGCGCAGTTAGTTTGTTTGTTAGTTCGCTGATTCTAGTGCCGTTTTTAGGGACTGAATTTGTTCCTGAACTGGAAGAGGGTACCTTGAATATTCGAATTACACTGGCGCCTTCATCCAGCCTTGATACCTCGATTAAAGTTGCAGGGAAAATGGAAGCCGTTTTAATAACTTTCCCCGAAGTTATTTATGCAACCAGTCGGGTTGGCCGCGCTGAGATTGGTGGTGACCCGGAGCCTGTTTCAAATATAGAAATATTTGTGGGTTTAAAACCGGTAAGTGAATGGACCAGTGCTGACAATCGGCAGGCATTGCAGAAATTAATGGAAGATAAAATGTCTGTACACCCTGGATTATTATTTTCCTTTTCGCAGCCGATAGCAACACGTGTGGATGAGTTACTTTCAGGTGTTCGCGCGCAACTGGCG
>QIKU01000162.1 GCA_003232015.1 Gammaproteobacteria bacterium
GGGGTCAATGTGTTCGCATTTTCTTTATAGAGTTTAACCAGCGCATGGATCAGGTCATTTGCATTACTTTGTTTCGCAGCAAAATCATCGGCTTCAAATTCATTTTTTCGACTCAGGAAAGAAAATAGTGGTTGAAAGTAGATGCTAAATACCGATACCACAAGCATAAATATGATCAAGGCCATATGAGTAGAGCTAGAAGTAATCCCCAACCCGGAATAAAACCAGTCCTGTTGCATCAGCCATCCAAGCAGCGCCAGTGAGCCCAACATCAGGGACGACATCACAAAGAGTTGTTTAGTGATATGTTTGTGTTTGAAATGTCCGAGTTCATGGGCAAGCACGGCTTCAATTTCCTGTGGTAATAGTGATTCTAACAAAGTATCGAAGAAGACAATACGCTTATTACTGCCTAAACCTGTAAAGTAGGCATTACCATGGCTGGAACGTTTTGAGCCATCCATAATATAAATTCCCTTGCTCTTAAAACCACAACGATCAAGCAAATTCTCTATACGTTCTTTTAAACTTGCATCTTCCAGAAGAGAGAATTTATTAAACAATGGTGCAATAAAGGCAGGATATATAAACATCATGAGCAACATGAATGAAACAATAACGGCCCAGGCGTAAAACCACCAATAAGCCCCAGCCGACTGCATTAACCAGAGCACCGCCCAGAGTAATGGTGTGATGATAATTAAATTAACCAGTATTCCTTTGATGAAATCCGTTATAAAAAGCGGATAAGTCATTTTGTTAAAACCAAATCGGGCTTCAACCACAAAGGTTCGATAGAGTGAAAACGGTAAATCAATAAAGACGCCGATAATAATAAAGCTGATCATAACCGCGACGCCGAGCCAAAGGGGTTCGCTTGTGAGCGGCGTCCAAAGTTGATCGAGGAAGTTTAGCCCGCCGCCAAATGTCCACAAAAGCAAAATGGCAACACCATAGAATAATTCAATTTTGGCGACCCCCAGTTTGGCCCGGGTATAGTCTGCGGCCTTTTGGTGATCGTCGAGACTGATCTTGTCAGCAAATGCGTCCGGAACGGTCTGTCTATTCTGTGCAACGTGTTTGTTCTGACGTAGAATCAACCACCACTGTAAAAATATGGCACCCGTTAAGGCGATAAGAAAAACATAACTAAACCACACATTAAACTCCTAATTACACTATTATATTGGTTCGAAACACCAACGTATATTTGATTACAATTTCATCATGATGGCATTGCTATGGGCAGATTAGCTCTTGCTACAATACATGGCAAGCTTGATATTGGATATTTTAAAGGGTAACTATGACTCACGACGTTAATAATCTAATCTGGATTGACCTGGAAATGACCGGGTTAGACACACAAAATGACCTGATTATCGAAATAGCCACCATTGTGACGGACGCGAACCTGAATGTCCTTGCTAAAGGGCCGGTTCTGGCCATTCATCAGGCTGATGATGTGCTCAATGCTATGGACGACTGGAATACCAAACAACATGGTAACTCTGGTCTGATACAACGTGTCAAGGACAGTTCGGTTAATGAAGAACAGGCTGAACACGCCACGATTGAATTCTTGTCCGAATTTGTAGACGCAAAGACCTCGCCAATGTGTGGGAATAGCATCTGCCAGGATCGACGTTTCCTGGCGCGTGGCATGCCAGCCTTAGAGGCCTATTTTCATTATCGTAATCTCGATGTCAGCACCTTGAAAGAACTGGCCAGGCGCTGGTTGCCAAATGTGGCCAGCGGGTTTAAGAAAAAAGGCGCCCACCTTGCGCTTGATGACATCAAAGAATCGATTGAGGAATTACGGTATTACCGCGAACACATGATTGTCTCTAATTAAGTGTTTATTTCGCTAACAAAATAGGTTGTTGTGGTTGAACCCAGTATGTTTGGGCAGAATAGAGATCGTTTGATCTTTAGTCCTGTAAAAGAACAAATGCATAAGTTAGACACATAAATTCGCTAACGAATTTGTTGAGTATAACCCGTGATTTCGTTATCTGCTCGATATACTAAAATATACTGTTCAAATAAAAAAACAGGGGGCTAAAAATGCAAAATCTAATCGTATTTTTTCTGTCCTGTTCACGGGTTGTGCAAGTTATATAGAGACTGTCAAGATTAATCCAGATACGTTTGAAGTGATCGGCGCTGGAATTAGTGGTGTTGTATACTACGAGCCAAAATTAGTTAAAGTTCGTTATGTTTTTACTCAACGTATAGAAAAAGGTAAGGGTGTGGTGGGTTCAATAGACAAAGGAACGTGCCAGCCTGCACTGCAAAAGGAAGAAATTATAACACTCCCTGATTATAAAAATCCACGAGGCAATACTTCACAAACCTTCGTGGTTTTCATCTAGTGAATTTGGTGTCACTCTGAATAATGGAATGCTAGTATCCGTTAATTCAAAATCAACACCGCAAACTGTGCAGTTTTTAGAGCAGATCAACAAGGCGAAAGAGGTTGGAATTTTGGGCGCAATTACAGGAAAAGCAAAAGACTGTAATGCTAGCCCGGTAATTGAAAGCCATGAAACAGTCGATCTATAAATTGTTGCCAATCTTATTTATGCAGACAGTAAATATCTCTACAATGCAGTGCCTTTAGCTGTGGTGATGTAATGACCTGATGCTGTCAAATAAACGCGGTTATAACCCCACTCTTTTTACGACTAGAAAAGCTTGTCAGATTCTCGGCTACTGAGAATCGTTGAGCTGTCAAAGCTCTGGCGCACTGGGCGAAATCCTCGCTAAGCCTTTGAATTCCTGTATTAATCCAACCCGAAATCCGTGGCATGTGTCTTGCACCTAGGAATTAGACATTGAAAGGAGCGTGTAATGGCAAAAGATGACGAGTTGGAACTCGACGCAAAATCGGCTTCCCAAAGCGGCAAGGGTAAAATGATAATCATCATGGTGTTAGTGATGTTAGTGACCACCGGAACGATTATTGGTGTTTTATTTTTTACCGGTATGTTGGGGGGAGAAAGCAGCAGCAAAGATGATTCTGATCATGTGGCGGCTGAAGAAAAAGAACTCGTGGTTAAAAAGGCATTTTACATCAATATGCAGCCTCCTTTTGTCGTTAATTTTGAAGAACAGTCGGAGGCTGCTTATTTGCAAGTAGAAATGCAAGCGATGACTTATGATAATCGGATCGCGGATGAAATGACTAAACATAAACCTGTGATAAGAAATAACATTTTGTTAATTTTAAGTGCGCAAAAATTTGATGATGTTCGGACTCGTAAAGGTAAAGAAAAACTTCAGCAACGGGTACTTGAGGCTGTTCAGGAAATTGTTGGCGAAGCGATGGCCGCCAAGTTCAAAGAAACGGGTGAAGAACTGGCAAAAGGTGAGTCAATTCCGAATGTTGAACAAATATATTTTACCAGCTTTATTATGCAGTAAGTAAGCATGGCAACTAGCGATTTATTATCACAAGACGAAATTGATGCCCTGTTACACGGGGTCGATAGCGGCGACGTTGAGACTGACGATGCAGCATCCTTTGATGGTGTTGCCAGATCATTTGATTTTGCCAGCCAGGATCGAATCGTACGCGGGCGGATGCCTACGCTGGAAATGATCAACGAACGATTTGCACGTTATTTTAGAATAAGTTTTTTCAATATGCTACGACGGTCAGCAGAGATATCGGTATCCGGTGTGCAAATGATGAAATTTTCAGAATATATGCATAGCTTGTTTGTTCCAACCAGTTTGAATCTTGTGAAAATCCATCCATTGCGTGGTAAAGCCTTATGTGTAATTGACCCTAAATTAGTATTTATTACGGTTGATAATTTCTTTGGCGGCTCTGGACGGCATGCGAAAATTGAAGGCCGTGAATTTTCTGCAACAGAAACACGCGTTATTGAGATTGTCCTGGATTTAGCCTTTAAAGATTTATGTGAGGCATGGAAGCCAGTCATGGATGTTAAATTTGAATATCTGAACATGGAAGTGAACCCGCAGTTCGCCAACATCGTCAGCCCAACGGAAGTGGTGGTGGTGAGCGGTTTTAACGTCGAGCTTGATGGTGGCGGTGGAACCTTCTATGTAGTAATGCCGTATGCCATGTTAGAGCCTATCAGAGATTTATTAGATGCAGGAGTTCAAAGTGATCGGGCCGAACGTGATGATCGATGGATTTCGGCTTTGAAAGAAGAAGTGAAGAGTGCAGAAGTGAATTTAACGTGCGAACTTGCTGAAACTACTTTGAAATTGTCTGAAATACTGGATTTACAGGAAGGAGATATTATTCCGATAAATTATCCAGAAAAAATAACGGTTGTTGCAGAAGATGTTCCTGTTTTCCGCGGAACGTACGGTGTCCATAAAGGCAGCAAAGCCGTTAAGATTATAGAAATGGTAGAAAGACCTAAAATTTCTGGTGATAGTCTTTCTTTGACGGCATTAGGAGGCGATTTATGAGTGATACAGATGTTGAAAATGAACAAACAGATGATGTCATGGACGACTGGGCTGATGCGCTAGCCGAGGCATCTGACGCAGAAAATACGACTGAAGCTGCAGATGAATCGTCTGATCAGGTTGGGGCTCAACCTGCAGAGTTGGATAGTCTTGTTGCCGATGCTGTCATGTCGATTGACGAAGATGTTAATTTAGACGTTATTCTTGATATTCCAGTTATTATTTCCATGGAAGTGGGCAGTACTAAAATTAACATTCGAAATTTATTACAATTAAATCAAGGCTCAGTGATAGAACTCGATAGAATGGCGGGTGAACCTCTTGATATAAAAGTAAACGGGACATTGATTGCACACGGTGAAGTTGTCGTGGTAAATGAAAAATTTGGTATCCGTTTGACCGATGTCATCAGCCCAGCTGAACGTGTTAAAAAATTAAAGTAAATAAACGGTGAAAACGATGCGTCTTTACCTGTTTTTGCTACTCAATCTTGTCACATCTAATCTTTATGCATTAAGCAAAGAAAATGACAGGCCACAACTATCAACGGTATCGGATCCGGTTGGTATGAGTGATTTTGCGCAGGTGTTTTTGGGGTTATTATTTGTTGTGGCCGCTATTCTGGCCATGGCCTGGGTAATAAAACGAACTGGTTTTGTAAATACACGAGCAAATGGTGCATTGAAAGTGGTAGGTGGTCTTAGTTTAACCCAGCGCGAAAGGATTTTATTAGTTCAGGTTGGTGAAAAACAGTTGTTACTTGGCGTTTCGCCTGGACGGATCACAACTTTACATGAATTAGAAGAAAAAATTGATACAGGTTCATCTGCTGATGGTGACGGAGAAAGTTTTTCTAAAAAACTGAATAGTTATCTTCGTGGGGTTCGAAAATGACACATAATCCCTGGTTGCCTGGGTTAGTGGTGTTGATTTTTATGGGTGTTTTTTTTGCTCCGGATCTGGTTTATGCGGAAGAAGGCTTCCCAGCATTGACTATTAAAAGAGAAGGTGACACTGAAACTTACTCATTGAGTATTCAAGTTTTAATCTTAATGACCATGCTGACTTTGCTGCCAGCGGCGGTTATGATGATGACCTCATTCACTCGAATAATTATTGTGTTAGCTATTTTGCGTCAGGCCATTGGCCTGGTGCAAACACCATCTTCACAGACGTTGGTTGGGTTAGCATTTTTTCTTACTTTTTTTATTATGGCTCCGGTATTTAATCAAATTTATGATATTGCGTATCAGCCTTATATTGAGGAGAAGATTGATCTGGAAACGGCGGTAACCAAAGCGGGACAACCATTGCATAAATTTATGCTAAGCCAGACTCGAACCAACGATATCGCAATGTTTTCTGATATAGCGAATGTTGGAGATATTAAAACACCTGAGGAAGTACCTTTTCGGATCCTGGTGCCGGCGTTTGTAACGAGCGAATTGAAAACGGCGTTTCAGATTGGCTTCTTACTTTTTATACCTTTTCTTATTATCGATCTAGTGGTCGCCAGTGTTTTGATGTCGATGGGTATGATGATGTTATCACCCATGATCATATCTTTACCCTTTAAAATCATGCTTTTTGTTTTAGTTGATGGCTGGAATATTATTATAGGTACATTGGCATCAAGTTTTTTTGTCTAATTATTAAATTTATAAAAGGAATGGTCTTAGCTAATGTCGCCAGAAGTAGTTATATCTGTTTTTCAACACACGCTAGAGATAATTTTGATTATGTTGTTGGTGGTGTTGATTCCGGCGTTACTGGTTGGTCTGTTGGTTAGTATGTTTCAGGCGGCGACGCAGATAAATGAAATGACATTGAGCTTTATCCCTAAAATTATTATTACAGTATTAACGTTAATGATTGCTGGCCCATGGCTGTTAAATTTACTGATGGACTATACCATCGGACTTATTCACGACATCCCTTTTCTTATAGGATGATAAAGAATGGTGATATCAAATAGCGAACTTACGGCTTTTGTAGGCACCCTGTTGTGGCCGTTATTTAGGGTTGCGGGTTTATTAATGACCGCGCCCGTATTTTCTGCCCGAACAGTACCAGTAAAAATAAGATTGGGCTTAAGTGTCGCTATTACATTTATGATTATGCCAATCATACCACCAGTCCCTGATGTTGAAATATTTAGTCCAGCTTCTTTTTTGCTGTTAGGGCAACAGCTCATGATCGGTGTTTTGATGGGTTTTACCTTGCAACTTGTATTGGCTGCAATCATCACCGGTGGCCATGTGGTTGCAATGCAAATGGGTCTGGGTTTTGCGGCAATGGTGGATCCTCAAAATGGCACCCAGGCACCGGTGGTGAGTCAGTTTTATGTGATTATGGTTGTGTTGATCTATTTAGCTTTAAATGGCCATCTGGTGTTATTTGAAGTGTTGTTCGATAGCTTTGAGGCCATGCCAATTTCCTCAACGGGTTTAGTGCCAGAAGATTTTAAACGGCTCGTGCACTGGGCGGGAATTTTGTTTTCCGGTGCCGTTGGCATGGCAATACCCGCCATTGCTTCGTTGCTAATAGTGAATTTTGCATTTGGTATCATGACCCGAGCAGCACCCCAAATGAACATTTTTGTTATCGGCTTTCCGCTAACCATGATATTAGGCTTCGGTGTGATATTTGCGACGTTGCCAGGCATTGTTCCGCATTCAACTAATTTGTTTAATGAGGCATATCGATTACTCAAAACAATATTAGGGGTGGCTTAAAGTATGGCTGAAGATAGTGGTCAGGAACGCACCCATGACGCGACCCCACGACGTAAACAACAGGCCAGGGATAAAGGCCAGGTTGTTCAGTCTCGTGAATTAAATACAATGTTACTGTTAATGTCTTCGGGCGTGGCAGCATTGATGCTTGGGCCTGAGTTAGTCCGAGATATAATGGAAATTAGCCGAAATTATTTTTCCGTTGACAGAGAAATTATCTTTGATGAAACTGTATTATTCGAACAATTTGAAAATGCAGTATTTGATGCGGTGTTTGCAGTCATACCATTTTTTGTCGTGGTGACGGTGTTTGCTGTTGCTGGTCCGATTCTGATTGGAGGGCTTAATCTAAGCGGTAAAGCCATTAGTTTTAAATTTGAGAAACTCGATCCAATCAAGGGGATGAAGCGTATTTTTGCCTGGCGCGGCCTGGTTGAATTATTAAAAGCACTACTTAAATTTATTTTCATAGGTGGAGTGGCTATTATTTTTCTGTATAGCCAGCAGGATGTCTATGTTGGGCTCGGTTACGAACCTTTGTATTTTGCCATAAACCATGCCATCAATTTATTAATATGGGGGTTTATTACTATATCTTCGGCAATGATCATTGTTGCCCTTCTGGATATACCGTTTCAACTTTGGGATCATAATCAACAGATTAAAATGACATTCCAGGAAGTTCGTGATGATAGTAAGGATACCGAAGGCGATCCTGAACTCAAAGCTCGAATTAAACGTCAGCAACGAGAAATAGCACAACGTCGCATGATGTCTGAAGTACCGAAAGCCGATGTTATTATTACTAACCCGGAGCATTATTCGGTAGCACTAAAATATGATCAGAACAAAATGGATGCGCCTGTTCTGGTGGCTAAAGGAATTGATGTGCTTGCTTTGAAAATTAGAGAGATCGCAAAGGAACATGATGTCTTAATTGTTGAATCACCACCACTGGCGCGGGCATTGCACCACACTACCGAACTGGATCAGGAGGTGCCGGCGGGTTTGTATCTGGCTGTAGCCAAAGTGCTTGCGTATGTATTCCAGTTAAAACAACGTCCTGACTGGAAAACTAAACAAGATACGAAAGTTGATGACCTTCCGATTCCAGATGACATGCAATTTGATTCATAAGCAGATGAAGTTAGAATAAATGGCAGAACAAACCTCAGTGTTACATTCAATTCGAAGTATTAGTCGAATCGGGCTAGGCGCGCCGCTGTTAATGATGATGATGATGGCCATGATCATCGTGCCACTTGCGCCGATTGCGCTGGATGCCATGTTCACATTTAATATATCGCTTGCGCTGGTGATTTTATTAGTGACAATTTATACCAAACGACCTTTAGACTTTACCTTATTCCCAACTGTTTTGCTGGTTACGACATTACTTCGACTTGCGCTTAATGTTGCCTCGACGCGGGTTGTTTTGCTTGATGGCCATACTGGGCCAGATGCAGCAGGGCAGGTTATTAAGGCCTTTGGTGAGTTTGTAGTAGGAGGGAATTACGCGGTTGGCCTGGTGGTGTTTTTGATTTTGGTTATTATAAATTTTGTCGTCATTACCAAAGGTGCAACTCGTATATCTGAAGTGAGTGCGCGTTTTACCCTGGATGCAATGCCGGGTAAACAAATGGCTATCGATGCTGATTTGAGTGCCGGTTTGATTGAACAAGATGAAGCGCGTCAGCGCCGAGCAGAAATTAGTTCTGAGGCAGAGTTTTATGGGTCAATGGACGGTGCGAGTAAATTTGTTCGCGGCGATGCGGTTGCTAGTATACTGATATTAGTGATCAATCTTATCGGTGGATTATCGATCGGGATTGCACAACACGATCTAAGTTTTTCTCAGGCGGCGGTAAACTACACATTGTTAACGATTGGAGATGGCCTGGTTGCACAAATTCCAGCGTTATTATTATCGACCGCGGCAGGTATCATAATTACGCGTGTCTCCAGTTCACAGGATATGGGTGAGCAGGTGCTTCACCAGTTATTTAATAACCCAAAATCACTTGGGGTTACCGCCAGCATTCTTGGTATCATAGGAATTATTCCTGGCATGCCTAATGTTGCGTTTTTAACCCTGGCTATTATCTGTGGCGCGGGTGCATATTGGATTCATGAGCATAACAAGAAAAAAGAACAGCAGGTAGCAGTACAAGTTGAGCCGGCGACAAAACCTGAGTCAACGGAATTGAGTTGGGATGATGTGCAACCGCTGGATGCGATCGATCTGGAAGTGGGCTATCGATTGATCCCTATGGTGGACAAACAACAAGGCGGTCAATTGATGCCGCGCATCAGAGGCGTTCGTAAAAAACTTTCTCAGGAA
Organism: Gammaproteobacteria bacterium; assembly: GCA_003232015.1. The sequence continues at coordinate 9,529 of QIKU01000162.1, forward strand.
ATGGGTTTCTTAGTCCCCCCCGTGCATATTCGCGACAATCTGGATTTATCACCCGGCGCCTATCGTATTGCCCTCATGGGCGTCACCGTCGGCGAAGCGGAAGTGTATCCGGATCGCGATCTTGCCATTAACCCCGGCCAGGTCTTTGGGACTTTACAAGGTATCGAAACGACTGACCCGGCATTTGGTCTGGCCGCGGTCTGGATTGAACCCGCTCAACGTGATCAGGCGCAGACCTTTGGTTATACCGTGGTCGATGCTAATACCGTTATCGCTACCCATCTCAGCCAACTGGTTAAAACGCATGGACATGAGCTGCTTGGTCATGAAGAAGTCCAGCACATTCTGGATATGCTTGCCAAATCAGCCCCCAAACTCGTCGAGAACTTAACTCCGGACACGCTTTCACTGGGCACGATAGTGAAGGTGTTGCAAAACCTGTTAGAAGAAGGTGTGGCGATTCGCGATATTCGTTCCATAGCCGAATCCTTGGCGGAGCATGGTAGCCGGAGTCAAGAGCCTGACATTTTGACCGCAGCGGTGCGGGTGGCACTTGGACGTTCAATTACCCAACAAATCAATGGCATGGCGCTGGAGTTACCTGTTATCACACTGGATCCGGCGCTGGAACAGTTGTTGCATCAGACAATACAGGCAACTGAAGGTGGCGCCACCAGCATCGAACCCGGGCTCGCTGAAAGGATCCACAGCTCATTACAGGAGACAACGGCGACACAGGAACAAAACGGTTTGCCGGCCATATTGCTGGTTTCGGCTGTATTGAGACCGATGCTGGCAAAATTTGTAAGGCACACAATTCCAGCTTTACATGTACTGTCTTATAACGAGATACCAAATGATAAACAAATAAAGATTGTGGCAACCGTAGGGCAGAATAGTCAGCCAGGACAAATGCAACAATCAGGAACATGAGCGTAGGTACTGACGAGATATGAAAATTAAACGGTTTACGGGTAGAGATATGCGACAGGCTATTCGCAATGTGCGCGATGTGATGGGTGCCGATGCAGTGATATTATCCAATAATAAAACCGAAAATGGCATTGAAGTGGTTGCCGCCATCGATTATGACGAAAGTTTACTGGGTGGTTCGAAGAACATTTCTAACTCGGTATTTGAGAATGCAGAACAGTGCAGTGAACGGGAAGTGAATCGCCAGGCTGTCTGGGATGATGTTCGTTATGCACGAAATATTCCTGCTGCTTCGGTTAATGCACCTGCTCATACCCAGGTTACGACTAAATCGAAATCAACTATTTTTGATAGCGGTTCGGTTCACGAAGAAGATGTTACCGATTCCACTCCAGCCAAAGATGCTTATAAGCTAGAGCAAGACCATTCGTTCAAAGAAATGCAGTCTGAAATACGATCGTTACGGGGTTTATTGGTAAACCAACTTTCCGGGCTGGCCTGGGAAAACGAATCGAAATATCATCCGATTCGTGCTCGTGTATTGCAGCGCTTAATCGCATTAGGATTAAGCCCAAAATTAGCCAGAGAAATTTCTGAGGGTTTGCAGGAGAGTGATGATATTGATCACACCTGGCGCATGGCACTAGGTACATTAGCGCATCGCTTACCGGTACAGGATGATAACATTTTAAATCAAAAACAGAATGTAGTGGCGATTGTGGGTGCGACCGGTGTGGGTAAAACCACCACCGTGGCAAAATTGGCGGCACGTTACATATTGCGACATGGTAAGGGACGGGTGGGATTAATTACCACAGATAACTACCGGGTTGCCGCACATGAGCAGTTGCGTAATTATGCGAAAATCATGGGGGCTCCCATGCGTGTGGCGAGTGATGTTGAAAGTTTGCAGGACGCCCTGGCCGCATTCCACAACAAGGATCTAGTCTTAATCGATACCGCAGGTATGAGTCAGCGCGATATGCGTTTAAATGAACAGCTGGGTATGCTCAGTGAAACTGGCCATAATATTCAAGTTTATCTCACTCTGGCCGCGAATAATCAACGAGGCGTGATGACGGATGTGGCGCGCGCATTTAAACCCGTGCCGTTATCAGGGTTGATATTAACGAAAGTTGATGAGACGACCAGTCTGGGTGGTGGTTTGTCGATAGCAGCAGAACAGCAAATACCCATTGCCTACATCAGTGATGGACAACAGGTGCCAGAAGATATACATCCTGCACGTGCTCATGCTCTGGTTTCGAGAGCGGTGACGATTATGCAGGATGTGGGTGTGGGGGCAAAAGACGATCCCATTTCACAAATGATCGGTGGCATGGTGGCACATGCAAATGTCTAATGTTATCTCCGTCGATCAAGCAACAGGACTAAGACGTATGGCTGATCCGAAACCAGTAAGAGTGCTTGCCGTAACCGGAGGCAAGGGCGGTGTTGGTAAGTCTACGATTGCGGTTAATTTAAGTATTGCACTTGCCCATGCGGGACGAAAAGTATTAGTTCTGGATGCCGACCTTGGCCTGGCGAATATTGATATTATGTTAGGTTTGCACTCAAAAGCCAACTTACATCACGTCATTAGCGGTGAACGTAGTCTGGAAGAGATCATGCTGGACGGCCCTGCCGGAATAAAAGTTATTCCTGCGGCTTCAGGTATTAAAGAGATGGCCGAATTATCTCCCGAGACGCATGCCGGATTAGTCAATGCGTTTAGCGCTATTTCACATAATATAGATACGATGATTGTTGATACGGCAGCGGGTATTAGCGATTCAGTTACCAGTTTTACTCGTGCAGCACAGGAAGTGGTTGTGGTGGTCTGTGACGAGCCGGCATCGATTACCGATGCCTATGCCATCATTAAGCTACTCAGCCGAGAACATGGTATTTTCAGGTTCCGGGTGCTGGCTAATCTGGCAAATGGGGCGCAGCACGGTAAAGAAATTTATAATAAAATATTGAAAGTTACCGATCGTTTTCTCGATGTTGCGCTAGACTATATGGGGTACGTACCGGAAGATGATTTCCTACGCAAGGCGGTTAAGAAACAGCGTGCGGTTGTCGAGGCTTTTCCTCGTAGTAAATCAGCACAGGCATTTTCGACTTTGGCTGATAAAACGATGAAGTGGCCGTTACCAGCCGCAGCCAGCGGGCATCTGGAATTTTTCGTTGAACGACTCGTACAACCACCTACAACAACCATTGAGGCGGTGTCATGAACGGGGCAGCTATGTATGCATCAGAACAGATAACTAACCACAGTCAGGTCGTCGAGAAGCACGCGTCGCTAGTGAAACGTATCGCCTGTCATTTGATTAACCGTTTACCGGCCAGCGTCCAGCTCGAAGATTTAATTCAGGCTGGTATGATAGGTTTACTTGAAGCCTCGAAAAACTATGATCCCCTGCAAGGTGCGAGTTTTGAAACCTATGCGGGAATACGAATTCGTGGCTCAATGCTTGATGAGATCCGTAAAAATGACTGGGCACCCCGCTCGGTACATCGCAAGGCACGTATGGTCGCCGAAGCGGTGCGTGAAATCGAGAATGAACATGGTCGGGATGCTCGTGATACCGAAATAGCCGCCACCCTGGATATGCCCATTGAAGATTATTACAAGATTCTACAGGATAACAGCTATCACAAGGTATTGAGCGTTGAAGATATGGGCTTGGGTGAAGAATCACTGCTGGATAACCTTTCCGATAATGCGCCCGGTGTGCTTGATGGCTTGCAAAAGGAAGATATGCAACGAATTATAGCCGAGGCTGTGGCCAGCCTGCCTGAACGTGAACGCCTGGTCATGGCATTGTATTATGATGAAGAGTTGAATCTCCGTGAAATTGGTGCGGTTATGGGCGTAAGTGAATCCCGGGTCAGTCAAATCCATTCTCAGGCGGTCATTCGATTACAGGCAAGAATGGCGAACCGTTTAACCGAAAATACCTAGTCATTCAGGGTATCGAACTGTCGTGCCACGGCAGTGAAATAATTCATATTTTTCGTTTTTTAGCCGTTTCCTGATTATCTCTACGTGTATTCACCGGTGTGGCGATTCGATGATAAGCGTGGGGTTGTACAGTTTTTGCGCTTTTGCCGCTTTTAATATGGAAACGACCGCAATTTTCTCAAATTCATTGTGGGGCATAATTAAATCTTTTTGTTCCCTGTCCGATAGTTATCTTACGCAAAACAGACCTCGTTTGAAGACCATTAAAACGAGAATCTGTCATTGAAACTTGAACAGACTGGATTTCTGGAGGGTTCGTGGATAAGAACATGAAAATCCTGATCGTAGATGACTTTTCTACGATGCGGCGCATTATTAAAAATCTACTTCGAGACTTGGGTTTTAATAATACATCAGAAGCGGATGATGGCATAACGGCATTACCTATGCTGCAAGGCGGTGGTTTTGATCTGCTGGTAACCGACTGGAATATGCCGGGCATGCAGGGCATCGATCTGCTCAAGCATGTTCGCGCTGAAGAGGCGCTGGTAGATTTACCCGTGTTGATGGTTACCGCAGAGCAAAAACGTGAGCAGATTGTTGCGGCAGCACAAGCCGGTGTGAATGGTTATATTGTAAAACCATTTACAGCCCAAACGCTAAAAGAAAAGCTTGATAAAATGTTTGAGCGAATTGAAGGATAAGGGAATTAATCTAAATGGAAGGTAAAGCAATTTTAACTGATGAAAACATTGCCCGGGTAAGA
>QIKU01000264.1 GCA_003232015.1 Gammaproteobacteria bacterium
TAAAACGTATGAAGCTTTTGCGTGACAACCTGGCACGCTATGAAGTATTTGTCGCAAAATACTATATGAATCGAAATGCGTTTTTAGCCGCCGTTAACCGTGCTAAATACGTTATCCAGAACTACCCAAAAACAAAAGCCATCCCTGATGCTCTGGCAATCATGGTGCTGGGCTACCGGAAATTAGGCCTGAAAAACCTGGAAAAAGATGCTTTACGGGTGTTGCAACTCAACCACCCCAATCATCCAGCCACTTTAGATGCGATGAAAAATTAAGACAAGCCTGGCTAATCAGCAATCAATCTACTGTAACCTATATTGCATCCGAGCCTGTTTCACCGGTACGTATGCGTACAACCTGCTCAATAGCTGACACAAAAATTTTACCATCACCAATTTTACCGGTACGTGCAGCATTGCTAATCGCTTCTATACAGGCATCCACCCGGTCTTCAGTCACAATCACGTCCAGCTTAACTTTTGGAAGAAAATCAATAACATACTCAGCTCCACGGTAAAGCTCCGTATGGCCTTTCTGGCGCCCAAAGCCTTTAACTTCAATTGCGGTCATACCGGTTACGCCAATATCAGACAGTGCCTGACGCACGTCATCAAGCTTAAAAGGTTTAATTATTGCTTCTATTTTTTTCATTGTTATTTCCTTCGGCAATATTGAGTTTCACAGATACTAATAGCCCAAACAGGCTTTACACACTATATTTAGACTAACCCTGTATTATTTTGCACAAAATTAAGTAAACTGAGATTAACTGCATTTTATTCGAATTACCATAGCTAAATAAGCCCCTTAGCCCGGCTAAATCAAACGAACCTCAAACAAAAAATTGTTTTCAGCAAATTTCGATTGTATCTCGCAACTTTACACAGATTTTGGCAAAATGCCTTCTCCACTATCATTATCAGGAAGCACAATGGGCGCAAAAGCAATAACAGAAGAAGCAATTCGAGCAGAAATGAGGGTTCTGCCCAGCATTGATCCTGACTTTGAAATACAGCGCCGCATCGATTTTATAAAGCAAACACTCAAAAATACCGGACTCAGGCACCTTGTTCTGGGGATTAGCGGGGGTATTGATTCATGCGTCTGTGGTCGGCTTGTGCAGCTTGCAGTTAATGCGTTAAATCAGGAGCAGCAACAAGAGCCGCACTATTCTTTTATTGCCGTGCGCCTGCCTTATAATGTTCAAGCTGACGAAGATGATGCCCAACGTTCACTGCAATTTATTCAGGCCACTAAAAATATTTGTATCAATATTAAAACCAGCACCGATAGTATCCATGATGAAACATTACGCGCATTAGAGGAGCAAGATATTTTATCCGACAACGCTTTCCACATTGATTTTGCCAAGGGTAATGTCAAAGCACGAGTACGAATGATAGCTCAGTACAAAGTTGCCGGGCTGGTTGGTGGTTTAGTCGTGGGAACCGACCACTCGGCAGAAAATATTACCGGCTTTTTTACCAAATACGGTGATGGCGCCTGTGATTTAGCACCCTTGTTTGGCTTAAGTAAACGCCAGATCAGACAAATTGCATCAACCCTAGGCGCACCACAAACCCTTATTGATAAAACCCCGACAGCCGATTTAGAATGTTTAGCCCCCGGAAAAGCCGATGAAGATGTACTTGGGCTCAGCTACACGCAAATAGACGACTTTCTCGAAGGTAAACCACTGAGTGCGGAGATTAAATCCCGTATTATCACAATTTACACCAAAACCCTGCATAAAAGGCAGCCCATACTCACCCTTTACAATGACTAGAAAGCCCCCTTTAATTTAAAATAGCCATTAATTAACCGACTCACTAGCCTTACGCTCCATATAAGGCTATGATTAATAAACAAATTATTACAATGCAAATACTATGAATCTGATCCGCTTACTCATTATTGTCGCTATTATCTGGCTGGCCTACCGTATGTGCCAGAACTGGCTAGCCAGTAAAACCATTGCCCATAAACAACAAAAAAATAAACCGGATATAGAAAATATGGTGCAATGTTCAACCTGTGGTGTCCATATACCCGAACAGGAAGCGCTAAAACTGGGTAAACAATTTTTTTGTTGTAAAGCGCATAAAAAATAAAGTGGCAAAATCAATTATATATCATCAACGGAGTATCCAGCCCGCTGCCGACCAAAGAGGAGAGCTCCGCCTCTCCCCTTTGGAAACCCCAACGGTTTTGTGCCCGCCGCAAGCGGACGGGGACTTTAGATTAAAACAGTATCTTGCTTAAGATACCCTGTCTATGGCAACAAAAAATACTTTTACTCTTAACCCGCCCACACTCAATGCGCAGGGAAACGATCAGCACATTGATGCGTGGAAACCACTCACCTATTTAAATATCTACCGCACCGCCCTTTCTGCTTTTTTTCTTTTTTTAGCCATTACCGAAATTACATTTCATCCGCTCGGCAGTGTCAATGAGGCCCTGTTTACTCAAACAAGCCTTTATTATCTTGTGGCTGCCTGCCTTTTCTGGATGATGATTCAATTAAAAAAACCCAACCAGCTAATACAAATTCACAGCAGCGTGCTGGTCGACTGCATTGCCATTTTACTATTAATGCATGCGAGTGGTGGTATCCAGACAGGCTTAGGTACTCTGCTTCTTATTACTGTTGCCGGTAATAGTATGATCGTACCCTTTCGCTCAGCGCTTTACTTTGCAGCACTGGCCACCATTACCTTACTCGGGCACCAGCTATTTAGTCATTATATCCAGAACGAACCCACATCGGGCTATACCTATGCCGGTATTCTGGGTGTTATCTTTTTTAGTGCTGCCATTATTTCACACAAGCTGTCGATTCGATTAAAAGAAAGTGAAGCACTCGCCGTTAAACGTGGCGTTGATCTGGCCAATATGGCTCAACTTACTGAGCATATTATTCAACGAATGCAAACCGGCATTCTGGTAATCGACAACGACAATGATATGCGGCTGATTAACGAGTCTGCATGGCATATGCTCGGCATGCCATCAACAAGCAGGCTGCCTAATCTTTCGGTTATTGTTCCAGAACTTGTGCAGCAAGTGGAGCAATGGCGAAAAAACACTGAGTTCACGCCACAAGTTATTCGCCCAACACCGCTGCACGCCAATGTCATGCCACGTTTTGCTAAAATCACACACGATAATAAATCAGGCATACTCATTTTTTTAGAAGATACATCCGTAATGGCACAACAGGCACAGCATCTGCAACTCGCTGCGCTAGGTCGACTAACCGCGAGTATTGCACATGAAATAAGAAACCCGTTAGGGGCTATTAGTCATGCTGGCCAGCTATTAGAAGAATCTGAAAATCTGGACAAACATGATAAACGGCTAACGCAAATTATTTTTGAACAGTCCGCTCGAATGAACACCATCATTGAAAATATTATGCAACTCGGTCGGCGTGATCATTCACGGCCAGAAGTCTTTGAGCTGAAAAAATTCTTACAGACATTTGTAAATGGTTTTATTGCCAGCCAGAATTTTGACAAGGAAACACAACATCTCCATGCCAATGAGAAAAATAAAGATGAAATTTCTATCGATATAAAACCTGCTGAGGTAAAAATTCGTTTTGATATTTCACATTTAGAACAAATATTAACAAACCTGTGTGAAAACGGTTTACGCCACAGTAAAGAACATTTAAACAATCCAAAAATAGAACTACGTGGTGGCATTACCCCCGAGTTTAACCGTCCCTTTCTTGATATTATTGATCATGGCAGTGGCATGACAGCAGAAACTGCGCAACATATTTTTGAACCCTTTTTTACAACAGAACCCACCGGCAGTGGTTTAGGACTTTATATTTCAAGAGAACTGGCTGAATGCAATCAGGCGCGAATGAATTATATTCCTATTGCAACTGGCGGCAGTTGTTTTAGAATAACCTTCCAGGATCCCCGACGCAGTATAAGTTAATGAATAAAAAAACAAGCTTTAAAGCTCTTATTATTGATGATGAACCCGATATTCGTGAATTGCTGGATATTACTTTGTCACGCATGGACATTGACACGCAAACCGCAGAAGATATTACTCAGGCAAAAGCCTATCTTGCTGAATCTGACTTTGATCTGTGCTTAAGCGATATGAAACTACCGGATGGCAATGGCATTGATCTTGTTCGTCATATCTCTGAAAACTATCCTGAACTGCCTGTTGCCATGATTACCGCGCACGGTAATATGGAGTCAGCTATCGAGGCACTTAAAGCCGGTGCTTTTGATTTTGTATCCAAGCCCGTTGATTTAAAAATACTGCGCAATCTGGTTTCAAGTGCGCTTGAACTTAAAAATAAAACATCAGACAAAGTAATTCACTCAGAGCAGGCGCTGTTGGGAAAATCTGCCATTATTGAAAATACTCGAAAAACTATTATTAAACTGGCACGAAGTCAGGCTCCAGTTTATGTAAGTGGTGAATCCGGTTCAGGTAAAGAACTGGCCGCAAGACTTATCCACGACAATGGGCCACGAAAAGCCCAGTCCTTTGTACCGGTAAACTGTGGTGCCATCCCGACTGACCTGGTTGAGAGCGAATTTTTTGGCCACAAAAAAGGCAGCTTTACCGGCGCCACCAACGATAAAACCGGGCTATTTCAGGCTGCGGACGGCGGTACACTTTTTTTAGATGAAGTTGCTGACCTACCCTTAGCCATGCAAGTTAAACTATTGCGTGCTATACAGGAAAAAGCCATTCGCCCCATTGGGCATCAAACTGAAATACCTGTTAATGTCCGTATTTTAAGTGCAACACATAAAAACCTGCAGCAACTGGTTGAAGCAGGTGAGTTTCGTCAGGATTTATTTTACCGCATTAATGTGATTGAATTAAAAGTACCTTCACTGCGAGAACATACTGATGACATCCCCTTACTTGCACAACATATTCTGCGAAAGATTGCCAAAGAATGGCAAACCGATGTTGTTAAATTATCCAACACCGCAATAAAGTCGTTACAGGCTTATTCCTTTCCTGGGAATGTACGTGAGCTGGAAAATATTCTTGAACGCGCAATGACTCTCTTTGAAGGTAATACAATTTCAGTCGATGATTTGCAGCTTCCGGAGAGCTCACCTCTAAAAAATTCACACCAGCAAGATTCAAGCCAGAAAGATATAAGCCTGATTAACTTAAGCCTTGACCCTGCATTACTTAACACGGAAAAGAAAGCCATTATAAAAGCGCTGGAACAAACAAAATACAATAAAACAGCAGCGGCAAAAGTACTAGGGATTACTTTCAGAGCACTACGTTATCGAATTAAAAAACTTGGTATCGAGTAACAAAATCAACCTGACATCGGAAAGATCAACAGACCTTAAACTTACCAGTTTCTTAACTTGTCTTTAGATTTATAACGGTACTTGCCGGTTGCATCGCGCTGCCCAAGAAAACGTAAACCATTTTGCAAATCTTTGGAAGCACTGTTTCTTGCACCTAAGCCAAGATTGACTGAATAAAGACCATTACCTTTTATTTTAACATTCCCGTCAAGTATCAATGGACCGCCCTGATCGGTTAACACAAACTGACTACCGGAAAGTTGTGGTGAAGCCTGAATTAGAATATCCCCATACTCAATGCGTTGCGGAGAAACCAGCCGCGCTTTAGATACAACAATTCGTGCTTTCAGGTTAATGCGATTTCCTTTTACAAGCGATAAAGAGTCGATATGCATATTTACATCACCGCCAAACCGCGCAGGTAAACCATACATTAGAGGTGCGAGTGAATCTACCGGAAATGCAGCAGTGAAGTTATCAACACTAATATCCCCAAAAACTGAAATAGCAACGGTTCCTGAGCCGGACAGCATGCTGGCAGAAGACTGTTGGTTGTTGATCTTTAGATAAACACTGAGTTCACCAAATAACAAAGGGAGTAACTTCAAATTCCAGTCCAGTTGGCCAATATTTATTCCTGAGATATGCACAGCACTGGCACTACCCGACCAAACCGTTCCCGTGACAGAGGTAAACTGAAGTTGCCTGTTTAACTGTGGATTATTCTTAATAAATGAAAAACCAACACTTGCAGGTAAAGTTACAACTAAAAATACAAAATATGAAATAACCGCGAATACCGTATAACGTATATATCGACGCTTTAGTTTACGCTTACGTCGCTTACTGCTACGCGATGCTTTTGATTTTAAACCAATCATGGCGCTTCCATATAAACAGTTATATTCACTCGGCCAACCGTTGGCATCCTGTCAACTGTTAATTTATTCACAATAACGCCGCTTTTTGTTATTAATTGATCCAGCCAGTTTATAACATTATCAAAAGGCACATTATCCATCGATACACGTAAATTATTTTCACTGTCTGCTTTTATATTAAGCGCATTTGCCAGGCCATTTCTTTTTGCTGCGGTATTAATCAGATTATTCAGGAACTGCTTGCCAGGTTGTGCAACCATTGCTCCACTTCCCCGAAGCTTTCTAATTTCGGTTGCTTGAACCTGCATTGTCAAAAATTGATTTCTTTGAGATTTCACCCTCATATTCATGTTATCCAGACTGGCAGAAAAAGGTTTCCAGGCAAACTGATACGGTATAACCAGAGCCAACAGCACAGCAGCAACAATAACCAGATTACGCTCACGCGACTCAAGCCCATTAAGATATTCTTTAACTACTTTCATAAACCTGGCCTCCTGATTTCCAGACGGCTGACAACTTTATCTTTATTTTGTGATGCCGACTTAATCTCGACTTTCATCCCTGCACGCTCAGACAACGTCTTTTCTAACTGATTTAACGCAGCAAAATTTCTTAAGTCTGATTCAATATCGATACGGCCATTCTGGTAACGTAACGATTTTATCAGTAACCCAGGCGTTGAGCGTAAAATGGGCGCAACCTGAGTCAACATTACAGATAAACTTGACTGACTATTCCCTGTGCGGCTTTGGAGCGCATTAAGTTTCTGCTGCATTTGAGCTGGGGCATTAACTATACGTTTGGCCTGAGGAAAAGTTCTTTTGTACAGCTGTTCCATTTTAGTTGTTAACTTCTGGCTTTCATTACTTAATGAAACATAGTTAACAATCTTTGTTGTCACGTTTAAAAATAAAACCGCCGCTAACAACATAGCAGCAGGGTACCATTTTCGCAGATGACCTTTAACCCTTTCTTTTCGGCTAAATTCTCCAAAAAGCAAATTAACCGGTGCCTCATAATCAAAATGTTCCGCCAGCCAAATTAGGCTGTCGTTTTCAAAATTATTAACATGCAACTCGATACCGGAATCAAGACTAAAGTCATTCGTATTAATATTTATATCACGACAATCAATAATATTAATTCGTTCAGGTGTCACACCTTCGGCATCACTTATTGTGGTGCTTAATAATTGATTTAGATTACTGTGATCAACAGCAAAACCTGCATGCACACCAGTGCGAACAACCGAACGAGTATCTTCCAGTAATATAGTCCAGGTACCAATGCTGGTTGACAATGCCAACGTGTCTGGCAGCATCACATCAACACGTAAACCAAGCTCATCACAAATATCACTCCAACGCTGCATGCATTCGCGGTTAACAACCGCAACCACATATTGGTTGTTACCGTAGCGCGGTCCAAGCACAAAATGCAAATCACTGACATCATCAATCAGTTGATCTTCTAAAGCGAATGGAAGTGCTGCCAGTAAGCGCTGTTTATTCTGGCCGGGTAAACTGACTTCAGCAACAACAACGTCTTCTCCGGGTACAATAACAATAACCCGCGCATCACGTGCAGCTTTAGCGGCAGAAGAGAGCGGCCCCTTTATTAAGGTACCGAGAGGCTTGCCATTATTACACAATACCCAACGGCCATGTGCCGAGCCAGGTTCCAGTTCGTTATCCAGACGGGCATTGTTCTGCCGAGTAGAATCTAAAAAAATAAACAGCTCGCGTGCCATTTATATTCTCCGTTGGCTACGTAATAATACTTTCATTTTACCATTTTTATCACGATATAAAACACTATATAATTCTGACCGTACATTTCCGATAATAGAGCGTGCCTGAAGTAAAAAATAGTCACTATTTACCGAAAGTAGACTTTTTGTTATTTTTTTCCCTTTTAACGCATCCTGTTTTATAAACTCGTCAACTGATTTATAACCGGACTTGCTACGTTCTTTTATAATGTCTTTTGCATCGGTTAAACTGATCTGGTTTGATAACATACTTATTTGCATGGCACCTGCGGTATTTACATTCAATGGTGTAAAAACAGGCAAAGCAACAATATACGGTGCGATCTTTTTATAACTTTTATAATTAAATCCTTTTACCATAACCAGCTCTGACGCACTTGCCATTAGTCGATTTGCTGCACGATAAGGCATATCTAAATTTAAATATTCACCATCCTCTGCACCAGCAGGAATAGTAGAATCCAGATCCGCATCCAGCCAGTCAATAATGGCATCTGTTACTTCTGTATCAATGTTATTCTCATTTAATAAATTTTTAAAGAGCGAAATACTGTCTTTGTCCGGGTTGCCTGCCTTTAAAAAATTATTCATATTAAAACGTGCCTGTAAATCCTTAAGCTTACCCTGTATTGTTCCACCTTCAACCGGAATTGGGGGCAGATCAAACGCCCAGTCATCGTCAAAGGAATCTGTTTTATTATCTTTAAAGTCCTGAGCAAGTATATTTTTAGCCCAGTCTTCTGCACCTAATAAATACATATAGGCCTGTTCACTGTTGCGCAGATTTTCTGTCCTGCGCGTGCTCAATTGCTGTTTTGACAAAATATTTGCAGCCATAATTCCAATGATACCAATAACGATTAGCACCATAATTAATGCTATACCCGTTTGTTGCTTTATAAGTAATTTACGTTGTTGCATCATAATTTTTTATTTCATTTGTATTTTTATATCATACATCGGGAAATATAAACAAACGGGTAAATCGCCCCCAATCATCCAGCTCAAATGTCACTTCAATGGCTTGTGGAAAAACATCAACTCCCTCACCATCAGTTTGTGGTGGCCATGCCGTTAGCCACTGATTATTTTGAATTTCGCCAGACGGTTCAACACGTCCTAAAAACCTGAGACTAAAACCATTGATATCCTTTAGCATTAAAGTTCTCACTGGCAGACTATCTTCGGCACGATCCAGTACATTCCAGCGATAACGGTATAATTTATTATCTTCTACACCATAAGCAACCCGCTGTAATGAGCTCCGATTTAATCCTGCCGGGTTTGGGTGGCCGCCTCGTGTTAGTTCAAGCCGATACTTGCCGATATCATTCGATTGCAATACATTTAAACGGTCACCATATTCACCGCGGACAGTTCGATTAACTAACTGTCGGGCATCACGACTAAAGTTCATAAAGGCTAACTGTAACTCGGCTAATCGGGAAGTGTGCTTGTCGGTTGCCGCTCTAACATTAACAACTTCCCGTAAACCACCAAATACCATCACCGACATAACTGCAAAAATACTTAATGCCACCAGTAGCTCTAATAAAGTAAAGCCCGACTGCGCAGTTGATTTACTACCGCTCATATCGCTTTACTTAAAAAAGAAGTCAGACGCATGACAGGTTGTAATTTTCTGTCTCTGTTTTCTTCATCTTTATAAACACTCAACTCAACCCGACGAATATTTTTATCTTCTGTTTTTATCACCTGTGAAGCCCAGTACCATTCCTGGTCTCCCATCATTTGCTGCCCGGTTGTTCGGCTAATCGCCGGAAACAGGTTTTGCAAACGCCACTCATTTATCTTATTAACGGCCACCCATTGTGCAAAGGTTTTATCCCGTAATTCATTGGCATTATTAACATTCTCACCAACACCTTTTACCAACCCTGTTAAAACAACCGCAACAAACACCAGAGCCACCAGCACTTCTAATAGAGTAAAGCCTTTGCTTTGCCCGTGCACGTATAAATAATTATTGTTGTTCAGGAGTGATTTAAACATCATTTACATATCCTGTTTTTCTAAAATCAGCTGACCATTGGCCTGACCTGTTATTTTAAAAAATTGCTGTAACTCTGTTATCTTTAGCGTTATATCAAAGGGCGTTAACTCACCACTGGATAAAATGTATATTCGAATAGCTTCATCCTTATCCTCATTGCTGGTGAGTGCTAATTTTACATTTTCAACTTCAAGGCTCAGTTCAATACCTGCGGTTAAACTGCGCTTTCTAAAAATCTTGTCCGAAGTAATATCAACCCATTTACCATCGTATAATTGCTTAAAGACATAACCATCACGGTCTAATTCCAAAGCCAGTTCTTTTGACTGAATAATGGACTCTTCCTGTGCCAGTTTTATCAAACCATACAAACGCTGTGATTCATCTTCAAGCTTGTCAGACAAACCACCATCACCAAAGGCAAACATACCTAAACCCAGCATAATCCCTATAATCGCAATCACCACCATAAGCTCGATCAAGGTGAAGCCATGTACGATTTTAGCCCTTTGCCGATTAATAAAAATTAGTCTCCTTCTGTACATTGTTGTTTTCCATTTTTATCTACAAACAAACCTAGTCATTATTCCAGTTACCTATATCGTCTTCACTTTGTTGCTGGTCAGGGCCGTAGGAATAAATATCAACCTGCCCACGGACACCGGGGCTTAAATATAAATAAGGATTACCCCATGGGTCGGTTTTTAATTTTTTTATATAGCCTGATGTTTTGTAATTTTTTGGTTCCGGTGCACCCGATGGTTTTTTTACCAGTGCTTCCAGCCCCTGATCAGTTGTTGGGTAAGTAAAGTTATCCAGTTTATAACGATCTAAAGCCGATTCAAGCTGCGCAATATCCTGTTTTGCTTTAATAATACGTGCTTTTCCGGGTTCGTCCATAATATTAGGTAAAACCACTGCACCTAAAATACCAAGAATAACGACAACAATCATAACCTCGATCAAAGTAAACCCGTGCTGTACCTTTTTGCTAAAGGGTCTATTACAGAGATTGTTATATGTCATATTTTTTTTCATTTTAATTCCTTCGCAATAAATTTATTAGCTGTAGTTATTGTATAAGCTGGTTTAAATTAAAGATCGGTAACAATATTGCCAGTACAATCATTAATACCACCGCACCCATCACTAGCAGCAATAAGGGTTCTAATAAACCCATTAATGTTGTTATCAGCATTTCCAGTTCCTGCTCCTGATTAACGGATGAACGTTCTAACATTTCACCCAGATTACCACTGACCTCACCACTTGCAATCAGGTTCACGACAATCGGTGGGAAATAACCACTGACATCCAGTGACCTGGCTAAATTGCTACCTTCTCTTACTCGCAGACCGGCTTCAATAATGGCATGACGCATGGGTAAGTTTTCAACCACTTGCCCTGATATTGTAAGCGCTTCTAAAAGTGGCACACCACTGGCAACCAGTATACTCAGGGTGCGTGTAAAACGAGCCGTGTTCGACCCACGTACCAGACGCCCCACCAACGGCAGCTTTAACCAGACTTTATGTATCTTCTCTTTTCCCGCTGGTTGCTTATATAACATACTGAGCATAAAAATACTGGCTGCAACCAGCAGAATAATAAGCCAGTAATAATCAACCAGAAAATCACTGGCAGTAATCATCAAACGGGTAATGAGTGGTAATGTTTGCCCTGAATCTTCAAATACCTTGACGACTTCAGGCACAACATACACCAGTAAAAAAGACACAATCGTAACGGCCATAAAAATTAAAACAGCAGGGTAAAGTAATGCCATCTTAATCTTGCTTTGTAAGCGTTGCTTGCTTTCAGTGTAATCAGCCAGCCGCTCCAGAACAATGTCAAGATGCCCTGTTTGTTCACCGGCCGCAACTGTCGAACGATATAAGTTATTAAAAACATGCGGGAATTGCGCCATACCATCAGCAAGCGAGTGGCCTTCAAGAATTTTTGCCCGAATACCTAAAATTAAACGTTGCAAGCGTGGCTTTTCAGTTTGCCGGGCTACCGTAGCGGTGGCTTCATCTAATGGCAAACCTGACTTTGTTAAAGTGGCTAGCTGCCGCGTTATTAATGACAAATCTGCTGCGCTGATACTGCGCTGTGCGCCAAAAACCGACGCTTGCGCTGTTTCACGTTGTGCCGCTTCTTCAACAGAAGTGGCTAACAGGCCTTGTTCACGTAACTGCTGGCGAACATGACGGGCAGAATCCCCTTCCAGTATGCCTTTTTTCTTGCGCCCATCGGCATCAAGTGCAACATATTCAAAGGCGGCCATCTCGCTTACACTTCCTCAAACGCAACACGCGTAATTTCTTCGAGTGCTGTTTCACCCGACAAGACACGCCGAATACCGTCTTTGCGAATGCTTGCAGAAACGCTTCTTACATGTTTTTCAATTTCCTGTTCACCGGAGCCATCATGGATCATGGTTCTTAATGTATCATCTATTTCAATCAGTTCGTAAATACCTAAACGGCCTTTGTACCCTAAATTACTGCACTCATCACAACCCAAGGGCTCATAAATAATGGGCGGTTGTTCCGGCGCAACACCTAAAGCTAAACACTCAGCCACATCGGCTGTTTTAGGTTGCTTACAGGACTCACACAAAGTACGCACTAAGCGTTGTGCAAGCACACCAACTAAACTCGATGACAATAAGAATGGTTCAACACCCATATCCCTTAAGCGGGTAATCGCACCAATAGCGGTATTGGTATGCAGCGTTGAAAAAACCAGGTGACCGGTTAAACTTGCCTGTACCGCAATTTGCACTGTTTCCAGATCGCGTATTTCACCCACCATCACCACATCGGGATCCTGACGTAAAATAGCCCGCAGCCCGCGCGCAAAAGTTAACTCCACTTTAGTATTAACCTGAGTCTGACCGATACCATCAATGTAATATTCAATGGGATCTTCCACTGTCATAATATTTCGAGTGGCATCATTTAAGCGTTCTAGCGCAGCGTAAAGTGTGGTTGTTTTACCTGAGCCCGTTGGCCCGGTAACTAAAATAATACCGTGTGGTCGGCGAATTAAGCGGTCAATGCTAACCGTTGTTTCAACTGCCATGCCTAACTGAAATAAATCAAGTCGTCCGGCCTGTTTATCTAGTAAACGCAGTACTACCCGCTCACCATGCCCTGATGGTAGCGTGGAAACCCGCACATCAACCGCTCGACCTGCGACACGCAATGATATTCGACCATCCTGTGGTAAACGTTTTTCGGCAATATCCAGTTTTGCCATGACTTTAATTCGGGAAGTAATCAACGGGGCTAACACCCTTTGCGGTTGTAATACTTCACGCATCACACCGTCCACTCGCATGCGAACTAGTAATCTATTTTCAAAGGGTTCAATATGAATATCCGATGCATTTTGTTTAACCGCCTGCGTGAGTAAGGCGTTAATTAAACGAATAATCGGTGCATCGTCTTCGGTTTCCAGTAAATCTTCGATTAACGGTAGTGCATCAGCGAGGCTTTCGAGATCCATTTCATCGCCAATCCCTTCCATCATTTCCATTGTTTCATCAGAATGCAATTCATAACTTGCTTGTAGTAAACGGTCGAACTCATCTGTTTCCACTGTTTTGATTTCTAATGGCACACCATAGTGGCTCCGGAGTTCAAGCAGGATTTGGGTATTAACACTGGGGGTATGTGTTACTTCAACATGTTCATCGTATAAGGCGGTAACGAGTACGCCGTGCCGCTTGGCAAACGCAAAAGACAGTAAAGCCCGGGTGCCTGCGCTGCGTTCTGTCGTGGCAAGATCGTTCAAGGTATTGGCCTCAACTACTCTGAAGACTCATCAAGCGTCGGTGGCACCACTGCGGCTAGTTCCGCCTTGTCTTTAGCCACCAGTGGCACTTTCCTGTTTTTAGCCATAACGGAAGGGGGGAGTCGAATCGCATTATCGGATGTAGTGATGGCTGAACCATCGATAACCGGCGGCATCAGGATCTGAGTGCCCGCTTCTGTCGATTCA
>QIKU01000086.1 GCA_003232015.1 Gammaproteobacteria bacterium
GGTTTTGCCGTGATCGACGTGACCAATTGTTCCCACGTTAACATGGGGTTTAGTTCGTTCAAATTTTTCCTTTGACACCGTTTTGCCCTCTACTCTATATAATATAATTAAACTTACTTTTACTACTACTAAAACTTCACTTAAAACTGGAGCGCCTGACTTTACTTCCATTCGCACCAGAACAAACTGGAGCGTTTGACTTTATTTCCATTCGCACCAGAACAAACTGGAGCGTTTGACTTTATTTCCATTCGCACCAGAACAAACTGGAGCTCATAACCGGATTTGAACCGGTGACCTCTTCCTTACCAAGGAAGTGCTCTACCGACTGAGCTATATGAGCCAAAACAATCACAGGGCCAACATAGCTAAACATTCTCTAGCAGCCACAAGCATAATTTGGAGCGGGTGAAGGGATTCGAACCCTCATTATCAGCTTGGAAGGCTGAGGCTCTAGCCATTGAACTACACCCGCAGATCCTGCCTTTTCGCCACGATTTACCGCAACGCTAAATTCTCAAAAACTTATTGCCATGCTTTATCCACAGCGCTCACTACTATAACTTCCATAGGAGCATTATCCACTCAATTCATTCCCAATTTTCAACCAGTGAAAATGGTGGAGGGGGGAGGATTCGAACCTCCGAAGGCGGAGCCGTCAGATTTACAGTCTGATCCCTTTGGCCACTCGGGAACCCCTCCTCGAATGAAGCCGCACATTCTCGTTTAGCAGGCTGGTCTGTGTCAATATAAATGTTGAAGTATTTTTCATTATTAAGCTAAAAATGTCGAATTATTGTCTTTCGATGCCAAATCTGGTCTGAATTTTGCTAATAACGGATTTTGCATATTTATTCAGCCACTTAAATTTAAGGTTTCAGCTTCATTAGCCGATATAAAAGCATGCTTTAAGACAGAAAATGCCTAAACACACCGGCAGTTTTCAACCCAGTGAGCACATAATTAACGGGCAAAATAAAGACACCAAACCTAATGGCAAAAATACTATTGGACAATGTAGAAATCGGTATGGAACTGGATGCCGATGTAGTAGACAGGCAAGGGCGCGTATTATTGAAAACCGGCGTCATTTTAAGTGAAAAACATCTGCGTGTTTTTAACACCTGGGGAATACTGGAAGTCGAGATTAAAGGTGATGCCGATGTCGAAGAAAAGAAAAAAAATTATCCGCCCGAACTGGTTGAAGAAGCCAACCAGCTTGCAAAAATTCACTTTCAACACAACGATCTGAACCACCCGGTCATTAAAAACCTTTTTCAGCACTGGCAAAACCACTATATGGATAACAAGGTAAACTAAACATGGTGCGTAGTGCGGAACATATTATTCAGGGCACACTACAGGTTGCAAGTTTACCCACCATCTATATCAAAATAGACGAAGCCTTAAACAATGTGAACTGCAGTAATCAATACCTTGTTGATATACTCAGTGAAGATACTGCACTTTCTGCACGCCTGTTACGTCTTGCAAACAGTGCGATGTTTAATTTTCCCAACAAAATTAACTCTATTTCACAAGCCATCACTATTATTGGTACTCAGCAACTACGCGCGCTGGTTTTAGCCAGCTCCGTTATGAAGCTGTTTAAAGATATACCCGAAGAACTTATTAATATGGAAATGTTCTGGCGTCACAGTATTGCCTGTGCGGTAAGCGCCCGTATCATCGCCTCATTACGACGCGCCGCCAACGTTGAATATTTTTTTCTGGCCGGGCTATTACATGATATTGGCCGGCTGATTATGTTCAAAGAAGTGCCCACCGAAATCAGTCAGGCAATGTTGCAGGTAAAAAACACACAACAACTGTTATTTAAAGAAGAAAAAGAAGTGCTTGGATTTGACCATGCAAAATTAGGTGGTATGTTATTAAAAGAATGGAAACTCCCTGCTCAGTTAATTGACTCTACCGCATATCATCATGCTCCCAGGCGCAGTGCAGACTTCAAAGATGAAGTCGCCGTCATTCATGTTGCCGATATTATTGCCAACAGCCTGCAACTGGGAAGCAGTGGCGAACACCTTGTTCCAACACTAGACAATCAGGCATGGGATTGCATTGGCTTACCGGATGCCATTATTAGCACCGTTATTGATGAACTCAACAAACAATATAACATTGCAGTTGAATTCGTTCTCGGAGGCGATAGCCAGGATGAAGAAGTAGCCAAGTCGGGGGCAGCATGAGTATTTCTGACTCCAACGACAATAACCAGCACATGACAAAAATGTACAGCCAGCTTATTGATGCACTACACACCATTGCAACACCGGATGACATACTACTACAATTTGATGGCGAACCCGACACAACAATGGTTCTTGATGCCGTCTGGTTACGTATTCGCAAAATCATGTCGCTTAATGAAATGGGATTTTTATTACTGGATGACGATGGTTTAGACTTTAATTTAACCTATTACCAGCCCGCTCAGTCTTTTAACCACATTAACCAGATTTCCAATGCAGCGATAAAAGAAGGAACTTTTGCCTGGGCTTTAAACCAGAACCGTGCCGTTGTTTTACATGGCGACAAAGATAACCTGTCCCGCCTGTTTCATGTTGTCGCCATTCGCGGCAAAGTGATTGGCATGTTTATCGCAACCTTTGATTTCGACACAGACAGCATTAACGAAACAACGCTCGGCCTGCTTTCCATTATCCTGTTGAACTGTGCCAATACAATCGAAGCATCGGCACTTAATATGAAGGTAAGGGAACAAAATGAAGTTCTCGAAACAAAAATCGAAGAACGTACCCGCCAGCTCGCTATCGAAAAAACACGGGCCGAAGCGGCATCCATCGCCAAGAGTAATTTCCTTGCCACCATGAGCCATGAAATACGCACACCAATGAATGGCGTGCTTGGTATGGCACAAGTAATGGCCACAACAGAATTAACGGAAGAACAGCAACTTTACCTCAATACTATTCTTGATTCAGGAAACTCACTACTTGTTATCATTAATGACATTCTTGATTTTTCTAAAATTGAAGCAGGAAAAATGGAGCTTGAAAACAATCCCTTTAATCTAAATAAAGCAACGGCAGATATTGTTAGCTTATTTCAAAGCAAAGGCCACGAAAAAAATATTCAGCTCACCTACAACATTGAAAATAACTGTCCGGTAGAATTAATGGGGGACAGTTTAAGAATAAAACAGGTTTTACAAAATCTGACTAGCAATGCGATTAAATTTACAGAACAAGGTTCAATTAAAATTTCTATTTCAGGCTCAATGATTGAAGACCATTCTGCAAGCCTGAGATTGAGTATTACAGACTCAGGCATTGGCATCGATCAAAGCTCTCAAAATAAATTGTTTTCTGACTTTACCCAGATTGATTCATCCACTACCCGGAAATTTGGTGGTACAGGCCTGGGCCTCGCTATTTGCAAACAGCTTGTTACCTTGATGGGGGGTGAAATTGGTGTAAACAGTCAACTCGGCCAGGGGGCAACATTCTGGTTTACTTTAAACTTAAGTCTAAACACCAATATACAAACAACCTTGCCCAAAAATAAAATCGAATACCCAAATCAGCTTATCCCCCTCAGCGGTACAATCCTGCTGGTTGAAGACAACCTTGTTAACCAACTCGTCGCAAAAGCCATACTGGAAAAATTCGGCTTAACACTCGATATCGCCAACGATGGGCTGCAAGCGGTACAGAAATTTTCAAACAACACTTATGATTTAATATTAATGGATTGCCAAATGCCCGTACTCGATGGACTCGAAGCAACCCGACAAATAAGAAAGAACGAACTTGAAAATAAAGTTAACCAGCCTACTCCTATTGTTGCATTAACCGCCAACGCGCACGACAAAGACAGAGGGCGCTGTATTGCCGCAGGCATGGATGATTATTTGCAAAAGCCCATTGTTAAAGATGACCTTTATAATCTTCTTGCTCAATACTTAAAACAGCAAACAACCAATAAACAGAAACGAAGTTAAGACCGGAATTTACGAGGAGTAACCAATGTCTGAAAGCAATGTAATCGATACTACCACCATCATATCGCTCAAAGAAATTATGGGCGATTCCTTTAGTCTACTCATAAGCACCTTTACTGACGACACCGGTAAATTAGTTCACTCTCTGAACGACTTACAACAACAGAATGATCTGGACGTTTTTACTCGCAATGCGCATTCAATAAAATCAAGTAGCGCTAATGTTGGTGCATTACAACTTTCAGGAATTGCAGCCGATCTGGAAGCAATGGGGAAAAGTGGCGACATTTCTAATGCCAGCACATTAATTGAACACCTAAGCAAAGAATTTTCTCAAGCATGCGATGAGCTTAATACTTTAAATTAGGCGCTTTACTCATTGTTAATCAAAACAGCAAGTAGCCCGGATGGAATAAAATGCAATCCGGGAAGCAGTCCTCAACCTTCCCGGATTTCGCTTCGCTGCATCCGGGCTACGTACTTTAAATTAGGTACCTTATTCATTGTTAATCAAAACAGTCGCCACCCTGGCATTTGCGCGCCGGGCTTTGCATACGAATAATCGCCTGCGACACTATCGGGAAACGTTTTTCTTTAAGACAGTTTTGTTTTACAAAACTGTCGTTTGAAAAACTTTCAATCGTTTCAACAATCAGCCTATCAACCAGCGGTACGATCAATTTCATACAGTAAGTAATTCGAATCTTTAATAAATTGACATCTTGTATCTTTAAGCCGGCAACCATTTCAGTTCTAAACGATAAATTATCATTAGGGATCTCACCGCCCTGATTCTGGTAAATTTGAAATGCCCGGTCAGTTGGGTTTAATAGCTCAAACTTTACAAAACCATTGGCAACCTCATTGCGCGCAATCTCCCTTGCTAACAATACCTTTTTTGCCAGTTCGTCATCACTATTATCAGTCGTCGCAAAACGAGCAAACAACGGGGTGATGCCACGGGTAAACCCATTTCTAACCGCAGTGATACTTGCATTTTCCAGCGAGCCTGCCCGCACAGCTTCAAAAGTGGCATAATTTAATGTGGTTTTAGTTTGATAAATAAAAACAAACTGAATAGCGCCCATAATGAGCAGCAGCATCACGGGCATAATAACCAGAAATTCAGTCATACTCTGGCCAGACTGCCGTCTCATTCTTTTTTAGCCTCCGGCATGTTTTGTGTATCCATTTTTGCCTTCGTTGCCGCTTTGCTGTTTGCACGACGCTGCTCTAATATTTTAATTAAGGCATCTGCAGTTTGCTTCACCTGAGCATATAAAGGAGAACTATTTTTTATATTCTTTAACATTTCCAGATACAGGGCGGTCGTTTGCTTTAAAGAAATAAGCCCAAGATTATGCCAGGCTTTACCATATGCTGGCTGCCTTACAACGGCTTCACGGTAGGCAATAATGGCTTTTTCAGGCTTGTTTGTATACGCATAAATATTACCAAGACGAAACCATATTTCTGCAACGTTAGGTGACTGTGAAATAAGATAGCTATACTTCTGCTCCGCCAGAGCCCAGTTCTTATCCTGATAGGCTTTAGCCGCCTGCTTGCCGATAGCAAGAACATCCGGTTGTACCGGTGAAGCGGCACAGGCCGTTAATGTTAAAACAACCGCACTTAAAAAAGTAAGCCGGATATTATTGAGTATTTTGCACTTTTTCATATTTTATTATTCTTTACCATTATTTTAATGACTGTTTAGTTATTCTTTCCAAACAAGACGCATCCCCGGTGTTATCTGCAAGTAAGCTGCCTGTCCGGCAAGCAATTCCAGACTCACTGTTGCATTAGAACAAACTGCAAATCGCATCGGCCGTAAATTTTCCGCTATTTTTTTTACTCGCCCATCACTATCCAGAAAAACAATATCCAGTTTGTAGCGCATACCCATGGTATGAACCGATGGGCAAGGTTCTAACCAAAAGCCTTCATTTATATCCAATGCTTTTCGTGCCAGTAAGCCACGCGCCCGTTCCCAGGCATTATTGGCCTTAAACACCTTACTAATAATACAACGCTGAGTATCAGCATCAAAAACCTGACCTGTCAGCATGTATCCACTACAGTAAGCCTTCGCCCATGAACTTCATAAAAATCGGAAAGCCCAGCACAATAAACGTGACTGGAAAAATAAACATAATCAAGGGCGCAATCAACTTAACCGGTGCTTCCATTGCCATTTTTTCTGCGCGTTGAAAACGTTCATTACGGCGTTGCTCTGATTGCACTTTTAACGTCTTTTTCATGCTCGAACCTAAACGTTCGGCGGTAATAATGGCACGGATAAAAGTCGTCACATCTTTAATGCCTAAACGGTCGGCCATTCGTTGCAATGCATCTGCCCGACTAAAGCCCGCACGAATATCACGCATCACAATTGAAAATTCATTGTATAATGCACCTTTAGGCACTTTATCCATTGCCTGCGTCAGCGCGCCAGTAAAATTTAAACCAGCCTCAACCGACATACTAATAAAATCCAGGAATACAGGCAGAGCACGAATAACCTCTTTTTCTCTTTTCTTGCGCGTGTCATTCAACCAAATCTCTGGGAAAAAATAACCAAAAGCCAAACCAATCAGTGGCCAGATAATATTGTGATCCTGTAGTAAATCCATTACCAGAATAGCGGCAAACATCTGGAACAATGCACTCACAATACGCACGCCAATAAATTCTTCTGCATTCATTAAATAACCAACACCTGTTTTTTGTAAACGCGCATCGAGTTTACTTAAACTTTCGACCGAATAGTTACTGCCAATATAGTAGGCAAAAATTCGAACTAATGGCCAGCAAAGTCTTAGCCAGGTCGGCAGGGGATCTAAAAATTCACGCTGATCTTCAGGAATAACACTGTTAAAAATATAACCCGCTATCATCAACGTAAGTAAACTGCCTGCAACTGCAAAACCCGTTGAATATAAAATGATGATTTCCATTATTGACATATCTGGTACCTATACATCTATCGATGTTATTTTTTGAATTGTCATATAACCAAGAAATTCCATAACGACAATAATAGCAAGCGTACCCCAACCAATCGGCGTGGTAAATAATTTTGACATTGCTTCTGGTTCAATTTGCATTAGCACCACGCCCAATAAAATAGGCAAGCCCGTCATTACTTTGCCCTGCAAACGCCCTTGTGATGTTAAGCTTTCAATTTTACCTTCCATTGTGGCTTTACGACGTAATGTTTGTGCCAGTGTTTCCATTACTTCGATTAAATTACCACCCACTTCTCTGGATATTTTTATTGCTGAAACAATAATAATAAAATCTGGAATGGGAAGCCGTTTTTCCATATTAGACAAACCTGTTTCCATGTCGACACCAATTCGGGTTTGACGCATCAGTAATTCAAATTCCTGATTTAATGGCTGCGGTTGTTCAGTTACCAGACTTTCAAAAGCCATCGGTAAACTGGCACCAGACTGTAAGCTACTGGCTATCGCTAATAATGCTTCAGGAAGTTGCTGTTCAAATTTTTTAAAGCGTCTTTTCCGTATGGCCTTATATATCCACCAGGGCAAAGCCAACATACCCAGTGCCACTGCAATCACAATAATCCAGTTATGCGACAGCAACCATGCGAACACAGAAAAAATCACTATGCTAAAAATATTTAGCAAAAATAAGCGCTGCGGGTCAACATACATAAACATGTCACCCAGGCTATTCGTCGTACTTTCACTGAAAGTCGTCTGATACTCCTCCCAGAATTTACCAAAGGCCTTTAGTCCCAGCCAGGCTAAGATACCCGCAGCAATGGCCAATAAAATAATTGCACTATAAAATAGAATGTTTTCCATTTTTATTAACCTATATTGTTAAAGATACTCATATCAACGTTTAAACCACGCTTGCGCATTTGTTCATAAAATTCTGGCACCTGCCCTGTTGCAACAAAACGTCCTTCTAACTTACCGTCTTCGTCATAGCCTTCCTGCTCGTAACGGAAAATATCCTGCATTTGAATAATGCCGGTTTCCATTCCCGTTATTTCCGTAATGTAAGTAATTTTCCTGCTACCATCAGGGAAACGGTTCTGTTGCACAATAATATTAATCGCTGATGCAATTTGTTCGCGAATAGCCTGGATAGGCAAATCCATACCCGCCATTAACACCATCACTTCCATTCGCGATAACATGTCGCGTGGTGTATTCGCATGCGCGGTTGTTAGTGAACCTTCATGGCCAGTATTCATTGCCTGCAACATATCCAGCGCTTCAGCACCACGGCACTCACCCACAACGATTCTATCTGGCCTCATCCGTAAACAGTTTTTTACCAGGTCACGAATCGTCACCTGACCCGTGCCTTCAATATTGGGTGGGCGTGCTTCTAAGGTAACTAGATGCGGTTGTTGAAGCTGCAATTCTGCCGCATCTTCCACAGTAATGACACGCTCGCCTTTCGGAATATAATTGGATAACACATTTAATAACGTTGTTTTACCTGAACCTGTACCACCGGAAATAATCACGTTTTGCTTGTTCACCACCACGGTTTTAAGAAAGGCCATCATCTCTGTACTTATTGCACCAAAATCAACAATATCCTGATCAGATAATTTTTTGCTTGAGAATTTTCGAATCGTAATACAGGGGCCACGCAACGCTAATGGAGGAATAATAGCATTTACCCGTGAGCCATCTTTTAATCGTGCATCCACCATTGGCGAGCTTTCATCAATGCGTCGGCCTAATGGTGAAATAATACGCTCAATAGTCGACATAACGGCATCATGGTCACTGTAAATAACATCAGTGTGTTGCAACTTACCATTACGCTCAATATAGATATCATCAAAGGCATTGACCATGACTTCGGTTATCGTTTCATCTGCCAGTAATTCTTCCAAAGCACCCAGGCCAATGGTTTCGTTAAGCACGTCTTTTGCCAGCACATCACGTTTAACATGCACAGGCAAGCCTTCGTCAATATCATCAATAATTTCATTGATCATTTTACTGACTCTGTCACGTAACTCCGTATCACTCCAGTTGCCAATATCTGTGCGTTGCAAATCCATGATACTAAGTAATTCCTGATGTACATGGCTACGCCACATCAGCAATTCATTACGCAAAATTTGCTTAACGTCACGCAGTTCCTGCGTACTGTTAACATCGCTCTGTTCTAACTTTCGACGTTTTTTATCCTGCTCATCGTATTCCGATGAATCAAAGCGAAGTTGGTAATTTGCAATACTGACAACATCACCATTAACTAAGGGGCCATAACGTTCTGTTATTTTTTTATCATTAACATAGGTACCCGCACCCTCACTTTTATCTTCGATAAAGAGGCCGTCTTTCTGTTGTTGAATTTCCGCATGCACGGGTGCAATACTCCAACCTCGAAGATGGACAAGATTATCTCTGTTCTTGCCAATACGGCAGTGATTAAGCACGCAACGCAGATCGGCGACTTCAACGTCCTTATTTGTTTTTACACTAATATTAAACATTTAATTCACCTTATTCCAAAAGATCAGAATTAGCAGAGCCTTCTTTCATCCACTCACCTAAATCAGATGCTTTAACAAAGCGTTTAATTAATTTCTCGCGTTGTGCAATAGCATTTGCATTTTCTTTGGAGTTGGCATCAAAAATAGTGGGAGTTACAAAAATAACCAACTCCGTTTTCTTATCCCTTGTTTTGGTATTTTTAAAAAGCGAACCAATTAAGGGTATTGAACTTAGATATTTTACCTTCGTTGTGTCTTTACCCAGTTCTGAACTCAGCAAGCCCGAAATCACTACTGTTTCACCATTTTTCATGCTTAAGTCAGCTTGTGCCTTACGGGTAATAAAGCCAGGAGTGCCATTCAAGGCAACGGAGGGATCGGGTGCACTCAATTCCGTTTCAACACGCGCCGTAATATTACCTAAATCATCAGCCACTGGCTTTATTTTTAGTTTAATACCGTATTCTTTAAACGTTATCGTTTGCCCATTTACGTTGGAAGTAATCAGCGGGACTTCACCACCCGCTAAAAACTCTGCCTCACCACCACTACGTGCCGTTAAGGTTGGTGAAGCCAGAATAAGTGCGTCACCATTGCTCACTAACAAATTAATTCGTGATGTCATTGCCGTTGCGATACCAAAGAAACCAAAGGTTTTGCCCAGCAACCCTGTGGGAACAGACGTAGCGAGATCATCCACTGCTGGATACGCCGCGCTCGGTGTCGCTACCGCACCCCAGGCAGGGCCGGGGATATTTGTTTGCCAGTTTATGCCAACTTCTTCCAACGCACTGCTACTAAAGTCTGTTATTTGCAACTTCATATGAATCATCTTGTCGTGGAAACTTGCGGTTGTTTCGCGTGCAAGCATAATAATATTGGGATAATACTTTGCAATCACTTTTAATTTTGCCGCATCGGCAGGCCCGACATCTCCATCAATTACCGTGCGCCCACCAACGGAACGAACCGAAACACCGGAAACATCGCGCAGTAATGATTTAATTTCACTGGCCGCAGTCAATGGATTAGACTCAGAAATTTGAATAATTAAATCCCGCTCCCAACCATCTTTACCCCAAATATGAATGATGGTTTCGCCTTTCTTTTCGGCTAAAATAATTAGCTGGCCTTTTTTGGTTATCGACGTACTGAGGAGTTTGCCATTACCCACTGCAACCCTGTCGACCTCACCAATTTTTAATACTTTTACTTGCCCTTGATACAGACTTAAAAATTTGCTCTTCAGCATCCTGGTTTCTGCATCCACAGTCGGCATAAAACTAACCTGACCTACGCTTAATAAAACTAACAGTATAATGACTCGTTTCATGAGATTATCTCTTTATTATTTAATTTAACTTTTCATTAATTGATTCAATAAAATATTCTATAAACCTTATTCAATTGGCACTTTTGTAACAATAGCAACACCGTCTTTGCTGTTGCCACCCACTAAATATTCAACCAGCCAGACAGGTGTAGACACACCACCAGACGCTGAGTCAGTTGAGAACTTACTGGCAAGCTCGGCTGTAACAGCTTCTTCAGACACTGAACCTAATGACTTACCATCAGTACCAACAACCGAACCATCTTCATTCACCTTGCCAATCACTTCACCTTTTTCATTCACAACCTGACCATTAACGACTCGGCCAATAATATTGCCATCTTTATCACGAACTACTTTCACTTTATCGATAACCCGTTCAGAAACAGTGCCAAGAGACTCGCCGGTATTGCTTACCACCGTCCCATCTTCATTCACCTTGCCAATCACTTCGCCTTTTTCATTCACAACCTGACCATTAACGACTCGACCAATGATATTGCCATCTTTGTCACGAACTATTTTTTCTGTAATAACAGGCTCGTCTGACGCAGTACCGATAATTTCACCTGAATTACTCACCACGGTGCCATCCGAATTCACTTTACCAATAACATTGCCATTTTCATCAACAACTTTGCCATCAACAACTCGACCAATGATTTTCCCGGATGCATCTCTCACCACTTTGGTCTTTTTCTTAACTTCCTGAGTAAGGCGTTGTGCATAAGACAAAATCTCAGTTGGATGGATACTGGTAAACACAAAACCTTCATCACTGCGATTTCGTAATGCAGCAGATATTCGACCCGCTGTATTCGCCGCAAATAATAATGCTGTCTGTTGTGGCGTTAAATTCATAGTTAAAGTGTTATAGCCCCGGCCTCGATTCCCATATGAAACAGCCATGGTTGCCTGCACTTTAGCTTCCAGCTGCCGGCCGGTAGCCAGTACTTCGACATTTTGTAATAAAGGAAAGACCACATCACCATCACCGGTTCCACCAACCAATTTTGATGGCAAGGTAATATAAAGGTCTACATGATTGCCTGGCTCAACCATGCCATCAATGGATGTCAGTTGATCAATCGGAATCGTTACTGCACGTTGACCTGTTTTTAATACGTCAGAAAAATCACGACGCTGATCACCTGTTACATGGCTCCAGAGTAAAGCCCGCCCTTGTGACAAAGGTTCCAGTAAACGTCGACCTTTAATTAAATTAAACTTACTGGGAGGCACAACCTGCTGGTGCACATACATGCTGGGTATTCTGCGCACTGCCAGATTACTCTTGTTAAGTATTGCGCCACGACCCAAATTGGCACGGGCAACAACAACACTCACCATTTTTTCACTGGTCTGTTGGTAGGCTTCTTTAAGAGCGGCTTCTCTAACCTGTAAATATTTCACCGCTAAAAATGCAGCCAGTATCGCCAACCCAATGGCAATTAACAATAATCGCAGCGGACGATTAGCACGAAGAACAGCAACAACGGATTTTATTTTATTTGGTTTGCTCATATCGGTATCTTCTTTAATTTAATGTTTATTTTTATTTGTTAATTTATTTTACTCAGGGTGTTGCATCATTTTTATCCGGCAGTTCTGCAATAGAAATTGCATAAGAATAGCCTTCCTGCGACCCTTTCATTGCATCGCGCATTGATTTCATCACGTCATCCTGGCCGGTGTAATATAAGGCTCCAATAATTGCAGCAACAATAACCACATACTCCACCATTGCCTGGCCTGTTTGTTGCTTCTTATTTCTTTGATAATTCATTTTTCAAACCTCTTTTTACGCTGGTTCATACTTAACTGAAACCTTAGTTAAACCAGGTTTTCTTCTTAACTTCATTGACTAGAATACTACTGTCATTACCGCTTGAGCGAATAACAACGCTGACTTCATCGTCATCACGCTTAAAAACCAGAACATGCGCTGATTGGCCCACTGTTTCGTTTGTTATTTCACTCCACTTTTCTTTTTTAAAATGCATTCGATAGTAGTCTGCATTTTTATCTGCAGAATATTTATTGAGTATTAACAATGTTCGTGCTTTTTTATACTTATCCACTGTCTCCACGTCATTGACAATGGTAGAACCATGCAATACCGGAAAGCTGCTTATTTTTTTGCTATCACTTTCATTTAAGTTGAGTATATTAATCCGCCCTGTGGTTGCAATATCATGCTCGGCAAGCTCACTGGGTCTAACCTGTACGGTAATAAAATATTTTCCTTTCATGCGACTTATTTGTTGCCATCCGTTATGCTCATTGTCGACATAACCGCTCGCCCAACGACTACGGTAATAACCCAGCACCTGCGCAACCGACAGGCGGCTTGAAAAATGAGTCACCTTTAATGGCACCCCATTTATAAATATTTTTTCTGCCAGCAATTGCCCTTGTTTCGCCTGCGGCGGCAGCAATACATTTGGCCAACTCGCAACAGCGGGCACCGCTACCAATAGCAAAGCGGCATACACAATAAACTGAATATAAGCCTTATTATTCAAAGGAGCACACCCCTGCTGGACAGGTTGGTATAATCGAGCTATCCGTTATCGGATCGGTATCGACAAAACCAAAAATTAAGCTGTCGGCACCCAGCTCTGGTGCAATCGAAACACCCAACACTTTATAACTAAAAATATCCTGTGCCGGTTTAAATATTGGGCGCACTCGTGCAAAGGGCACAAAACTGTCGGCCCATTTCGCAAATTGAGTATCTTGTTTTCTTTTACCTTCATTACCAGCAGCAGACCAACTGTCGGTTAGAACGGCGGCATGGCTTTCTATTTCAAGATTTAAGCTATCAAACATACTCAGATAAGGAATGTTGTTTACAGGCACTATCACTTCCGACCGGTAATAGCCTTCAAAATGAAATTTACTGACAATATCAAATAAAGGGCTGTTGGGAACCGGAATAGGTCGGCGGCCGGTTAAGTCTGCAGCACGATCATTAAACCATTCCAGGCCATCAATCAGCTTATCACCCACATAATTAGCAGGAATATCAATAATGTTCGTTAATATATTAAAAGCCTGATAGCTATCTGATGGCACTGCTTCATCCCCGTTGGTTTTAACGGTGATAGCATCCACATCCACTAGCCCTCGACCCGCATTATCCTTCCATAACAGGTTCACTTCGTCACTAGCCAGACC
>QIKU01000131.1 GCA_003232015.1 Gammaproteobacteria bacterium
CACTTTACTCGGCTTTTCATGATTCGCACCCGCCTGCTCCGGTCAGAGTGGCGTTTCTATCTAGCCGAGCAAAAGTCTCTGATTAGCATTTATTTAAAAGGAAAATTATACATGAACATAAAATTTGGACTGGTCATTGTCACTGCTTTAGTTTCTAGCATCAGCTTTGCAGGAGACATTAAACGGGGGCAGGAATTACACGACGACAACTGTGTCTCCTGTCATAAATCCATGCAAGGTGGCGATGGCTCTGGTATTTATACACGCGAAAATCGACGTATTGACTCTTATGCCGGACTCATTAAGCAGGTTAATCGCTGTAAAACCAGCCTGGGAGTTTCATGGCCTGCTCACCAAATCGATGATGTTATCACCTACCTGAACGATTCCTTTTACAACTTTAAAACTGACCAGTAAATGGGCTCTACAACACTTAAAGACTTACTTGCAGAATCCTGCCTGCCCCAGGCAAAGGGCTCGGCCTGCCTGGTCGAGGCTGAAGTCAACAGTTTAATATCGTTACTCCCCGAATGGGATCTTTCCATAGAAGGTACCGCAATCAGTTGCACCTACAAATTTAAAAATTATTATGAAACTATGTCGTTTTTAAATGCGGCCGCCTGGATTGCCCACCAACAAGACCATCACCCAGACATCCTGGTCACTTATAATAAAAGTTGCATAACCTATTCAACTCACTCCGTTGGCGGACTATCACGGAATGATTTCATCTGTGCGGCTAAAACAGATTATCTGTGTTAGTTAACCCACTTCAAATATGACTGACCCAACGAACAAACCAATGACTGCGACAGTAATTAGTCATTTCGGTAATGAAATTTTAATCCATAATCAGGAAAACCAGCGAATTAGAGCCAAAGTAAAACAAGGTTTGCCCGCACTGGTTTGTGGTGACAAAATTGTATGGCAGGAAAATGAATTAAATGAAGCCATCGCTATTGAGCTGTTAGACCGCCACGGCCTGTTAACCCGCTCAACACAGTTAGTAACAGAAAAATTGATAGCCGCTAATGTGGATGTTGCTTTTATCGTTATTAGCCATAAACCTGCTTTTAAAACTGGTTTGCTTGATCGTTATATTGCCGCCTGTGAATTAGCAAAAATTCAGGTTTCGATTATATTCAACAAAATCGACTCGATTACCATAGATGAGCTGGAAACATTTAAATCCATTCTTGAACCTTACCTGGTTATTGGTTATCCCGTACACTTCATAAGTGTCAAAAAAATGCTTGATGTTGATACATTTAAACAAACCGTACACGATAAAACCGGGGTATTAGTTGGACAGTCCGGGGTCGGAAAATCATCTATTTTAAGAGCCTTATTTCCCGAAGCAAATCCTAAAATCGGTGATATCTCAACTAAGACGAATAAAGGGAAACACACAACCACCTACAGTGAACTGTACATGCTTGACGCTAATTCTTTTCTAATTGATTCGCCGGGGATACGGGAGTTTGGATTAAACATCGATGAACCTGGATCGCTTGTTTTAGGCTTTAAGGAATTTAAACCATACCTGGGACGATGCCAGTTTCGTGATTGTAAGCACACCAATGAACCGAAATGTGCCCTCAAGCAGGCTGTTAATGAAAATAAGATTAACAGACAACGTTGGGATAATTACAAGGCGATTCTGGCCACATTGCTTGAATAACCGGTTAGATTATTTAGCATTTAGACGTTTTTTGACGTCCTTCGGTTTAACTCCACCCCGCCCTGCAAGCAGGCCGATAGCGACCTCGGTTTGTTTATTTAACACGACAATGCTGATGCGACGGTTAATTGGGCTATTGGGCCGACTTCTATCAAACAACACCGAGTCCGATAAACCAATCACCTGACCAATTTTACCCGGCTGCATCCCACCTTTTACCAATTCACGGCGTGCCGCATTGGCTCGGTCAGCAGACAGCTCCCAATTACTATAGGCACGGCGTTCTTCAAACGAACCATACTCCACATAAATATATTTAGTTGCAAAGGGAGATGAATCGGTATGACCGGTGATACTGATATGATTGGGGACAGTATTTATGATCCGGCCAATTTTTTTCAAAATAGTTCGTGTGTGCGCTTTTAATATAGCACTACTTGAATCAAACATGGACCTGTTCTTTTTATCGACAATCTGTATACGCAAACCTTGTGGCGTAACATCGATAAATAATTGATCCTTAAATTTGCTTAGGGCATGGCTCGTTTCAATCGCTTTTTTTAGCTTGACTAACAGGGAATCAAGGCGCTTTTGATCCGCTGCCTTTTCAGAATCAGAGATACCTAATTGCGCTTTGTCTGTTTCAACTTTGTGTTCGTTGGCCGACTTTTCTGTTTTGTCATTATCTTTTAGACTAGCATTGGTATCACAAAGCTGGTCTTTTTGTTGAAATGAATTTTTTCTTTTTTCACTGGGGGCCTTTTTGAGTTTACTACTACGTGGGATATCCAGTGTGCCACCCATCTTGATCATGCTGGTGCTGGCCCCACCCGGACCCTGGGTACCACTTGGGTTTTTGAACCATTCAGCAATACCCTCACGTACATGGTGCGAGCTTCCACCTAACAGCCACATCAACAGGAAAAAAGCCATCATCGCCGTTACAAAATCTGCATAGGCTACTTTCCAGGCACCGCCATGATGAGCATGGCCGCCCTTTTTAATTTTCTTAATAATTATCGGTTGTTGCTTATCGTCCACGATAGGTTCCGTTCAGGAAGGATTACTTCTGCTCTTTTATGTGTTCTTCTAAATCGGTAAAACTGGGACGCAGCGTCGACACGATTATTTTACGTCCAAACTCAATGGCAATTTGCGGTGTATAACCATTCAAGGTGCTAAGTATGCATACTTTCATGCACTCAAAAAATTTTCCCTCTTCGTCTGCTTTCGCTAGCATGGCCGTTGCGATGGGTGCGGCAAAGCCATAGGCCAGTAAAATACCCAGAAAGGTTCCAACCAGGGCCGCGGCGATATGATGTCCAAGCACTTCCGGAGGCTCGCTAATAAAACCCATGGTGATCACCACGCCCATTACAGCGGCAATAATACCAAACGCGGGTAATCCATCTGCAACACCCTGCATCGCGGTACCCGGCGCTTGAATTTCATGGTGATGTGTTTCAAGCTCAACATCCATTAAGTTTTCCAGTTCCATGGCATTCATGTTGCCACCCACCATTAACCGTAGATAATCGCAAACAAAATCTATGGCATGGTGATTTTTCAAAATTTTGGGGAATTGATTGAATATTTCGCTTTCGTGTGGCTCGTCAATATCGGTTTCCAACGCCATCAAACCCTCTTTACGTGCCTTGGAAAAAAGTTTAAACATCAAGGTCAGCAGATCCAGGTACATTTTTTTATTATATGGTGAACTGGCGGCAAGACCGGGCACATCTTTCATAACTTTCTTAATAACTGTACCTGGGTTAGCAATGACAAACGCACCGACCGCGCCACCACCAATAATCAACAATTCATAGGGTTGATAAAGCGCGGCAAGATCACCATGCGACAGCACGTAACCACCGAAAATAGTACCTATAACAACGATTAAACCAATAATGAGCTTCATGGGTTTCGAGAATCCCTATTTTACTAATCCATTGAACACAATTAATATCGTCTCTTGTTTCTGAAACTTAAATATCCAGAGCATAATTCAATAAATTTAAATGTGGCGTTCGAATCCAGGCCCATTGGCCTAAAGTCCTAAGCTATTGAATCCGATAAGGCTTTATAAACTCTAATTTGTTAGACTGATGGGTCATTGTCACGCATGCCTAATTCCATAAAAGACTGGATTACCTACGTTAAAGATAAGCCTATTCCGGTATTGTCGCGAACCGCCATACAATTGCAAAACCTGTGCAGCAAAGACGATGCGCCAGTTCAGGGCATTGTCAGCATAGTAGAACAGGATCCTGGTTTGACGACGCAACTGTTACGCCACTGCAATCATACCGATGGACATAAATTAGATAGAGAAATCACCTCGGTACAACAGGCAATCATGTTAGTGGGCACGGAACGACTCGGTAAAATTTGCAACGGTCTGCCGCTACTGGATAAAAACCTTAGCGCTCAGGCGCAACAACAGGTATTACGCACCTTTTGTCGCGCCAATCACGCTGGACGTCAGGCCGTATATTGGGCACAGCAGCGACGGGACATGACACCCGATGAAGTCTTCGCCGCAACTCAACTGCATTACCTGGGTGAAATGATCCTCGCTATTCATGCCCCTGAACAGTTACTTGCTGCATTTACCTTGCGTAGGGAAAAAAATATTTCATCGGAAGAAGCGCAATATTTAAGTCTTGGTTTTACCTTAGATCAACTGTCGCTGGCGATTGCCGAAGCCTGGCAATTACCGTTGTTAGTCCGAGAGGCTCTGCAGTCAGAGAACGCAAGTAATCCACGAGGATTTAGTATTATGATGGCCGTACAACTATCCAGGATCGCCACCATCGACTGGTATAGCGACAAGATGACCGGTATCTACAAACATATGTCTGAGCTATTAAATATCAGCATGGCCGATATTTCACGCCAGACCCATAAGCTGGCGATAGAAATTGCTCAGGCAAATCAATATACCGGTGTATTACAGGCGGCGGCATTATTACCAAGATTAAAAGATGTCGATTCCCCATCGCATGTAAAACAAACCATAGCAAAAGATTACCAGGCCGATATTTGTTTAATGCCACAGGTCAATATATTGCGTGCCACTGTGGAAAAATTACGTTCTGCGGTCAAATCACGCCAGGATAAATCAAAGCTACTAAATATATGTCTGCAAGGTCTACATGATGGTATCGGTTTAAATCGTGTTGTTTTTGCTACTCTTGATTCAGAAAAAACCCATCTATTTGCTGCAGCCAGTATCGGTTCCGATAATGACCCCGTATTCAATCAATTCAACATACCTTTACATAATAAAGATCTATTTGGAATGTTATTAAAAAAATCACAGGCCATATGCATTAATGATTCAAATCGAAAAAAATTCTGGACACTGGTACCGGAAGAGTTTCAAAAATTAATCGGCACCAACAGCTTTGTTGCGATGTCAATATTTTTCAACAATGCCCCGGTCGGCATTATGTACGCAGACCGCCATACCAGTTCGTGCCAGGTAGACGAGTCAAGTTATCAGTATTTTAAAAAATTATGCCGTAGTTATTCTGATGCAGTAGTGATGACAAAATAGATTCATTGAGTTTTACTGAATTTCTCTGCGCCCTGAAAAAGCATGCGACAGAGTTGACCCATTCACATATTCAAGTTCGCCGCCAATTGGCACACCATGCGCAATCCGTGTTACGCGTATGCCGGTATCCACAACCATTTCAGAAATATAATGGGCCGTCGCCTCACCTTCCACGGTTGAGTTGGTCGCCAGAATAATTTCCTCAATAGAGTCGGCTGTCAAGCGTTTGGCCAAAATATCCAGACCGATCTCCGCAGGGCCCATACCATCTAAGGGCGATAGATGCCCCATTAACACAAAATACAATCCTTTGTAATCCGTAGCTTGCTCGATTGCTAATATATCGGCCGGTGTTTCGACGATACACAATTGGTTAGCATGTCGTGAGTTGTTGGAACAGATTTGGCATCGGTTATCTTCAGTGAAAGTACGACACCAGTCACAATGGCCGATCTTTTCAACCGCTTCGGCTAATGATTGTGATAATGCCGTGGCCCCCTGGCGATCACGCTCGAGCAAATAGTAAGCCATTCGCTGAGCCGATTTAGGCCCTACACCAGGCAGACATTTAAATGCCGAGATCAATTGTTCGATAAGCAGGCTCACAAATTCGATTTAAATCTTAAAACGGCATTTTAAAACCGGGGGGAAGATCCATTCCTCCGGTGACACTGGACATTTTTTCCTGCGAGGATTTTTCTACCTGTCGAACGGCATCGTTCACCGCGGCAGCAATCAAGTCTTCTAACATATCTTTGTCGTCTCCGAACAGACTATCATCGATATTAACCCGTTTAACATCATGCCGCCCTGTCATCGTCACTTTGACCATACCACCACCGGATTGACCTTCTACTTCGAGTTGCGCAACCTCTTCCTGCATTTTCTGCATGTTTTCCTGCATTTTTTGCGCCTGCTTCATTAAGTTGCCTATTCCACCTTTCATCGTATTATCCTCTAACTTTTATTTCGGTTGAATTGAGTCGGTATTGATCGTGGCCGAAAACGTATCCATGATCTTGTTCACATTTGAATCGTTTTCCAGTGACTTTTTAGCATAGTCCAGGCGTGCCAGATTTTCACGCTCCAGTTTCATCGCAGGCGTTTCTGCCTCGCCTTGTTTTACCTTAATGTCTAAAATAAAGTTGTCCTTATAAACCTGATTAATCACTTCGGTTAATCGTTGGTGTCGTTCTTTGGTTAGCAAATTTTCATAGCTTGGATCCAGCATAAGGATTAATAATTCGCTATCACTCCCGGATTGCTCACGCCTGACCAGGCTGCAGTTCATCGCAAGTTGATTGAGCACACCATTGAGTTTCATTCGGGTAACGGCATCAGACCATTCATTTAAGGTCTCGCTCGCAGCAGTCTCAACCGGTACGACTTCAGACTCAGTCGATGCAGGTGATACCATCGCAGGTTCACTGGCCAATTTGCTGTTTACCGGATTAACGGGTACAGATGCGGCCGGAGCTGATCCAGATATAACGGGACTGGACGTGATGGGTGTTGCCGCAGAGGCTGGCAACGAATTTTCGTCTACGGGTTTAAACGCCAGCATACGCAACAGGGTCATCTCGACACCAATGGCAGGATCCGGTGCATAATAGAGATCGCGTCGGCCGTTGATTCCAATTTGATAAAATAGTTGGAGGTCTTCAGCCGTTAATTGTGCCGCTAGTTCACGCAGTGTATTTTCATCGCCCATCGATGCATCATAGGCCGAAGGGATCTTCTGTATTAAAGCCACATAATGTAATACCGATAATAAACTAGCCAGAACATCCGAATAATCCGGCGCAGTGGTTTTTAACTCGGTGACAACCTGATACATGCGCTCACTATCACGCGTCGCCAGCGCAAAAAGAATCTGGTAAAGATGAGTTTGCTCGATCGTACCGAGCATCGCCTTAACATCGGCTTCCAGCACTTTTCCAGAACCATAGGCGATCGACTGATCTAATAAGCTTAAAGCATCACGCATACTACCATCGGCAGCCTGAGCTAAATGTTGTAAAGCAGTTTGTTCAAACTCGATATTTTCCAGGTCCAGTAGCTTTTCTAAATATTGACTGATCATGTCAACATGCAAACGACGTAAATTAAATTGCAGACAACGAGACAGGATCGTTACCGGAAGTTTTTGTGGATCGGTGGTGGCCAGCAAAAATTTAACGTGTTCCGGTGGCTCTTCCAATGTTTTGAGCAGAGCATTAAAGCTGTGGGTTGAGAGCATATGCACCTCATCCACAAGATAAACTTTATAGCGGCCACGCGTGGGGGCATATTGAACGTTGTCGAGCAATTCACGGGTGTCTTCAACCTTGGTGCGTGAAGCGGCATCCACTTCAATGAGATCGATAAAACGCCCAGCGTCGATCTCCTGGCAGGTTGAACATTCGCCACAGGGTGTTGAACTTATACCTGTTTCGCAATTTAAAGATTTGGCAAAAATGCGTGCCAGAGTGGTCTTACCGACACCGCGTGTACCCGTAAACAAAAAAGCATGATGAATACGACCACTATCAAGGGCATTGGACAAGGCACGCAACACATGCTCCTGACCCACCATTTCTTCAAATTTTCTGGGGCGCCATTTTCGGGCTAATACCTGGTAACTCACGCTCATCTTCTATACTGCAAATGGGGCTATATTCTAACTCCAAGCCAACGGGCGTGCATCTACTTATATAGTATAAGAATACAGGCTTCAAACACGAATTTTACCCGAAGCGACTCAACAAGCCGTGTATTCCACTGAAAATTTTGCCTTTGGTCTTGATGTGCCTCATTATATAATCTATTATAATCAATTGGTTACAGGCTTTACTTGCACATATATTAGCACAATTAATTTTGAACATGATTAATAATTTTATGTTCTCCGTCCGGCTGACCGTAAGCATCTATATAAATATATTTTGAACGCGAAGGAGCTAAATCGATATTTTAAGACTTTTCGGTGTTGATTTTTTAAACCCACAACTCGTCAATAGAATAACCCCATAAAGACATGAAATGTACTCGTATATAAATACTACGCACTTAAAATTATTACTCAGACTATTATTGGTTACGTGCACTTGTTCCGCTATGATTTCAGGCTGTTCTATTGTGGTAAATACGGCGGATGAATCAAACCTTGCGGGAATCTGGTCTAATAACTGCGCTAGTAACAGCGCTATTTCAATTGATCGAGTCAGCGAAAAAGAATACAGCCTTACGCTTTGCTCGGGAATAACGTGTATCCCCTTGCCGGGCTTTAGTGAAACCATACAGATCGAAACTGAACCGAATATTAAAATAATCAGTCAAGAAAAAATGTCCATTGCCGGAGTGCTCTTTGAGCAATGCAGTAAGTACAGCTCACCCAGTATTACTGAATATCCCGGCAACGATAAAATAATGAAATTCATTATCGGGAAATGGACACGTACCCATATCGTAAAAAAAGGCAGACGTCGAGAATCTCGTGGCTACTGGAACTTCAAACCCGATGGGGATCTGGAAATGTACCCAGTTGGCGGCACAAAGAAATATATAATAAGAGGCCATAAGATCTATTTTAGAGGTTTAAATGGTGAACTCATTCATGTATTTAACATAGCCTCGATTTCAGATTCTGAGCTGGAAATTGAGATACTATCACCCAAAAAATATGATTCTGAAACACATGAATTTAAATATACGTACAAACGGATAGAGAAAGCAACGTTAACTAACAAAGTCCTTTATAGAATTTTCTCGGGCATGAGTGAAATTTCTCCTCGCGAAAAGAAGCGATTTTCAGTCGACCTTGCCGGTGATTATGAACAAAGCACTTGCGGATTTAG
The DNA here is from genome assembly GCA_003232015.1 of Gammaproteobacteria bacterium. The sequence goes on from QIKU01000131.1 coordinate 9,077, forward strand.
ATATTTTGCTCCCAATGGTGAGTATCTGGAAATATATACACAGGCATGTTATCGAAAACAAGGAGAAGACAGGGTACATATTGACTCGAAAAAAAAATATGGAAAATATCTTATAAGCTTTGGCTCATGGGATATTAAAGGCAGTTATATCTTGATTAATAAGACCGTGGTTGAATATGAGGGTTATCCATACTCTACTCTTGTAGGCAGAATAACAAAAGAAGAGCACACCTTACTCTCAGATGATCATGGGCTAGGAGAAGGTCTAGATAATGGTGATTGGGACAACCCATTGTCGATTGACGATATTCCGGGTGTATATGATTTTTTTAAACACGCTAAAGAAATATATCAGAATCCACCCATTCGCCCCAGGAACGAACCTGACGTTCCTGAGCAGACTGAGTTACCAACAAAAGAAATTAAAGAAAAGAGATTTCTTTCTCCAAATACAGGCGACATGGATGACGACGGAATACCCAACTTTGCTGATTTTGATGCTGGTAAAAAATTTATTCCTATTGTTATTGAAGTAGATAAATATAAAAAAGGGGAATTAGTCCCAATCGATCTCAATAGAAGCTATTTAGAATTTCAGTACTCAGACTCGGACCCTTTATTAATTTCGATTGACATGAGCCATGGATTTGCTCAATACAAAGTAAAATCAGGCCATTTAAGACTGTGGCGAAAGGATGGAAATGTGCCACGAATCCCAAAAAGTGCTAATGAAGGCGGTGACTTTTTACGTGCAAATGAAAAATATCCACTAAAATTATTTACCTTTACAAAACCAAACATAATTATTGTTTGGGTTGAAGCCGTAGATTATTTAAACGATTCTGATGTTGGCTGGGAGTTAACGGAAATTTATGTGGGCGATGAAATTTAGTCGCAAGAAATTTGAGCCACACTACATTAGTCAGTCCAGTCTTTGTCCATCCGCACAAAAGGATACTAACCTGTTTTCGTGATCAGTAACGAGTCACTTTAATAATAAAATATTTTGGGACTCTAACACGGAATAGCCGCATCCTGATCCAGATAATCTGATGTAATTTATTATAAATGGGTGGCGCTCGCACCCGCTACACCCAGCACCCGAATCCATTACTACCGTTGCTCCCTTCCGGGCCTGGCGGGGTTTGCAATTTCTCGTCACTGGGGAACCGATGCAAGCACCATAAACTGGCTTATCTAATTGGCTGCGAAGCATACATTAAATTATACGTTTTTGACATGCCTGAAACGGTTAGACCCATTACACCTAAAAAGGACAATTATTAGACAAAAATTGACGCCTTCCTCAGAAATAACATCATTTTATTGCCTACAGGGCTCGCCTTTGTATAATCAACCGACAACACTGGAAAAAGGAAATTCATGTTGGCTCATTTTAAATTTATCATTTTACTGACCATAGGCCTGGCTGCCTGCGGCGGCGGCTCTGATGCAAATCCGCCTGCTGGACAACCATCCTGCCTGGCGGGTGCTCCCTTCAGTTATTCGGCCATCCTGCAACGCAATGCCTTTGCCAACTTATCCTTTTCCCAGCCTCTGGCCATGATCCCGGCTCCCTCCGGTAATCAACTGTACGTGGTTGAACGCATGGGTACCGTTCGTGCCTTTGATAATAATCCCGGGGTTACAAATACAACGCTCTTTGCAGACATCACTTCCCGCGTTTCAACCGATGGCGAAGGTGGCCTGCTGGGTATGGCCTTTGATCCCAATTTTGCGACAAATGGCTATGTTTATTTTTCCTACACTGGATCCGTAGCGGCAAATGAACCCGGCGTACTTTGGTCCTATGTCTCGCGTTTTGCAACCAACTCGGCAAGAACGGCCATCGATCCGGCAAGTGAACTTGTATTATTAAAGATTAACCAGCCCTATTCTAATCACAATGGCGGTCAAATTGCGTTTGATGCCAACGGAGATTTATTTATAGGCATCGGAGACGGTGGAGCGGGTGATGATCTGGCCCAAAACGGGCAAGATGTAACAACCATGCTCGGCGCAATGTTACGCATTGATCCGAGTTCACCCGATACGGCACGCGGGTTACCTTATAGCATCCCGGCCAGTAATCCCTTTTCAGCCAATGCCAGTTGTGCAAACGGTGGTTGCCCGGAAATTTTTGCCTGGGGATTACGCAATCCATGGCGATGGAGTATCGATCGAACCACCAATCAAATCTGGCTGGGCGATGTGGGTCAGGTAAATCGTGAAGAGGTTGATCTAATTCAAGTCGGAAAAAATTATGGTTGGGGATGTTATGAAGGCTCCCGGTTTAATACTGAATATGGAGGGAACTGTGACAACCTGATCCATGAACTCCCTGTTCATGAGTACCCACGTACCGTTGGCACCAGCATCACCGGCGGCTATGTATATCGGGGCAATGCCATCTCTATTTTACAGGGGCAATATATATTCGCTGATTATGGTAGCCGTCAGGTCTGGGCATTATCCGATCCGTACTCAAACCCTCAACGCACAACCCTGCTCAGCAGTGGCAACCTGATTGTTTCTATGGCGGAAGATGCCAGTGGTGAGTTGTACCTTATTTATATTGATACTGGACGTATCTTCAAACTGGAACCTGATCCAAACTCAACTCCCATTCCTCCATTTGCAAACCAGTTATCACAAACCGGTTGTGCCGATACAAGTGATCCTAGATTATCAAACAGTGACATGATCCCCTATGAACTCAATGCCCCACTATGGTCAGACAATGCCGACAAATTACGTTGGTTATCTTTACCTGATAATGCCAATATAAATATCGAAAACGATCACGACTGGACATTCCCGATTAACAGCGTATTGAGAAAAGATTTCTCATTAAACGGTCAACGCGTAGAAACTCGTTTATTTGCCAGGCACACCGATGGTACGTGGGCAGGATACAGTTACGAATGGAATGCCGCACAAACTGACGCCACCTTATTAAATGCCAGCAAAACTATTAACGTCAATGGACAAAACTGGACTTTCCCCAGCCAGACACAATGCCTGCAATGCCATACCGCCGCAGCCGGTCAAACGCTTGGCCCCGAAACCGCACAGCTAAACCGTTTAATCACCGATCCAGAGAATCCGACAAACCAGATAAATCAATTAAGCTATCTGGATAATATTGGACTATTTAATGCCTCACCAGGCATGCCAGATTCATTACCAAAATTAGCCCAGTATAATGATCTCACTGCGCAGCCCGAAGATATTGCACGCAGCTATTTACACAGTAATTGCAGTCAATGTCATCGTGCCGGAGGGCCTGTGCAAAGTGATATGGATCTACATTATGCAGTTGATTTCAGCGCGATGAATATTTGCGATGCACAACCCGCCTTTGGCGATGTGCTGGGAGCAACCCAACTATTCACCCCCAACAATACCAGTGATTCCATTTTTTACCAACGAATGCTTGAAGCATCGGCAACGAACCGTATGCCAACATTGGGAACTGAAATAGAAGATAATCAAGGTTTACAGATAATGTCGAACTGGATAACTTCAATTTCAGTTTGCCCATAACATAAGATAGCTAAATCAATATAATGGTAAGCTGCAAAAATTTTCCGGTTCCAGTTTAATTTAACGAAGCCCGCACACAGCGCAACAAATCATAATCAAAAGCGCCATCCAGCGCCTCGTAAACCGGCTTCAATTTATGCTCGTCATCTGAAAAAGTTAAGAATGTATTTTGGATAAGAGATATCTCTCTTTCTTCTAACTGTATGACTTGTTGCAATTCAACATCACCTTGTGAAATAGAATCGATTAAATGCGAATAAACCGTCGCCGGCTTTAAGCCGCGTTCAGCAGCGATGGCATCAATCTCCATACCTGAACGAAATAGCCGTAAGGTATCGTCGACAGTTCCATCTGAATCATCCTGTCCTTTTTCGTGTTGTTTAATGACCTGTAAAAATGTTTCGGCGTATTTTTTTAATTTCTGCTCGCCTACTCCGTTAATTTTTGAAAACTGAGCAGGAGTTGTCGGTCGTGCCTCGATCATCTCCATTAAGCTGGCATCATGAAAAATCATATACGGCGCGACCTTATGTTCATCGGCCAACGTTTTACGACAGGCGCGCAATGCCTCCCATAGTGTATTATGTTCTTCTTTAATATTATGTTTATTTTTTCGACCACGTGATTTTGATTTCTCGGCTTTGGTTTCCTTGCGTAACATTAAAGTCTCTTCGCCACGTAAAACCGGGCGACAGATTTCAGTTAAGCGCAGGTTTCCATACCCCTCAATATCAACCGATAATAAATTCCTGGCAATCAACTGCCGAAAAATACTGCGCCACTGCACCGCATCAAGTTCCTTACCGATTCCGTAAACACTTATTTGATCATGCCCAAACTGTTTTATGCGTTGATTATCCTTACCGATTAGAACATCGATTAAATAATTCACCCCAAAACGTTGCTCGGTCTTGTATACGCACGATAAAGCCTTTTGCGCTACCACAGATGCATCCCAGGTCTCCACCGGTGACAGACAACTGTCACAGTTACCACACGGTTTTTCCAGGTGATCATCAAAATAGGTTAGCAGGGCCTGACGCTTACAGGTAGTCAGTTCGCTAAAGCCCAACATGGATTGCAATTTGTGATGTTCCACGCGCTTATGGGTTTCATCGGCATCAGAGGCCTCCATCATCTGTCTTAACATAATGACATCTTGCAGACCATACATCATCCAGGCATTGGCAGGCTGGCCGTCGCGCCCTGCTCGTCCGGTCTCCTGATAATAGGCTTCGATACTTTTGGGCATATTTAAATGGGCAACAAAGCGAACATCGGGTTTATCAATGCCCATGCCAAAGGCAATAGTA
>QIKU01000281.1 GCA_003232015.1 Gammaproteobacteria bacterium
GTATATTTATATTGTAAAATAATAAAAAATATTCCAATTGCACCAATAATATAAAAAAGCAGGTACACGCTGAAAAATAAAAACTCGAAAACCTGCAATATATGAAGTAGCGAAAATAAACTCAGGCTAAACAAACCAAACATCAATACTTTCGCCTGCTTTACTTTCATTGGGTAAAAGCAGAAAATAGAGACAAAGAATAAAACAAAAATTAACGCAGCATAATATTGAGCCATAGATAACAGATAAAAAATCTGTCCATCCAGGGCTATTTCTCTATTAGAATAAACAGCAACCACAGCAGACATAATTAAAAAACTTAACCCTGCCATAGAAAAACAAATATTCACGGCATTAATCCTGTTGGAATTAAAAGCCAGGATACTCATGCTGACAAAAAATATCCCTCCCCCAACTAATAACTGCAACCAGAACATTAAGGGTAAAGAACTAGCTGGGCGTGCTTTGCTTGGCGCTAATTCAAATAAAACATTATCTATGTTTTCGATAAAAATATTATCTGCTTTTAAAATAGAAGCAGTCTGAGACTGAAGATTAAAAAAATAATTAAACTCTTTATAGGTATTAAAATTATACGGCATCCCCTGTATTAACTCCCGACTGAGCCTGACAGCATTTTCGGTATCATGGATACCAATCAGACGTTCGCCGGGAGCAACAATATTAAAAGCCGGACTGCCCGAATTAACAGAAGCAATATAGATTTCACCTGACACAGGTTCAATCTGTAATTCAATACCTAACCAGGGCATTGATGTTGAAAGTTTAAGACTTAACAACACAACCAGCAGGAAAAATACAGCGCTGCTAAGAAGTATTACTTTGGGTGGCAAGCCTGCTTTCATTCAACTATCACTGGCATTTAATTATCATTGGCATTACTTACAATAACACTCATTATTTGTTTTTGTGTAAAACCACGCTGCTGTAAAAAGCGTATTTGCTTTGCTTTTTCATTCATTTCATCAGGCAGGTTTTCTCCAAAACGTTTACAACGGGCTTCCTTTGCACGTTTAAACCATTCGGGTTGATTAAAATCAAGATACGCATCTATTAATGACTCGTCAACACTTCGTTGTTGTAATTCCAGACGAATTTTTATTGGCCCAACGCCACGATTAACTTTTGACCGAATAAATACTTCGGCAAAACGTGAGTCGTTAAGGTATTTATCATGAAGAAGCTGTTCAACAACCTTATCGATATCAGCCGAACCGTGCCCTTTATTTTTTAATTTAGCCTTTAATTCAAAGCAGGAATGCTCGCGACCGGCGAGCATTCTTATTGCAGAGGCATAAACTTTGTCATCCATGACCTAAGCCTTATGCTTATGCTTTTACTTTTACAGGCTCTTTATCTTCCAGGCCTTCCGCAGCTTTAGCAGCATCTGTATCCTTTTTCTTTTTAGAAGCCTTGCCGGTCGCTTCGTTTTCGTCAGTGGATAGTTCGGGTAATAAAATGTCACGGATCTGCTTTTCCAGCCCAAAAGCAATATCTGGATTTTCTTTTAAAAAGTTACGCACATTATCTTTACCCTGACCTATACGGTCACCATTGTAGCTATACCATGAACCGGCTTTATCAATTAAACCATGTTGTACACCCAGCTCGATAATTTCACCTTCACGCGAAATACCTTCACCATATAAAAGGTCAAAAACAACCTGTTTAAACGGTGGTGCTACTTTATTTTTAACCACTTTAACCCGCGTTTCATTACCCAGGATTTCATCACCCTTTTTAATAGCACCAATACGGCGAATATCTAAACGAACGGAAGAATAAAACTTTAACGCATTACCACCGGTTGTTGTTTCAGGGTTGCCAAACATTACACCAATTTTCATTCGTAACTGGTTAATAAAAATAACCATAGTGTTGGACTTTTTAATATTGGCTGTTAATTTACGTAAAGCCTGGCTTAATAGTCTTGCTTGCAAGCCCATATGTGAATCACCCATATCACCTTCAATTTCCGCGCGTGGCGTTAAGGCGGCAACCGAGTCAATCACAATAACGCTAACGGCACTCGACCGTACCAGCATGTCAGTAATTTCCAGTGCTTGCTCGCCGGTGTCGGGTTGCGAAACCAGTAGTTCATCCACGTCTACACCGAGTTTTTCAGCATAGTTTGGATCGAGTGCATGTTCTGCATCTACAAAAGCGGCCGTACCACCGGCTTTTTGGCATTCAGCAATCACCTGTAAAGTCAGTGTTGTTTTACCTGACGATTCAGGGCCGTATATTTCAACCACGCGCCCTCTAGGTAAACCACCCACACCTAAGGCAACATCCAAACTCAATGAACCGGTTGATATCGTTTCGATATTTCGCATACTACTTGAGTCGCCTAAGCGCATCACACTGCCCTTACCAAACTGTTTGTCAATTTGTGCCAGTGCATTTGCTAATGCTTGTTGTTTTTGATTTTCGCCTTTGTCAGCCATGGGTGTTTCTCCTGTTAGGGTTATATTCCATTATTTATTCATTAATTGTGTAACCCGAAAGATTCATTTGCACTTCAAATAAACCTTCGCCTCACTCTGTAGCGAACAATAGCCAATACTTTCAATCATGTCAATACTTTTTACTACCTACATATTTTTTATTCTGTAATATTTTTTATGGCGTAGTATAATGTAGTTAGATATACTGACAGTAGCAAATTAATAAGGTTATTCCCTTGAATAAAGATAAAACCCCACCCTGCGAGGCCATTAGCCGATTAAAATGGGCAAACCGGCAACGGTTGCAATACATTGAAATGATGGCATTTTATACAGGGGTAGTGTCACGCAGTGATGTGGCAAAAACATTTGGCCTATCCGATGCAGCCGCCACCAAAGACCTTAATTTATACAACCAAATCGCGCCTGATAACCTTATATATAGGCATGCGGTATTCGGTTTTATCCCCAGTGAGTATTTCCAGGCCATTATTGCCGATTTATCGCCCGAAGTGGCATTGCCGATGATTGCTAGTAACTTAACTATGGTCGGTGGTGCGCAGCCGCAGCATCTAGTCTACGGTATTCCGGTTGAACCTCTGCCCTTGCCTACACGCTTGCCCGATAAAGAAATACTCGCGCAAATTATTCGTGCAACCCGGCACCATAAAAAACTACAGCTGAATTATCTATCACTGTCAGACCGACACGTAGATGAACCTGCAGTTGAAGCTAAACGTATTATTGAGCCACATGCTCTAGTCAACACCGGGTTACGCTGGCATGTTCGGGCTTATAATGAGGAAACCTTTGATTTCAGAGACTTTGTGCTGTCACGGATCAGTGATGCAACCGTGCTCGATACCGATGCAGAGTCGAGCGCCGAGTTTGATGATAGCTGGGTAGAATTCGTCAGCGTAAAGTTAATGCCTCACCCAAAACTCAACGAACGAAAACGCAAAAGCTTACTGCTCGATTACGCTGCCGATGATGGGATTATTGAACTTCAGGTGCGTGGTGCTTTGCTCGCTTATTTACTGCAACGTTTGTCGGTGGATACCAGTGAAGACTTTTCAATGAACCCCAATGCTTATCAACTGGTGATTGTAAACCGTGACGAAATTGAGCCTTTTGCTGAATGGATTTTTAGTTAAGCAACCCACCACAAGCAGACAGAGTATTAAATTACGGGTGGGTGAAGTGAAGCACAGCTCATCGCCATACTAAATATTCTGCCCCTTAACCAGCACCTGACTCAAAGCCTGATTGGCCTGCGTTGCCAGTTTATGTTGCAGCCGCATAAAAAGGCGACGTATTATTGCATGCGTATACTCCATGGCGTAAACCGCACTTTGGTTATAGCCTAACATCAACATGATCTTGTTCAGTAAATACACCACCCAGGTCGAGATAGACTGAGCCAGATCGATGCCTTTTTTTAATATATACGCCATTTGATCCATTAAGGTTAACGCCGAGCCAAAAGTATTCGATATACTCCAGCCCACCTTGTTGATGCATTTTTTTAAAACATACGCAATGGCATCGCTTAACCATTCGATACTGGAAAGAGTAAACGCCACCGTGCTGTTTTGTTTTAGCCAGTTTTCAATGGCCGTGTTCGAATGCTGTGCCGGGCTTGAGCCAATCATTTTCCATGAACGGTTTTGCACCGACTGAATATAACGCTCCATACCATGGTAATGCCCCCATGGGATCATGCCGGGTGAAGGCAGGTAATAATCGCGGCCTTTATCCGGCGTATGGATAAACGGCCAGCAGGGAAAAAAAGGCACAATATCGGTTCGATGATAAGCGCGGAAAATACGCGCATTTCCTAAGCGGTGAGTACAGGCGTTGGCAAATCCCATCAAACCCACACGCGGGCTGCCAAAGGTATATAAATATGCTGTAGAGGCGGATTGCGCTATCCACCCGGCACAAACGGTGGCAATCGCCCCGCCCAGGCTATGGCCAATGCAATGGATACTATGAATATTTTGTGATCGTGCATAGCCCATAAAAGATTGAAGTTTGGGTTTCATGGTATTAAAGGTGGTATTAAACCCATCGTGCACCGGATAGCCACAGGCGGAACTTGACACACCGGCATTGAGGTTGGTTAACCAGTCGGCCAGAAATTTGGTGCCTCTAAAGAGGATAAAGGCGTGGCCTTTAAATTGGCCTTGCCCTATCAGGGTAAAGCCGAATGCGGTGCGACACTTGATAATGCCCGGGCCGCCGGTTTTGCCTTTTAAGAGATTATCATTACCAAAAACAAAAGAATTCTTATGTTTACCATTAAGATATATGTATGCATCATCGAGGTTTGTATAATTTGCTAATGCGTAAGCGTCATTAGCTAAGATCGATGTTATCATTGGATTTAATGCAGGCATTTCTATTCTTCCTTGAATTTTTTTCTAATAGTTAAAAAATTAGGTTCCAGGCTCAAAAGGGTTATCCATATTTATGGGTGGATCAGGTTCTGCATCCCACGTACACATGCTAATGATAGGTGTGGAATTCACTTCTTTCAGATACCTTTCATTATTTAAGTCACACTGAACTATTAATGGCTTACCGCGTGATTCCGTATTTTCTTCGGGTTTACGTTTAACTCCTGACCAAAGCCTATAAGTTTTCCCTTTATATTCAACCTCTATTTCTTGTGAAGCCACAAACTCCATTGGCAAAAACTTGGCAATACTCCGTTCATACATCGGTGGAAAGCTAAAATAGCCCTTTTCATCCGTGGTCGTTTCGTCCTGATGTTTTCTTTCCTTGCTTGCCGTTCGGATCACTTTGGCATGGGCGACCGGCTGACCATTGAGTGTAATCACCCCTGAAATACCCGAAAAAATACACAATTTACCAATATCCGTTAAACCCACCGCCGTGCCTCCAAATAACAACAATAGCCCAGAAAGTAAAATAAGCCGTAAACCTTTTTTCATTACAAACCGCTGCCCATTAAAAACGTGATTCTTATCATTACCTGACACATAAACTAATATTGAACCGCTCAGTTATAAAGCCGACTTAATAAAAAATACATTCAAGTATACCAACGAACCAGCATGTCTCAAGGCGCAATAAATGTGATTGAGCCCACAATTCCTGTTTATGGTTTAGCTATATTGTTTATTATTTGTTCATTCCATTTGGCCTCAAAGCGAAGCCGGCATCCTGGTTGGTATAAAGACAGGCTAAAAACCAGCAACTGGATGGGTGAAGCAAAGCGCAACCCATCACCTCGCTACAACAAACGATGGGGTGCCCCCATCCTTATGTCTATCTCAATAATTTGTTTAGTAACAATCTATCAGGGATTCTCTAATAAAAAGCCCAACAATTTTTCGATGGCGACGTCAACCGCCTGTTGTCGCACGGCATTGCGATCACCGGCAAAAATCCTGGAACAGGTTTCAAGCTGGCCATTTATACACCAGGCAAACCAGACCAGCCCCACGGGCTTTTCTTTACTGCCACCGGTTGGCCCGGCAATGCCGGAAATTGCCAAACTCACTTGCGTTGCCGCCTGCTGACAAGCCCCTAACGCCATTTGTTTAACCACTTCTTCGCTTACCGCACCAAAGTCATCCAGACTTTTTGCCGACACACCCAGCATTTCCTGTTTGGCACGGTTCGAATAGGTCACATAGCCACGCTCAAACCAACCGGAACTGCCAGCCAAATCGGTGAATAACTTGGCTACCCAGCCCCCTGTGCAGGACTCGGCACAGGCAATGCGCCAGCCTTTATTGGTTAAAAGTTGACTAAGTTGTTCAATTTTCAAACAATTTTTGTCTTTTTCTGCTGTTATGCTCATTGTTTTGTGAATTATACCCATGCAGGGAGTTTGATAAATCAGTAAAATCATCTACCTTATTGGGTGACTCTTACGTTTAATCACTCGCCATTTTCTTATACATTAATTTTACGCCCGAATGAGTATCAATGGAAATTCGTAATAACACATCATCAGGTCATGCTGCTTTTTTGCAAAATAAGCAGGTGCGTAGTGTTGAGCGTACTGCAATTTCAACGTCCGAAACGCAAAGGGTCGAGGCACCACAAACACTCAATATCGGTAAGACACAGCAACCACCCCATTCAAACCATAAGAATGGTATTGCAAGTTATAAAGTAACGGCTCATGAGCAGCAGCTTGCCCATCAAACAGAAAAAGCAATTGCTTCTTATAATAGAGTAGAAAATAGCCAATATGGACAGGAACTGGTTAGCCGCATTGAATTGTTAGTATAAAATCTTAGCGTTAATACCGTTGCTAGTCATCCAGCATCGATTGAATAACCGCACCCACCTCAAAACCGTCACCATGGCGTTGCTTCATCACCCGAACCACCCTTACTCTTGCATGCAAAGGCCTGGTTAAATCATTAGACGGGACAACCTTAATATCCAGCAACGACTCTTTTTCAACCTCATTTTCGGCAATAAACATCAAGCCACGGCCGCTTAAATTTTTTAATATCGCATGCTGATCTAATAATGTTTCAATGGCCACATCATCATCCATGTCGTCTGGCATGCCAAAGCTAATTGCGCTGTCCAATGCCACGCGCACAAAATCACGTTTTTCATCATAATTTCGCAATGTCCTTCCTCCTGAATCCTTAATTTTACTAGGGGCTGCTGACCTTTCAGGTGTTAGGCTGATTTTGAGATAATTTTTGTCCTGACAAGGCATTTTTTGCGTATCAATGCACTCCATTGATAGTAAAAAATAACGCAGGCAGGGCGAAAATTAGCCAAAATCAGACAATAGATGAAAGATCAACAGCCCCTAGAGTATAGTATGCAAAAATGAAGCCGTCTTTATTTTTACCCCGATTAAGCGTGTTTACGCCTATGGCCGTTATCGTTACTGGCTTATTTCATTACCAAGCGGTTTGTTTTTTTCAAAATCGCTTAGGCTCAGGAGTGTTGCATCAGCAATATTCTTTAACGCCTCCGCAGTAAAAAAGGCCTGATGCGGGGTAATTAATACATTGGGAAAGCTTAACAGTGTTTTTAAGTCGGCATCGTCTATCTCTTTATTCGATAAATCCTGAAAGAAAATATTTTGCTCCCACTCATACACGTCCAGCCCAAGATAGCCGATTTGCCCTGAGCGAAGCCCGCTTATCGCAGCCTGCGTGTCCAGCAATCCGCCTCGGCTAGTGTTAATTAACATCACTCCGCGCTTCATTTTTGATATCGACTCGGCATTAATAAGGTGACAATTTTCGGCCGTATACGGGCAATGCAGGCTGATAACGTCCGACTGTGATAACAGTGTGTCCATCTCCACGTATTCAACCGACTGGTTGCAACACTCGCTGTTTTGTACCGGGTCAACGGCCAGTACCCGCATCCCAAGCGCCTGTAGTGAACAAGCCACTAGCGCACCGATACGCCCGGTGCCAATTATCCCGGCTGTTTTGCCGTGCATGTCAAACCCTTTTAAACCGTTAAGAGAAAAGTTACCGCTATGCACGCGGTTATCCGCTTCAGGAATGTGACGATTCAGCGCAAGCATTAACCCCAGTGTATGTTCCGCTACGGCATAAGGGGAATAAGCGGGAACATTCACGACGTGTATGCCAAGGGCACTCGCCGCGGTAATATCAACGTTGTTGTAACCCGCACAGCGTAAACAAATAAGCCGAACACCGTGTTTAAACAGTTGTTCCAGCAATGGGCTGTCCACAACGTCATTAACAAAAACACAGATGGCGGTGGCACCGTTAGCAAGCTGCACCGTTTCTATACTTAGCGGCTGTTTAACAAAAACAAGATCATGACCTGCTACATTGGCCAGATTAAACGACTCGATGTCATACGGCTGGGCATTAAACAGGGTCAGCTTCATTTCTATACTCTCCTTAATTTTATTTTTCTTTTAGAAAGTATAGTCGTAAAATTCCGTTCAGGAGGGTGTTACCCTAGGCTGAAAACGTATTCAGATTACTGTCATCATCCCGATTTTCATCTTTATTACTATTTTCTGAAGCAGCTGCCACTTTCATTGCAAGATAGCTTAATAAAACCCGTTCTATATCGGCTCGTTTTACCGGTTTGGTAATATAGTCGTCCATACCGGCTGCAAGGCATTTTTCCCGATCACCTTCCATTGCATTGGCAGTAAAGGCCACTATCGGGGTGGGGTTTTTATTATGCTGGATTTTTTCATACTGGATTTTTTCATACTGGCGTATTTTTTGACTGGCTTCAAAACCATCCATTTCCGGCATCTGACAATCCATAAAAATAAGATCGTAGTTATTTGTCTTAAAATATTGCACCGCTTCTACACCATTAACGGCGGAGGTAATGGTTGCGCCATAGCTTTGTAAAATCGCGGTTGCGACCATCTGGTTCACTGCATTATCTTCTACCAGTAAAATTTCCGTATTCTCAAGCGTAAATTTCTCGACCGGTTTTACACTCGCTTCTTGCAAGGTGTGACGTGTGACCAAACCAATGTCCTGTGCATTTTGTTTCGCATGCCACAGAGCAGAGAGCAACTTTGGCAATTCCTGAGAATAGGTAGGTTTGATTAAATAACCGTTAAAGCCAAGCTGATGCATTTTATGGCTATCACCTTTGTTCGGTGAACTGGTCATTAACACTAACTGTAACGCAGACAAATCCGGTTGTGCTTTAATTTGTTGAGCGAGTGCCGCGCCATCCATGTCGGGCATTTGAAAATCGGTAATCACAAAATCAAACGGAATACCTGCTTTTACGGCTGCCTGTAACACCTCCACTACCGTCACGGGTGAATCAAGTGTTTTAACTTCTATCTCATAGGCGGCTAACTGCTCCAGGTAAATCATCCGTGCAACTTCATTATCGTCCACCAATAAACAACGTAAACTAGCCAGTTGTTTAAAATCATCAAGTTTGATGGCAGTGCGCTGTTTGTCACTGTGACTCAGTTTTACGGTAAACCAGAAAGTCGAGCCTTGCCCTACTTCACTATCAAGCCCAATCTCGCCACCCATTAGTTCAGCAAGCTGTTTACATATCGCTAAGCCCAAGCCCGTGCCGCCATAATGTCGGGTAGTTGAACTGTCGGCTTGTTCAAATTGTTGAAAAACAGCATCGAGTTTATCTACAGTAATACCGATGCCGGTATCCTGTACTGAAATACGCAACATGCTATCCTGATGTTGTCTACCCTCCGCGTGCGCCGGTTCATCTAACTCAACGGTTAACAATACCGAACCCGCGTTGGTAAATTTTACCGCATTACTCAGCAAGTTAAGCATCACTTGCCGGATCCGCCCTGGGTCGCCTTTAAAATGCCGCGCCGTATCCGGCACATAGCGCAGTAACATTTCGATATTTTTTTCACGACACTTCAGTGCCAGCATATCTGCAACTTCTTCGGCCAGTAATTGTAAATCAAAATCAATTATTTCAAGCTCCATCTTACCGGCTTCAATTTTTGAAAAGTCTAAAATATCATTAATTAAATTTAGCAGCGCTTCCGCAGAAGACAGGGTTGTATTGGCGTAGTTCTGTTGTTTGCTATTAAGCTCAGTGTCGAGCAATAAGCCTGTTGCTCCAATAATACCGTTCATCGGAGTGCGAATTTCGTGGCTCATATTGGCAAGAAAGTCCGACTTTAGACGAGTCGCCTCTTCAGCCGCTTCTTTTGCCTGCAACATGGCGGCCTCGGCTCTTTTAGTCAGGGTAATATCGGTTCGAAGTGCAATATAACTTTGTGGTTTACCGTCTTTATCCATAAACGGCACAATGGTGGTTGCCAGCCAGTATAAATATCCGGCCTTGGCCTTATTACACACTTCACCGTGCCAGACGTTGCCACTGGCGATGGTGCGGTACATATCCTGAAAAAAAGCCACATCATGGTAACTGGAATTGAGGAGCCGGTGATTTTTTCCCAACAGTTCATCTTTGCTATAGCCGCTGATTTCACAAAATTTCTCATTGGCATAGGTAATATCACCCTGCACATTGGTAATGGCAACAATGGAATGTTGATCCAGTGCAAATTTTTGCTCAGCTAATTTATCCAGTGCATCTTGGGTCTGTTGCGCCCGTTGCAGTAATTCATATTCATGCGCCTGTCGCACTTGCACCATATGGTTAAAGGCCTCGGCCAGCTTGCCAATTTCATTATCAGTACTAATATCGACCTGCTGGTTCAATTTACCTGCAGCCACTTCCATGCTCGCATCTGCCAGGCGAATGAGTGGCCGGGTAATACGCCGAGCCAGATAAATGGCCAGTAGCACCACCAGCACACTGGTTAACAAAAGCATTATAAGTACAACATTTCCCTGTTTATAAGCACCTGCCAGTGCCTCATCCCGATCTATTTCGCTAATAAGCACCCAGTTCACCCCCGACAACCTGATGACCTGGTGTAAACCAATCACCTGTTTACCTTTGGGGCCGGGATATTCAAAAGCAGATTTTTGCACATTATCCCGATGCTCAACCTTCTCGTGGCGTTGCCAGAGCTGAAACTGTTGGGTATCAATGCGTTGTAATATGCTGTTCGCTGTTTCGTCATGGCTCACCGGGGTACGTGCCAAACCATCCGCCCCTACCAGATAATGCGTCAGGGAACTGCCACTGTCCTGTACCTGCACTAATTTAATGAGTCTCTTCAGACGCAACTGTATGGCAAACGCACCAATAATGTTTCCGGTGTTATCCAGTACAGGTGCGGCAATAAAACCGATTAATAGATCCGTATCAACACCGTGGCGGCGAAAATCAGAAAATTGAGCCTCACCGGTTTTCAAACTGGCTTTAACTATTTGGGCAAATCCGGTGCCAGCATAAAGCCCCATAAAAAGATTACTACCCAGATTATCGTCACCAAGAACCGAGTACAAAATATTACCCTGGGTGTCGATCAAAAACAGGTCATCCATATAATCATAACGGTGGGTCAGGGTAATGAGATCCTTTTGCCGTTCATCCACCAGCAAAGCCCAGGCATACGTCTTTACAAAGTCAGCCGGGGGCTGACTGCTTGTTTGCAACCCCTGCCGCAAGGCTGTCAGAAATTCAACATTGCGGCTGTTTTCAGCCTGACCATTTAAATCCATAAAACGATAGCTGAACCAGGTTTTAATAAAGATAGCTTTCTGTTGAGCTTCTCGCTCCAGTTCATGCATCACCGTTTCTGTCAGGCTCTTTTCCATCTGACGATAACCAATCACCGAGGTAACAGACAGAGGCAATAGCGCCAACAACAAAAACCATAACAACAAACTACGCCCAAGAGAGGTAAATTTTTTCTCCTCCTTGCCATTATTAATTTGCTTTACAGCCTCGTTCACGTACAGGCTACCTATACAACCAACAAGGCACAAAGGCTCTGTTTAAATATATGATAACGACAGCCTTATTCATCACGGAATCGCTTTGCTGTCAAAACGCATATCGGCAAAGGCGTCAATGTCCACCGATCTTTTCAAAATACCGCCTTCGACTGCTAAATCCATAATTTGCTTTAAGCCGCCTTTATCAATATTCAGGTATTCATAATTAATCACCTTTAAGTCAGGATTGAGGCTGGCAATAATGGCCTCACGAGTATGTGCCGGGATATGTTTTCGCACAATAGTCACAATGGCTTCAAGTAACTTGCCACCGACTTTCCTGGCACGTTCAATATCGGCACCGGCCTTGCGGATATAAAACATTACTTCTTTGAGTGCATGATATTTATTAGCAATGGCCTTATCCGTGGCCAGAGCAATGCACTCAACATGGCCATGTGGCCATGGCATTACATCCTTTGAATACCAGGCCACATGGCCAAAGCCACCGGTTTCCACTACATCCGCCCAGGGCAAAGACTGCTCAAAAGCAGCAGCAGTTGCACGATTACTTTTACTCTTGATAAATGTTGGCGACTCAGGCGGCGGTACAGCAATGGCCAGCACCTCGGCTTGTTGATTATGGGTTAAGCTCAGACGCGCACCATACTTTTTAAGATAGCGGTATAACACAACCGTATGCGTTGCCAATAAATGTGGCATACCAATTTCAGTGGGGCGACCAGTTTTTGAATAAATGGCCTTCAATGCAGCGGCCACTTTTTCATCCGGCTTACGATCCTTCCGCTGTTTCGGTAGCTGTACCTTTTTATTGAGTAAGTCATTAATTGCCAATGCATTACCATCGCGGTGCATCAACCCAATCCAGCGAAAATGTGGTTTCTGGTTATACATATCCATTGCCAGCGGGCTCATCACATAAGCCATATCCACTTCGCCAGACTGGAAATAGGCACGCAGTAAATCCCAGTTTTTCATCTGCTGAATTTGAAAGTCAGCATGCTTCATTTTATGCCGATAACGCTCATACGCGACTAATGCGGCATAATGGTCGGCCAGAGGAATATAGAGGGCTTTAATAACCCGCCTGTTAGCTGTAGATGCCGCAAATACAACCGAAAACCCGCAATAAAAAACCAGTATCAGACTGACAAACACTCGCTGAATATATCTATTTTCCATGTCCGTCACCTTTTGCTATTAACAAGCTTATATATCGGACAAATCAAAGCCAGCTTTAGAGTTTTGGGGGATATTATAAAAACAAATAAAGCCAAACAGGCTATATACTCAACATAACGATTTAAAGCGCAGAATGAATTACCTTACCGGTTTTTGGATCTAAAAAATTAAAATGTACCACGGCATCAAAAAGTGGTGTTTTTTTGATCTTGTATTGATAGTCATAGTGTTTATCGCTCTTAATAACTTCTAGCTCTGCCAGTCCCAAGAATACTAAAAAGTGCTTACATGCCCTTGAGTAATAACAACGGCGCAAATCTTCTTCTGGTGTGGAGTATGATGAGCCTTCCATTTCATCAACCACCATAGGGAAAGCGCGTAAAAAATCATCTTCATAGACAGAAGTAAACGTCATTTTCTCACCATGCTGTTTCAACAAATACAGGGTAAACAAAAACGATTGCTGTATAAAGGGAACATCATTGTAGTGATCCCAATAGCTCCAATTAAACTCACGACAATAGGTTTTAAAAATAATGGGGTAAAGTCCTTTTAACCCTGATTTGCTTGCAATTTTTTGATATTTTTTAGTCACATAGAAGCGCCCCCTGGTTTTGCGAAGAAATCCTGCCAACTCAAGAATAACGCGCGTTACATGCAATTCAAAAAAATCATCTTCTTTGTTCACCTTGTGAAAGGAAGCGAAAGTATCATCAGCATATAATTTGCTGTAATCATCCCATATTTCTCTACAGAGTTTTTGAGGTAGTCCGCCCCTGGCTTTTGTTGCCGTTAATCCCTTATCATCAATAGCTGAAATAATACCCTGCACTAACATCAAAATGGGGGCATCAGGCTCTATGGGTAATTGTTCTGTAAACTGAAAAAGCTCAGGTGTCTCATAGGCAAAATTAAGCATTCGATAAACTTG
>QIKU01000067.1 GCA_003232015.1 Gammaproteobacteria bacterium
GGCGCGTAGGCTTGCTGGTCGATATAAGCCCAGCCGATGTCGGGGTTTTCAATCTGTGCGGCGGCTTCTGTGGACGATAAATTAACCTTAAGCCCCGCAGCAGCCAGTACTTTATGTGTAGTAATCCCATATTTAGGGTTAATGGTTTCCAGCCCATGTGACACAGCCGGTAGACCACAAGCGGCTAAAACAGGTGGTATGAATGCGCAAACAGGTAAGCTGCGGTTATGGCCATTGTAAGGGTCAGCAACATCAACCAGCTCGTTAACGTCAGCTGTGACGATATTCGCGCCATCAATAATTGCCTTTAAAATCCCCTTATTTTCATCCATTGTCTCACGTTTCATACGCAAGGCAATAAGGAACACCGCGGCTTGCACCGGATCAGCGTCTTTATCGAGGATATATTGCATCGCAGTATAGGCTTCCTCAAAACTAAGGTCTTTACTGTATTCCGGGCCTGTGGCCACTTTGCCAATACAGGCCTTCATTGCTGCTGCAGATTCATTGTTCATAAAAACTAATAACCTATAATATATGGGTATTTATTCTGGTTTAAAAGTATACCGAGTGACAGTGAAAGTCTGAATATCCCTATAGAGGGATATAATTAGCATCTAATATTAATACTTGAGTAAAATACTTTGAATAGATGCGTTAGATAAGTATTTCAGGATATACTACCCCTTTAGTGCGCTTAGAATAAGTGCCTGTTTAAATTCTGAAAAGATAACATTATATATAGATTGAGAGATAAAACGATGGAAATGACCGATGAACAATTAGTAGATTATGCCAGTGCCATGTCGGCTTTTGAAGGTAAACACTTTGCAACGGCGATGGGTATGTTGAGCCCCTTTGCTGAAAATGGTAATGCTGAAGCACAGCATCGTATGGCAATTATGTATCAGAATGGTTTAGGTTGCGCACAAAATGATGCCGCTGCACTTAAGTGGATGAAAGCCGCAGCAGAAAGTGGTTTTGCTATTGCCGAGCATGGCCTGGGTTTTATGTACATGGAAGGTGAATGTGTTGATAAAGATATCGCCGAAGCGATTGTCTGGTTTAAAAAAGCAGCCGAGCAGGGGTTGGTAGGTTCACAAACAACCCTGGCAATGATGTACCATGAAGGTAACGGCGTTGAGAAAGATTTAGTCGAAGCTAAAAAATGGTATGACCTGGCTGGTTTTACTGACATGGAACTTGAATAGCTTCTCACGAATAACGAGAAGTTAGATTACGGCGTTGAAAGCTAACTCAAAATGCTCATTTACTACGTGTAAACTCCGCTTTTTCGTTAGCTTACGCCTTGTCCTCTAACTTCTCGTTATTCATGAAAAGCTATTACATAGAAATAATTAATATTTAAAAAATACCGGAGAAAGTAAAATGCGTCCAGCCCATTTAACAAGTGTACTTGATACAGAGTTCTTAAGTACCGAGCATGGGCATCATACACCCGTGATGATTTGGGGTGCGCCGGGCGTGGGGAAGTCACAAATTATTGCACAAGTGGCGGCAAAGCATGACATACCTTTAATTGATATTCGCTTATCGCAAATGGAACCCAGTGACTTACGCGGTATTCCTTTTCGCAATGGTGAATCGGTTGAGTGGGCTGTACCTGCGATGTTGCCAGACAAAGAACGCCACGGAACATCTGGAATATTATTTTTAGATGAAATTACTTCTGCGCCGCCGAGTGTTTCGGCAGCTGCCTATCAACTTATTTTAGATCGTAAACTTGGCCAGTATGAAGTACCCGAAGGCTGGGCGATTTTTGCGGCGGGTAACCGACAAGGCGATCGTGGTGTTACTTACACAATGCCTGCGCCATTAGCCAATCGTTTTTCGCATTTTGATTTTGAAATTCATTTAGATGATTGGGTTGCATGGGCTTATCAAAATAATATTGATGACCGTGTGATAGCTTTTGTACGTTTTCGTCCTGAATTATTATTTGATTTTGACCCGGCACACAACCCAGTTGCTTTTCCGTCACCACGCTCATGGGAGTTTGCGCATCGTGCTTTGCAAAAGTTTGAGCACAATCCAGATTTACGTTTAGGCAGTTTTCAGGCTTGCGTAGGGCCGGCAGCGGGCATTGAGCTTAATGCTTTTATATCGAATCTGGACCAGTTACCCGACATTGACGCGATCATTAGGGGTGAAGAAGTGGCCGCCCCAACAGAAATTGATTTGCAATACGCAGTTGCTTCATCATTAGTCGGGCGAGCAATACGTGCTAAGGGCAGTGACAGTGCCGAAACCACCTTTGGTAATATTTTAGACTACGCCAGTGTATTTTCACAAAAAGAAATGGGCGTGATGCTGGTGTCAGATATGCACCGAGCAATCGGGCAGGATATATTTTCTGTTCCGCAATTTGCACAGTGGTCGAATAAAGTGGCCGATATAATGCTTTATCAATAGCGTTAGAGTACCGATGGATAACGAAACACCAACGGATATTGAACTGAAACTCAGTGCCGCGCGTACAAAGTTAATTATCGATAAGCCTTTTTTAGGTGCGCTTGTTCTACGCTTGCCAATGATTAAAGCCGATCCGGAATGGTGTAAACGGACTGCCACTGACGCCAAAAGTTTTTACTATAACGAAAAATACATTAATTCATTAAGCCTTGAGCAAACACAATTTATTTTAGCGCATGAAGCATTGCACTGTGCTTTATCTCATTTTGCGCGCCGCGCACACCGCATTAAACATCGTTGGGATTTAGCTTGCGACTTTGCTATTAACCCGATGTTAATGAAAGACGGCTTAACACCACCGCCTGAATCGTTGTACCTTAAAGCCTATGAAGGCATGACGGCAGAAGAAATTTATCCGTTATTAGCGGATAACGATAATAAAGAAACACAAGACCAACATGTTTATGACGATTCGGATGAATCTGGTGATGATCCACAAGGCAATGATGATGATCCTATAAAGGAAACCCCTAAAGAAAAACCGAAATCAGATCCTGATAACTCAAAAAAAGGTGAGCAACCGCCTAAAGACCCCTTTAATAACAAGCAGGACGATAAAGGCGAAGGTGATCAACAAAGTTCACAACAATCGGAATCGCAGAAAAAGAAAAATCAGGGGGATAGCGATAGTGGGGCGAAAGATTCAGAAAAAGCACCGCCACTACAAAATGAACAAGCTAATCAACATCAGGATAATCTAGAAACAAAACAGGAAAGTGATCGTGGCGCAGCCCAGCCTAAACCGCTTAACCATGATGAACGTGAAAATTTAAACGTACAATGGAAACAACGTATGGCCGGTGCAGCGCAATCAGCCATGCAAGCCGGTAAGCTCGGTGATGATATGGCAAGGATGATCGATTTTCTGTTGCAACCCGAGTTACCGTGGCGAAATTTGCTCGCACAATATATGACCTCTATTGCACGTGATGATTACAGTTATGCCCGCGCAAACGCACGGCGTGGTGATCCGGCTATCTTCCCCAGCTTACGCAGTGCGCAAATAAATATTCTGGTGGCATTGGATACCAGTGGCTCAGTTTCTGATTCGGAAATCAGCGAGTTTGTCTCTGAAATAGACGCGATTAAAAGTTTAATGCGTGCACAAATTACCTTGCACACCTGCGACTCCAGCTTAAATTCAGATGGCCCCTGGCACTATGAAGCATGGGATGAATTTAAAGTACCAGAAAAAATAACCGGTGGCGGAGGTACCAGCTTTAAACCGGTATTTGAATGGGCAGAACAACAGGATATGTTGCCGGACTTGCTGGTGTATTTTACCGATGCAGAAGGGGACTTTCCTGATTATGAACCTAACTTTCCGGTGATATGGTTAGTTAAAGGTAAAAAGAAAGTACCGTTTGGGAATCGTATACAGCTTAATTAGATTTTAAAAGGCAGTTTTAAAGCAAGATGGAATTATCCGCAGAAGACAGTTTAAGAATGAATGTATTGTTAACCCAGCAACTACAGGCAATACGTGTTGATGAATCAAAAATGATAGTTTATGGTTTATCTGATCGCGGAGAAGCTAAAGTAGTACTAAACCCGAATTGTCGTGATGAGCAATATATTAAACTGGTCAAAGAATTTATTTCAACAAAAGTGTTAGGTTCACCAGGCGGTTATCCAATATATTTGCGACGCTGGACACGCATGGGGCAGGCTAAACACGATAGCTTAGAGCGCCTGTTACAACTGGGCGAAGCCGAGGCGGTCATTGCCGTTGTGCATGCCGAAAGTTTAACGGATGAATTGGCACGGCGTGCCTGGTGGGTCATGCAATCATCGGCCAATGCGCGTTGTATGCTGGAACGTGATTTAGTGGTTAATGGTGCAATGGGGGGAATACTGGCTGAATTTCTGGTGGAGTTTTTACCTTTTGAAGAAGAACCCAAAGCAATGCTTGACTCTGTTCGTCTGGTATTAAAGCCGAACCTGATTTCAGAAGAAACAAAAGCGAGCTTATGGAAAAGAGGCCAGCGTAAAAACGCCTTTTTAGCCGGATTTATGCGAGCCTTGCCAGATGATTTGCCCTTGCAGGCGATGGCACACTCCGCTTATGCCGGTTATAGTGAGCTATTAGCCGACATGGATCACAATCCCTTTGCTAAGCAGTTATTACGCTGTTTGAGCCCACAGGGGCAAGCCTTCTTTACAACGGGGCTGACCGTTTTAAATAAACCGGGTAACCAGGATGTGGCGATTGAATTACTGATTGCTATAGCCGATTATTTTGCAGCGATAAAACCGGTGGATTTTGTTCCGAGTAACGTATTTGAAACTTTACCTGAAAAAGCCAAAGAATATATTGCCGTTGAAAAATGCGGCTATACTAAAGCTATAAATGAGGTTATTACTGTATTACCGGATGCAACCGATTTGTTAGAATCAATGCTTGTTTTGACGCAGCTGGATATTCATTTAGTGAACCCCATTTTTGCGCGCAGCAATGCAATGGGTACGGTGATGCGTAAAAAACTGGCGCCGGTTTTTGATCCGTTAGCCGATTATATTGCAAAGCTTATTAATTAACAGGATATTTTTGTGAAATTTTGCCGTATTGCCGCAACGCTGGATTTAAAAATATCGCAGCAGGATTTAGAAAAGCACTTACCCGCATCACCTTATGTGGTTGGAGATGAAATTGCAGAACATGCTATCATTTATGAAGAACAACAGCATTTAGGTTATTATCCGGCGATTGAATTTTTAAAACAACAAAATGCAATGGATAAAGATTTAATCAATGCGATTGAGAACATAGCCTGGCTGGTGAGCAACCTTGTTCGCGAAGAAATAATACGCCGGTTGCGTCCTGCATTCTCGACAGTTCAGTTTGAAAATATTCAGCTTCACGCATTTAAAATGCCAACGGTTCGCCCGCATAAGAAAAATGCACGTCATGATCTTGTGGCACATTACACACCAGATCATGCGCATGTTAGTATCATCACTACTTCCATTAAACATTATGTTGACGCTGTTACAGCACAGAGAATGACAAAGAATCTTATCCATCGCTGGTTGAATGATCATGTTGATGGACTGGACATTACCAGTGTCAGTTATATTGAGAGTTAAAACAGGTTTATAATGAATAAAGTTATTATGTATTGCACCAGAACTTGCCAGTATTGCCATAAAGCTGAAAACTTACTAATAAAAAAAGGTGCGAAAGTTGAAAAAATTTACATAGAAGCTAACAAGCGTAAAATAAAAGAAATGCTGCAGCGTTCCAGACGTAATACTGTTCCCCAAATTTTTATTGGTGATGAGCATATTGGTGGTTTTGATGAGCTTACGAAATTAGACAAGAAAGGCAAGTTGCACACCTTGTTGAATGATTGAATATGTTTATATTTTATTGGGCTATCTAATTAGAATAATAAAGGTTTATTAATGAAACTACCCTTAACTTCCTTTGGTGAGATTCGATGGCCTGATGTTCCTTCACAGTCTGCATCTAACCATCTTGCCATTCAATATCAACATGTGAAGATATATTATCGTAGTTAAAAGACTATGAGTCTTTAGTTTCTTTTAACCATTGTTTTCTATTGTTGGCTGTTAGCTCGCTCTGGTTATCGGCTATTTCCAGATAAAAGGTATCTTCTTTTGCCGGTGTCATTTGTAAAGAAAACAACATTAGTTCATCACGTCTAAAAGCATAAACCGGAATGTCACTGTTGGCCGGGTAAGATTGCAATAATTTTTCAAAGTTAGATTTTGTAACTTGTATGTTGTCGACGGCTATTACAATATCACCTGCGGATAAGCCTGCTTTTTGTGCACTGCCAG
Source organism: Gammaproteobacteria bacterium (assembly GCA_003232015.1). The sequence goes on from QIKU01000067.1 coordinate 6,298, forward strand.
CATCAAACACATGGGAAAGTTTTGCACCTAGCGGGTTCTTAACCACGCGAGCACCAATGGCTGTGGGGTTAATTTCATTTTTTTCAGTTTTGTTCTTTATGCCCCCAGCATTATCCACAGAATCGCTAGCATAACTGCGAAACGTAATGCCGACAGAATTAAAATAGTCGGTCAGTGGTAAATCTTCGGTGTTATATAGAAATTTATTGAAGAAATTATTTAAGTCTTCACCTGCAATATCTGAAGCAATGGTTTCAATTGCTTTCTCTGGTACGCCAATGCCCTTTTTACCGTACCGAGTCCAGAGGGTTTGCATAACATCATCAAGTGACTTCTTATTGTTTGTTGCTTTGCGAATAGTAAAGTCCAACCCAAGTGCTATCAGTGAGCCTTTGGCGTAATAACTGACAATATTATTAGGCGCGCTTTCATCCTGTTTGTAAAAACGTGTCCAGGTATCAAAGCTGGACTCGGCTACGCTTTGTTTGGTGCGGCCATTACCTCGCATCACGCGTGTAATCGTTTTGCCAAGCATTTCCAGGTAATGTTCTTCAGTGATTATTTTATTGCGAACCAGAGAAAGTTCATCGTAATAGGATGTTATACCTTCAAATGCCCAGAGTTGTTCAGTGTAAACTTCCTGGCTTAAGTCGTAGGGCAGGTATGCTTCCGGTTTTATGCGTTTAACATTCCATGTGTGGAAGTATTCATGACTGCAAAGACCGAGGAAGTTTCTGTATTCTGATGTTTGCTCTTGCCCTGCAAGGGGTAGATCGTTTCGACTGCATAACAAGCTGGTTGATGAACGATGTTCTAAACCACCGTAACCTTCGCCCACTACCATGGTTAGAAAAAGGTAATGTTTAATGTCGGGTAGTTCGCCAAAAAAATTGGTGTGGGTTTGGCATATTGTTTTTAAGTCTTCGCAAAGTTTGGGAATGTCTGCACGGTGTTTACCGGTTAACACAATGTCATGCTGAATATCGTTAACATGGAATGTGCCAATATCAAAGGTACCCATTTCAACCGGGTGGTCAATTAAGTCATCATAATTTTTAGCTTGATAGAAGCCAAATGAATATTGAGTGGATTCCAGCGGTTCAAGGCTGGTGGCAACGCGCCATGCCTCAAATATTTCACCCTCTGGTTTTTGAATGTCAACACTGCAAGGCAAATCTTGCTGCCCATTAACGGCAAGAAACACACTGGTGCCATTGAAGAAGCCGTGTGTTGTATCAAGGTGTGCACTGCGTACCGATAAGTCCCATGCATAAACTTCATATTGAATTGTTATGCTTGAATCAGTCGCCTGAACCTGCCAGCAGGATTTATTTAATTTTTTATGCTCGAGTGAGTTACCTTTGGCATCCATCGCTTTAAAACTGATAATGTTTCGGGCGAAGTCGCGGATCATATAACTGCCGGGGATCCAGTTAGGCAACTGGAATTGCTGACCTTGTGGGTCAGGTTTGTCGATATGGCAAGTAATGGTAAATAAGTGTGCTTCGGGGTGGGTCGGCTTTATTGTGTAATGAATGGCCTGTCGCTTAGTCACGTTAAGTTTAGTCCTGATATTTCGTTATATTTATTTTTATAAAGATCTGCTTCATCGTGTTTGAATTGTGCTGGGTCGAAAAAACAAAGCCGCTGCTGCTATTGTCAACGGCACTACGAATGCCGCCAAGGGCTATCCATTCATTTAGTTTGCCGCGTACTGTTGTTTTTAAACGCTGTGTTTTTAGTGCTTTTTTATCTCCAATGGATGATTCAATTTTCAGGCTAACTTTATTACCAATAATTTGTGGTTGAATTTTTAAACGGGTAACAATGGTTTGATATTGGATGGACTCGGTAATGGTACCATTTGCATTTTTTGAGCGGGATATGGATGGCACTGAAATACCGGTTTGAATGCTGGCCCATTGACCTTCAGTAACCTGTATTTGTTGTTGCCGTAGATTATTTTCCGCACGCCGGGTTGAATAGACTTTGGCCGTTGTTTTTTTCGGTACGACGCCACTTATTTTAAAACCATATTGCTTCATGGTGGCTTCTGATTCCTGCATGATGCTAATACGTAGCTGCCGCAAATCTGCATCCAGCATGGCTATAACCGGTCTTAATTGTTGCAGGTTTTTAGCGGATGTATTGATAAACAGCACGTATTGTTCACCGCTGAGTGTACCGTCTTTAGCAAGTAATGGTTTTATAATGGGGATAATGTCACTGGCAGGGCGGTGGTTAAGGTTTATGATTTCCAGTTCATAGGCACTCGACAAACTTGTCAGACCAGTAAAAAATAAAACGATGGCAATGGCTTGTTTAAAGTAACGTATCGGCATAATAGTTTAGCTTTTAGATATAGAGACGATTTAAATTGGTATCGCTCTGGCTATGAGACCAGATTTCATTGAATAAGTTTAGCAGTTCTTTTGCCTGTTTGGGGTTATTAATAAGGCTGCCATCCAGAGTGCTGTAGTCGCGTCGTAGTATAAAGACATTATCATCAATCAGTATAAAAGATTCGGTGTGCTTTTCATGTTCCTTTGAAATTTTATGCATTGTAATATTGCTGGATAAGCGTCGGCAAGTATCGAGTATTTTATGGTCGCAACTGATAATTGCATTGGTATCACTTACCGTTATTCTAACGTAACGCTGGGCACTGTTTGTTATCACAAATTGTGCAAGGGCGGAGGCAATATCAGGGTAGTTGTATATGCGTGACGTTAAATCATGGCAGTGAATAAAAATATTGCGAGTGGCCGACTGTATTAACTCAAGCGTATGCTGGTGATGCTCTGATGCGGAGCTTAAAATAATTTCCGTATTTGCTTCGCTATTCATTGACGTAAGTATTATATATCTTTTGCTAGTTGTACAGCCAGGCCAATATAATTTGCAGGTGTTAACTGGCTAAGCGCTTTTTTTGCATCATCAGGCATATCTAAATCTGCAATAAAAGCAGTCAGTGTTTCGGATGATATTTTACTGCCGCGGGTTAAGTCTTTTAATTTCTCGTAGGGGTTTTCGATGCCATAACGACGCATCACCGTTTGGATAGGTTCTGCAAGTACTTCCCAGTTATTGTCTAGTACTTCAGTGAGTTTGGTTTCATTGACTTCCAGTTTATTTAAACCGCGCATTGTAGATGAATAGGCGATTAAGCAATGTGCCAGCCCTACGCCTAAATTACGTAATACGGTTGAATCAGTTAAATCGCGTTGCATACGAGAAACAGTTAATTTTCCAGACAGATGATTAAATAATGCATTTGCGATACCGATGTTGCCTTCGGAGTTTTCAAAGTCGATGGGGTTTACTTTGTGTGGCATGGTGGATGACCCCACTTCGCCTTTAATAACTTTTTGTTTAAAGAACCCCATTGAAATATAAGTCCATATATCGCGATCCATGTCTAAAATAATGCTGTTATAGCGTGAAAGCGCATCAAAATATTCTGCAATATAATCATGTGGTTCAATTTGAATGGTGTAAGGGTTAAAGCTTAAACCTAAATTTTCGGTAATAAACTGTTCTGCTAGTGCAGGCCAGTCGAGCTCAGGGTAGGCGGAAACATGGGCATTGTAGTTGCCGACGGCGCCGTTAATTTTCCCAAGCATAACGACATTGGCCACTTGTTTTCGTTGGCGAACAAGACGGGCAACAATATTAGCAAACTCTTTGCCAATGGTTGTTGGCGATGCAGGCTGACCATGCGTGTGTGACAACATCGGTATTTCTGCATAGTCATGTGCAAAATCGCGCAGGCGATTAATAATAGCATCCATTTCAGGGAGTAAAACTTTATCACGTGCCGTTGATAGCATCAGCGCATGGGAAAGGTTGTTAATGTCTTCAGATGTGCAGGCGAAATGAATAAATTCACTCACTGCTTCAATTTCTGGCTGGCTTTTTATTTTTTCTTTTAAGAAATATTCTACTGCTTTAACGTCGTGATTGGTGGTGCTTTCAATGTCTTTAACGCGCTGTGCATCGTCGGTATTAAAGTTGCTAATAATCGCATCTAAAAAGGCATTGGCTGGTTCTGAAAAAGGCGTCACTTCTTTTATATCTGTTTTATTGGCTAAAAATTGCAGCCAGCGAACTTCCACTAAAACGCGGTGATAAATAAGACCATACTCGCTAAAGTAGGGTCGCAGAGCCTGGGTTTTAGAGGCGTAGCGCCCATCGACAGGGGAAACGGCGGTTAAAGGACTTAAGTCCATGAAAAAACTCCACTTTTAGATATGACAGTGGGCGTATTTTACACTAAATATGGAGCAGGTACAGTGTGGAAATTGTTTGCAGGCATTTTCAGTGAAGAACAGAACATGCAGGTACAGAATCTTCAGATTAAGTTAATCCGAATTATAACAATAACAAACACTCAATTTGGTTTAGGTCTGTTTGCGACTGAATGCAAACAACGTTATTCATTTATCCAGCGCGTTTGTAAATCAACCCGATCTTTAGCATAACTTCATCTTTGCTAAGCTGGTCCAGCGGGCAACCATCATTATCACATTCGGCGACACGATCATATTGAAAGACATTACCGTCAGACTCGATATTTTTGTAAATAGGTTTACCAAAATGTGTGCCAACAGTGCTGTGATCGACTTTATTACTCACAATAATTTTCCTCTAATGCAGGGTGACTAAATACGATTGCGCCTGAGATATTTCATAAGCAATCTAGCATACGAAATTTATCGGCTTTGCCGCTGGAGACTTTAGATATTTTTGAGATAAATTCGATGGGCTTTTGTAACTGTGAACCAGTACAAAAAAGGAAGCGGTGCCGTTGGTTCCCCAAACGGCATCGCCTATTCGTCTGTATTACGAGGCTAACTGCCGCAATACATAGTGCAAGATACCGCCATGACGGTAATATTCAATTTCCTGTGGCGTGTCAATTCTGACTTTGGCTTTAAATATAATCGTACCACCATTTTCTGCCGTTGCAACGACTTCGACTGTTTTATTAGAACCACCGCCTAAGTCATTGATTGAAATGCTTTCTTTGCCAGTCAGATTTAAGCTGGCTGCTGTATCACCGTCATTGTACTGTAATGGCAAAATGCCCATACAAACCAGATTAGTACGGTGAATACGCTCGTAGCTTTCGGCTATTACGGCTTGTATGCCGAGCAAACGCGGGCCTTTTGCTGCCCAGTCGCGTGAGGAGCCTGAGCCGTACTCTTTGCCAGCTAATATAATAAGCGGTGTGCCTTCTTCTTTGTATTGCATTGCGGCATCAAAAATACTCATTTGCTCACCATTGGGCTGGTGCTGGGTAATACCGCCTTCGGTGCCCGGTGCTAACAGGTTTCGCAGCCGGATATTGGCAAAGGTGCCACGCATCATTACTTCGTGATTTCCACGGCGCGAACCGAGTGAGTTAAAGTCTTTATCGGCAACGCCTTTGGCTTTTAAATAAATACCGGCTGGGCTGTCGGCTTTAATCGCACCGGCGGGGGATATATGGTCGGTGGTAACTGAATCGCCTAACATGGCAAGCACACGTGCATTTTGAATGTCGCTAACCGTGTCCGGTTGCATAGTGATGCCATCGAAATAAGGCGGATTTTTGATATAAGTGGAATCGTCTTTCCAGTCAAACAACTGGCCTGTGGGGGCTTTAAGGTCAATCCATTGTTGGTCACCTTTGTAGACTTCATCGTAGTTTTGAGTAAAGTCATCACGGGTCACACTTTTTGTAACTACTGCTTGGACTTCCTGATGTGTTGGCCAGATATCTTTTAAGAAAACATCGTTGCCCGCATTATCTTTTCCTAAGCTTTCGTTATAAATATCAATATTCATGGTGCCCGCAATGGCATAAGCCACAACCAGTGGTGGAGAGGCTAAATAGTTCATACGTACTTCGGCGTGTACGCGGCCCTCAAAGTTACGATTACCGGATAATACGGCACAAGCGAACAAGTCACCTTCTGTAATGGCTTTTGAAACAGGGGCAGGCAGCGGCCCCGAGTTACCGATACAGGTAGCACAACCGTAGCCGATAACATGGAAGCCGAGGTTTTCCATCGGTTCCATTAAACCGGCCTGGTTAAAGTATTCGGTTACCACACGTGAACCCGGCGCGAGTGATGTTTTAACCCAGGGTTTCACTTTTAAGCCTAAAGCAGAGGCTTTTTGTGCCACTAGCCCGGCAGCTAACATGACGCTGGGGTTTGATGTGTTGGTGCATGATGTAATGGATGCGATAACAACCGCGCCGTCATCCAGTGTAACCTCTTTGCCATTTATCGTGGTATTGATGGCCTTGCTTGTGAGGTTGCGTTCTTCCTTCATTGCCTTTAACGCATCCTGAAACATGGGTTTTGATTGCGTTAGCGGAATGCGATCCTGTGGGCGTTTAGGGCCAGAAAGGGCTGGCTCGGTGGTGGATATATCAAATTCCATCATACTGCTAAAACGTTTAGTGACGTTGTTGCTGTCACGGAACATACCTTGCTCTCGCATATACGCTTCGGTCAGTGCAATTTGTTCTTCTGAGCGGCCAGACAAACGTAAATAATTCAGTGTTTCGTTATCAATTGGGAAAATACCGCAGGTTGCACCGTATTCTGGTGCCATGTTGGCAATGGTGGCGCGGTCGGCAAGTGAAAGGTGGTCTAAACCCTCGCCAAAGAACTCAACAAATTTACCCACTACGCCATGCTCACGAAGTAACTGTACAATTTTTAAGACAAGATCGGTTGCGGTTGCGCCTTCTGGCAGTTGCCCAGTTAAATTAAAACCAACCACCTGGGGGATTAACATCGAAACGGGTTGCCCTAGCATGGCGGCTTCCGCTTCAATACCACCCACACCCCAGCCGAGTACACCCACACCGTTAATCATGGTGGTGTGGGAATCGGTACCGACTAATGTGTCAGGGTAAGCCTGGCGAACACCGTTATTTTCAGCGTCAAATACCACACGGGCAAGGTATTCAAGATTAATCTGGTGCACGATGCCCATATCCGGTGGCACCACTTTAAAGTTAGAAAAAGCAGACTGCCCCCACTTTAAAAAGCTGTAACGTTCTTCATTGCGCTGGTATTCCATTTCTGAATTTATTGCCACGGCATCTTTGTTACCAAAGGAGTCAATTTGTATTGAGTGGTCAATAACCAGTTCAGCAGGTTGCAGTGGGTTAATTTTATCGGGGTCACCGCCGAGTGTTTTCATTGCTTCGCGCATGGCGGCTAAATCGACGACCGCAGGCACGCCGGTAAAATCCTGCATTAATACACGGGCAGGCGTAAAGGCGATTTCAGTGGCGGGAGTGGCTTTTGGATCCCAGTTGGCCATGGCCTGAATATCTTCGTCGGTAACATTGACACCATCGTGGTGACGAAGCAGGTTTTCGAGCAATATTTTAAGTGAAAAGGGTAGATCTTCTGCACCCTTGACGCTATCAAGACGATAAATCTCGTAGTCGTTACCGTTAACCGTAAGGGTTGATTTTGCAGTGTTGCCCATGAATTCTCCTTTATAATGCACTTTAACTTAAGTGCAAAATTACAATAAAAATAATTAGTTATAAATAAAAGTTAAT
>QIKU01000182.1 GCA_003232015.1 Gammaproteobacteria bacterium
GTTGTATGTTCTGGATAAACTGGAGGAGCTTGTTCTATCTTTGCAAAGTAACCCTGAGCGTGGACACTACCCACCTGAACTAAGCCATCAGGGCATTAAGGATTACAGGGAGGTTCTGTTTAAACCGTATAGAGTTATATATGAAATAATAGCGAGCAAGGTGATTGTTCATTTATGCGTTGATGGTCGACGCGACATGAAAACATTACTCGAAAGAAGGCTACTTAGATAAATAACCGGGATCGGAACACATTAAATGCTAATATCGCTTCCACTTTTACGGGCTCGGATCAAGAAAATTTAATTTAATTAATGATTTTAAAGGCTAGGGTCGAACCAAGCTAACTTATTGATTAACCTTGTTTAAATTGCAAAAATAAGCCGATATTCATGCTTAAAACAACGATTTTACAGCTTAAATAGATATTTTAAGCGCGCGCCTGGAGTGGCATAATACCCCTGTAGGCTCCGGTAGCCAGCACACTGGTATATTATCTGGTTGAACAAATGGGTTTTGTCCGAGTCTACAATGTATATGTATGGTATTACTCCATGGATTTGAGGTGGCCATACTGGAATTACGCAATGATTTTAAATATAGAGATGAGAGAATGATGAATACTGCTACATCAAAATCCCCCGAGCATAAACCGCGCCCATTGATTGACCTGTTAGTCGGTATTGTAATTCCTTCCGTTATCCTGATGAAGTTCAGTGGTGAGGCTGATCTGGGTGCGGCGACGGCACTTGTTGTTGCGTTGGCCTTTCCTTTGGGCTGGGGTTTGTATGAATTAATCAGGTATAAAAAATTCAACTTTATTGCATTACTGGGTTTGGTCAGTGTATTGCTGACCGGTGGCATCGGTTTATTAGAACTGGACACGCAATGGCTGGCCGTTAAGGAAGCCGCTATTCCTGGGATAATTGGTATCGCGGTGCTGGTTTCTACTCAAACGCGTTACCCACTGATAAAAACATTAATCTACAACCCGAAGATTATGAATGTCGAAAAGATTGGTCAGAAACTTGATGAGCAGGGTGGTACCGAAGTATTTGAGGCTCGGCTGTTAAAAGCCACTTATCTGCTGGGGAGTACTTTTTTCTTTTCGGCAGCAATGAACTATATCCTGGCCGTATGGCTTGTTACCAGCCCGGCGGGCAGTGCCGCTTTTAACGAGGAACTTGGGCAGATGACCCTGCTCAGTTATCCGATGATTGCTATTCCTTCTACATTAATGTTGCTGGGTATCTTTTATTATCTATGGCGAACAGTGCATGGTATGACCGGGCTTGCACTGGAAGAAATACTGCATATGGATAATTCAAAAAAATAGGTTTTGCTTGTTTTACCGGGTTAGTTAATTTTGTTTAAGTTATAATAATAAGCTTGTATATAGGTTTAAAACCGCAATTTTATAATCCATGTGGATATTTTAAGGATGTGAATTTGGCTCTTATCCAGAGTCAATGTTAAACTTTTTCTATTTTTATTTAAATAGCTTTCTGAGTTAAGCCGTCATTATTTTTTCTCCTGTGCTAAATAGATCTTGATTGAGTTGGGGGATTTTAAAGTTAGGAATAAAAATGAATAGAAAGTTGCAGCGATTAAAAAGAAAGCTTGTCTGGTTTTTTGGGGTTTATTTGCGTGGCGCACATATTGCAACCGTGGATACAAAAAATGGTTTATTAAGTTTTTATAATAAAGATAGAACGCTAGGGCGGAGCTTGTCTGTTGAACGTGAATTTGAATTTGATGGAATGCATGCTTGTGTGAAGTTGCTTGTTGATAATAAACACATTGTTGAGCCTGAGAAGGGCACAGTGATGGATGTCGGTGGCTATATTGGTATGATTGGTATTGGTTTTCTTACGGCAAAGTTATTTAATAAAGCGCTGATGTTTGAGCCAAACCCGGACAGTTTTAAATTGATAGAGCGAAATATTCAACAAAATAATATGACTGACCAGATTAAGGCATTTAACCTTGGCTTGTCGAATGAAGAGTCTGAGTTAATTATGGAGTTGAGCCACAAAAATTATGGTGACCACCGGATCCGTAAAGAAGGCACTGTTGATGTCGGCCATTATAATGAGGACAAGCGCCAAACAATACAAGTAAGGGTAACAACGTTGGATAATTTTGTTACAGAAAACCCGGCCATTGATTTTGATAATATCAAAATGATCTGGATGGATATACAGGGGCATGAAGGTAATTTTTTTGAAGGTGCAACTAATTTTATAAAAAAATACAAAAATGTGCCCATTGCGATGGAGTTTTGGCCTTATGGGTTATTACGAGCGGGTGTCACCCAGGATTTATTTTGTAGCCGTGTAAAAGATTTGTTTACAAACTTTTATATTTTAGATGAGGCAGATAATAAGCTGCATGCTATAGACGAAATTGATGGTTACTTTGAAACATTTTCCCGAACACCATCGGGTGGCTGTCATTTAATTTTAGTGAATACTTAAATATATTTGCAAGTAGCCTGGGTGTAGCATAGCGGAATCCAGGAAGAAAAAGCCATGGTAACCCGACAAGCACGAAAAAAAGACGAGCAATACCTGATCCAGGCAAAGCAGCGCTATGACAAGCAACGGCAGCGTAATGTTGCGGCGGTGCCGGGTGTACATGCGTTTGTGATGGTACTGGATAATTTAAAGGGTGGCTATAATGTACCTAAAATTTTCCGTTCGGCGGAGGCCTTTGGGGCAAACTCAGTTCATTTAGTGAATGTAGACTGGTTTGATCCGGCACCGGCAAAAGGGTCTTTCCGTAAGGTACCTGCTAAGTTTTATGATGAGTTTGCTGCTTGTTATAATGCACTCACCGAACAGGGCTATACCTTATATATGTTAGTGGCCCAATCTGAAAATTCTGGGTCGGAAAATGATGCAGTATCTTCGCTAAGTTATGATATGGTTTTAGAAACAAAGTCGGCTTTTATTTTAGGGCATGAGGCTTACGGGCATTCTTTTGATATGGCAGATTTCCCTCTGGTTAAAAAACTGTCTATTCCACACTTTGGTTCAGTAGAAAGTTTGAACGTGAGTATTGCCGCGTCGATTGTAATGTATGAATATGTTCGGCAACATAATGTAGATAATAAATAATTAAGTATTTAAAAATCAGGAAAGACTATGTTTGATGTCAATGAATATTTTGAAGGCAAGGTAAAGTCTATTGTTTTTAAATCAGGTGACGATGCAGCGACCATTGGTGTGATGGTGGTCGGTGATTATGAATTTGCTACGAGCACAATAGAGCATATGACATTAGTCAGCGGAAAAATGTCGGTGAAGTTACCGGCTGAAGATAGCTGGCGTGATATTAGCGTGAATGAAACGTTTATTGTTGCAGCGGATACATCATTTCTGGTGAGGGTTGCCGAGGAAGCATCTTACCTTTGTGTTTATAAATAGTGAGTGTTTATAAATAATGGAAATATTTTCGCTTGCAGGCCACGAATATATCGAACTTAACAATTTATTAAAGGTTGTGGGTTTGGTTGGTAGTGGTGGTATGGCTAAAACCTTGATTGCCGAAGGCATGGTGATAGTGGATGGCAAAGTCGAATTGCGCAAGCGCTGTAAGATTCGTACTGGTCAGGTAGTTGAGTTTCAGAATGAAATTGTTAAGGTTGTTGCGTAGTGTTAAAAGTAGCACTGGTTATTTTTATTTCGTTCTTCACTGTAAGCTGCGCAGTGGTGCCGGTTTCAAAGCCACATTCGGCGAGTGACAGGGCCTGTGGCCTTTCGACTCATCAATGGAATCTGGACTTAGTGAAGGCCGGTCACTATTCGGTAAGCTGTAATTCGCCAGAATGTATTTTGGTGACGGGAGTGGCGGCGATAGCGGTGGTGGGTGTTACTGCGATTGTATCGGGTTCGATAGTGTTAGTTGGTAATGTGGTTCACTGGGTTGAGCAGCAAGGTCGTTGTGATGCAGAAGAACGTGATCACATTGTAAGCGATATCAATACGCCCCTTATTCAGCAAGGCGGTAAGCCGATTAGAACAAAGCGGGCATTAGAAAAAGAGTTAGAGGAATTATAGTGCGTAGTATAAAGTTTGTTTTTTATGGTTTATTGTTTTTTGTATTTAATACGCAGGCAGAAGATGCAACGGTTAACGGCTCTACCGATACCGTTGTTGCCAGCCCAGACACGGTTGCTGTAAATGATGCTCTATTTTCCATCTGGACATCCGAAGCCGAGCTGGGCTTTGTGCAAACAACAGGTAATACCGAAACAGAATCTTTAAATCTTAAGCTGGCTGTTGATAATAAACGCAAGAACTGGGAACATTCATTAAAGCTGGCATCGATGCGAAGTTCGGATAGTTTGGGCACAACAGCCGAACGTTATCTTGTTTTAATTAAGTCACAATATATATTGAATGAGTCATCGTATTTATTTGATCGTTTACAGTATGAAAATGATCGTTTTAGTGGTTACGACTACCAAGCTTCAGAAGTTATCGGTTATGGTCGGCATTTAGTGACGAATGACATATTTAAACTGAGTGCCGAGATAGGTATGGGTGTGCGGCAAAATGCGCTTGAAAATGGGGCGACTCAGTCAGAAGCTATTGTGGTTATTGCCAGTGATTTTGAATGGAAGATTAGCCCGTCTGCAACACTAAGCGAAGATTTAACCATTGATATTGGTGATGACCGAACAATCAGCAAGTCAATTACTGCGCTAACAACAAAAATTAATAGTTCGTTATCGTCTAAAATTACTTATACTGTCAGAAATGCATCTGAGGTTCCAGTCGGAACGAAGAAAACAGATACTGAGTTAGCCGCCACATTAGTTTATACCTTTTAGTAAAGGGGAAGGTTATGCCGCATCATGAAGCAAAGAGTTGCCCACGTTGTCAGGCCGATTTTGAATGCAAAGTAGGTTCTATACTGGAATGTCAGTGTTCCAATGTGTTTTTATCTGCTTCTGAGCGGGATTATGTCGGTGCCCAGTACGACGACTGCTTATGCGTTAATTGCCTGGAGGATATGCAAACAGAATTCAGTATTTTAAAGCATGACAAAAAAATACAACAGTTCCTTCAACATTAATGTGAAGGTTAATTAAAGGTAATTATTTTGGAAGAAAAGAAATTTGAGTTAGTTAGTTTTTCGTTGTGCCCTTATGTGCAACGTGCGCGAGCAATTTTAATTGAAAAAAACATTAAGCACGATATTAAATTTATTGATCTTGACAGCCCGCCTGCATGGTTCTTTGATGTGTCACCAATGGAAAAAGTACCGGTTTTACTGGTTGACGGCAAGCCATTGTTTGAGTCAATGGTGATCTGTGAATATCTGGACGAAATTACAGAAGGTTCGTTGCACCCGGCCGATCCTTTTGACAAGGCTGTTAACCGAGCGTGGATTGAATACGGCAATACTATTTTGGATGCTACTTATGGCCTTTTTACAACCAGTGATGAAAAGCGTTTTAAACATATGACGGCCTCACTGGATGAGAAATTCGATACACTGGAAGATGAATGTTTAACCGGCACACCATTTTTCAATGGTGATAAGTTTTCAATGATTGATGCCGTGTATGCCCCTGTTTTCAGGTTTCATGCCGCACTGATCAAATATCATGACCTTGGGTTTTTTGATAAACGGCCACAGTTAACTTTATGGCGTGATACATTGCTGTCTTACAATGCAGTTAGCAAAAGCGTGCCCGAAAATTATGCTGACGAACTGGATGCGTATTTACGCAAACAAGATTCTATTTTTTCAGAAAAAATGAATTAGTGTTAATGCAGACTTATAAAACAGAATACTGGTTGCTGAATGTTCCTGCCTTATGGGATGCCGAAGCGGATGGTGATACGGATGTGATTTATGATAATGACGGCGTGGGTGAACTGGTCGTTAGCACGTTGTATCAGGGTGAAGGTATTGCCGACGAGCAACTCGAAGCCATGGCAAGCGAGCATGTTGATTCCGATGCCGATATCGAAGATGTGGTGCTGGGTGATTTTAGTGGTATTGCGGTAAGCTTTGAACAGGACGGCGAATACTGGTGTGAGTGGTATTTAAGGTCTGAAAAGGTGTTGCTGTTTATAACTTATAATTGCGATGCAAAAAATGTCGAAGTGGATGAAGATGTGGTGGAATCCATTCTGGAATCGCTTGAGGAAGTCGTTTAATTTTATACTGAATTCATTGTTAACTATTACAGGAGCAATGAATGGACGAAATCAACGTAACAGTCGGTTGCTTAATATGGTGAGGTATTTTGCTATAGTGAGTCGGTTAAATAATTGCAGATATTGTATGATAATGTAAATGAATTCTGTTTGAGAACGGGTGTCCTAACTCAACGAATGAGGGCGTTTTAATGAAAAAATTCTTTGTACTAATTATGGCTACTTTTATTATTGCAGCCTGCGCAACGCCGGTACTTGAAACCAGTCGCGTAAATAAGAATCTCACACTGGCTATCGCGCTGGATGCGTTTGATAATATGCAGGGTCAGTATGCTTTATGGGGTGGCATTATACTTTCAGGGAAAAACCTGGAAAAAACCACTGAACTTGAAATACTGGCTTATCCTTTAGATGACTACATGGAACCAATCAAAGACTCAAAATCAGTTGGTCGCTTTATTTTAGTTAAACAGGGTTACCTTGAACTGGGTGAATATGCCAAAGGACGGGCGGTAAGTGTTGTTGGCGAGTTAAGCGGGAAACGTACCGGTAAAGTGGGTGACAGCCCGTACACTTACCCTGTTCTGGGCGTGCAGCAACTTAAAATCTGGCCGGAAGAGTCAAAATACTACTACGATGATTCCGATGTACGCTTTCATTTTGGTGTTGGTATTTTCCACCGTTTTTAGCTTTTGCTGGGTTGCTGCTATTTCCGTTTATAAAAAGCGCCAGTTTAACATTACCTTAATCAACGGATTTTAATGATAAACCGGCTGTTGGTTTGCGGTAATAACTGCATAAGAAATACTTAATATAAAATAAATAAAAAGCATGTTTGAATAGAGCTTCATTTCCCAGGATAATAATGCGATGACCCAAGATAAAGATAAGCAGAATAAATCAGACAATCCTCCAGCCGAAGCGCCAGCCATTCGTGAAATAAGGATTAGCCCGATTGTTCCAACGGAATCGGTGTTAGTCGCAACAGCGCGTGGCATGCGTCCTAAAAAGAAAGAAGAGCGCATTGAACGTGATACGCGCAAACACGTCGAGACTTGCCCTTTCTGTCGTGGTAATGAAGAAATGACGCCACCGGCGTTAATGACAACACCGGATGAAAAGAACTGGGATATTCGTATCGTCGAAAACTTGTTTGCCATTCTTGGTGATGATGAAAAACGCTCTAATCTGGTAATGGGCTTACAGCAAACCATTGATGGTTATGGCCGACATGAAGTGATTATTGACCATTCTGAACATGGCATTGCCGTTTTTGATATGCAGCCGACACACATTGCTGAAATGTTTAAAGCCTACCGTAACCGGATGCTGGATTTATATAAAGCCGATGAGCGTATACGGTATGTGCTGGTATTTAAAAATTTCGGCCCGGCTGCCGGCGCCAGCATTCCACACACTCATAGCCAGTTAATTGCAATGCCGGTTATTCCTGAAAACGTGCATTCAGAAATGCATCATTCACAGCAATATTATGACAAACATCATCAATGCATTTTCTGCGGTCTGATTGATGAGGCTTTAACATTTGAAGCGACCATTTATGACCGTGACTCCGGTCAGGTGCGGCGTAAAGTGGACATTGGCCAGTACATTATTGAGCGCACCGAACACTTTATTGCGATTAAACCGTTTGCCAGCCGTTATGAATGGGAAGTGCATATTTTCCCATTAAAGCATCAGGCTGATTTTATTGACTGCAGCGATGAACACTTGCAGGATTTTGCCGGCCTGTTGCAGCGTACCATGAAGCGGCTGGATAATGTTCTGGAAGGGGTGCAGTATAATTACTTTATGCATACTGTACCGCATGGTGAGGAGTACAAAAAGAACAATAGCAGCTACCATTGGCACCTGGAAATTACGCCCAGAACCAGTATCCCTACCGGCTTTGAGTTAGGCTCGGGATTATTTGTTAATACCATTAGTCCGGAAGAAGCGGCGCAGCAATTACGTGATGTTAAGCTCTAGCCCCTAATATTTTTAATAGGAGGCATTAATAAATCTTTAGCTTGAAACGCAGTTTCATATTCAACTGGTTAAATTCTTGTGCTATACCTGCTTAAGGCTTTGGTGAAATTATACACGGTGCCTTGTCTATTAGGGGGTAGTTATGAATGAGCGGCGTTCGAGTTTCCGGCATTTAGTTCATTTAAATGTGCGCTTATATCACGAGGAGTTTGGGCAAATAAACGGGAAAATAATGGACGTGTCCAGTGGTGGCATGTCCGTTGAAGTTGATAATACCGTTAGTCTGAATAATAAATTAAGCCGTGAAAAATTAAGTGTTAAACCGGTTAATATGGACGTGATATTTGAGATGGAATGCTTAAGAGTGGACTCGCAGGTGATTAGTTTGCAGTTTATTTCATAACCTTACGTTTTTATTTCCAGCTAAAATTAATCTGAATAATATAGATTATTCTTTAAAAATCGCACATACTTGTTTAAATTCATAAGAAGAAGTTATTAACATGGATGAGCGTAGAAAACATCGCCGAAAAGTCGTAAATGCCCGAGTTAGAGTTTTCCACTCCAGCTTCGGTTCTCTGGATACAACAACACGTGATATATCCGATGCGGGGCTGCTCCTTCTGGCCTGTGACCCCTTGCCTGATTTACTGGTGAACGATGAAGTTCAGCTTATCTTTTTAGACTCGGGTGATGTTGATGTTGTTTTTAATATGGACATTGTGCGACATACTGGTTCCGGCCTTGGGCTGAAGTTTCTGAACTATGAAAAAGACGGCGAAATCTGCTCGATTAATAACTTACGGGAAATCTGGGAAAAGCAGAAATAAAATACTTTTTGTGCGTTCGTTCGCGCATCCTTATGATTTTTGTGTTAAATTTTAAATACTTGATTACAGCTTAACAGATAAGATTATGATATTTGGTGTTAAGGAACGACGAAATTCCCCCCGCAAACGTGTCATTTCCTCCGTTCGCATCAGCCACCGGTTATTTGGTGACGTTGATGGCCGCTCAAGAGATATTTCTGATGCTGGCTTGTATGTTGTTGCTCAAAATCTGCCAAATTTACCCAAAGGAGCCCATATTAGTTTGCAGCTAATGGATTCCAGTAACCCTTTTATTTTTTTTAATACCCGGGTTGTGCGTATGAGCAATAACGGCATTGGTCTGGCTATAGTGGATTATGAAGTTGATGGTGAACGATTTGGTCTGGATGAGCTAAGACGTCAATGGATGATTGCCTATCCAAATTATAATATGCAAATTTGAATACTCTCTATGCGGGAGCTGGCTTAAATAGTAATGCAAACAATTCAGCTACTCTCCCTTCGCCACTCTGCTTTTTATACCCCCTACCTTATAACTTTTGTTGCTGACTTTTTAAAACAGCAAGGCCTTAATGCGGTTTATCGCAGTGTTGCCAATGTGAATGAGCTGGAGTCTGCCCTTATTTCGGGTGAGGCACATGTTGCTCAGTCGGCGGTGGGCGTGAGCATGCGTCAGATTTCAATGGCAGAGAAACCCCCAGATTTAGAAACTTTGCCAGCGTTGTTACACTTTGCACAGATTAATCAGCGCGATGGTTTTTTTGTTGCGGCATCACCACAAACGGCTTTAGCGGTAAAAGATTTTAGCTGGAAACAGCTCGAACACAAACGCATTATTGCCGATCATTTGTTTCAACCGATGGCCACATTAAAATATGTATTGCATCAGCAGGCAGTTGAGGTCAGCAGTATTGAGTTTATTGATGCCGGTAATGCAGAACAAAGCATGCGGTCTTTTTTAGCCGGCGAGGCGGAGTATCTTCACTTGCAGGGGCCTTATCCGCAGCAACTGGTTGCCGATGGCAAGGCTGTTATTGTTGCCGCGGTTGGTGAGCCCCTGGGTAATATCGCTTATAGCAGTTTATGCGCAACAACAGACTGGCTAGCCAGCCCCATGGCCAGTGCTTTTATAACAGCATACAAAGCCGCATTGCATTATGTTGAAGAAACCAGCGCGGTTATATTGGCGCAACAGTTAGCCGGGCAGTTTGGTAATATTACACTTGAAACCCTGGCCAAAACCATTGAGGCTTATAAAGCATCAGGTAGCTGGTCTTTGAATGCCTGTATTCCCGAGGATGCTTTTGAATGTGCTAACCGGGTATTTTTATTCAGTGGTGATATAACATCGGCTATTGAGTATGAACAAATTATAACCAGGCAGCTTTGCCGAGATAAGAATTGATTTTTCAGGCAATCAGTAAAAAGGACTTAAATTTGAGCACTCAGGAAAAAAGGCAGGTAATGAGAATAGCATGCAATAAGTCCGTGCAGGTTATGATGGCAAACAGTCCACCGTTGTTGATGACCGCGTTAAACTATTCAATGAGTGGTGTCGGTATTACGGGTTCAATTTATCAGCTTATTCCCCATATTGGTGAACAACTCAATGTCAGTTTTACTCTGGATGCGACAGAGCTAAGACAGGTCAATATTAATGGTATTGTAAAATATATTAATCTTGATGGTGGTGTTTATTATCTGGGTTTGGGGCTATGATTATGATGGTTTAAGATTATACTTAAACATTGGGCTTGCATAAAAACATAGTAAAGTAGTCTGGTTTTCATGTGAAGATAAAGTGACTTAACTTAAAAAAATTAATAAGACTGAGGGAATAAGGATGAAAAAATTTATTTTATATGGGTTTTTAGTTGTGGTGGTTGCGGCGGCAGGTTGTAAGAGCCAAAATATCAGGCCAGCGGCAAAAGTCGATCAAACACCGGTTTATATGAGCAATCATGTAGCTTTCAAAAAAGATTTGATTGTTCGTAATGCTGTACGAAAAGAGTGTGACCTTGGGGGCAAGTTGGCAACATTTATTAATGATTACAGTCGCGAGTATCATTTGAATATGGTTATGGGTGGCAAAGCGAAGAAGTCAGCACGTGTTTTAAAAGTTGAGATTATTAATGTGCACGGTTCTGGTGGTGGTGCCTGGTCTGGTGCCAAGAGTGTTGCGATTGAAGGCAAGCTGCTGGACAATGGTAAGGTCATCGGTACTTTCAGAGGGCAACGCAGTTCAGGCGGGGGTGCTTTTGCCGGTTTTAAAGGTACCTGTTCAATATTGGGGCGAACGGTTAAAGCACTGGGTAGTGATGTTGGGCTTTGGCTTCAAAACCCGGTTATGGGAGCTACCATTGGTGAAGGGGGTTAATAGTAAACCTGGTATAGAATAAAAAAAGGGATGTTTACATCCCTTTTTTTATAGCTTTAAATATGAGATTGTTACGGGAATGTCCAAAATAAAAAATAACCTGTATAGCTTTGTTTTCTGTTTAAGCAGCTTGCTTAGCAGCACCATCAGCGGATTAGCCCTGGCGGAAGATCATGATATAGCAACACCTGAAGTCATTAAGTTACCCAATGGTAGCTCGTATTCAGGCGATCTGAAATATGAAGTTATTCGTGAAGGTGTGGGCTCAAATGAGTGGCCAAATGGTGACCGCTATCATGGTGAGTGGTTAAACGATATGCCGCATGGCAAAGGTTTTATGCAACGTAAAGATAAAGAAGAATACCGCGGACAATTTTTGTTTGGCCAATACAGTGGATTAGGCGATTTAAAAACAGTTAATAAGGAACGTTACCTGGGTGTTTTCAGGTTTAATGCTTTAGATGGGTTAGGTATTCTGGTTACAGTGAATAATGAATATTATTTGGGAGAATTTTCACAAAATAAACGCCATGGACGTTTTTTATATTTTGAACGGCTGGCCGCCAGGCCTGAACACCATATATGGTTTAACGATGAACTCGATAAAATAATTGGCAAGGATGATATTGCTGAACAGGCATTAATTGAACAAATGTTACAAAGTTTTACTGCAACAGGACGCAAGCGTTTGCAGCAACGTAGTGAAAACCGTCATTATCAAATGCGTGGTCGGGTCAGAAAACTTGTAAGCAATGTAGATGACACGCCGGAACATGCCTACGGTGATTTAATTATTAATTTATTAAACTTGTCCAATTAGTGGTATGCAGGAATGAGTAAAGAGCGGCTTGATATAGCCACTGCACCTCTGGAAACATTGTCTGACTCTGAGTGGGAGCAGTTATGTGACCATTGTGGGCGTTGTTGTTTGATTAAACTTGAAGATGATCAAACCACAGAAGTTTTTTATACTAATATTATTTGCAAACAATATGATATTGAAAAGGGGCAGTGTAGTTCTTATCCAGAACGGCAGCAGTTAGTCCCTGGCTGTATCGTTATTCGACAGTTTGGGAAAGAAATTTATTCACAGTTACCGGAAACCTGTGCATATCGCCTGCGTTATAATAATAAGTCACTACCAGAATGGCATCCGCTACTGACAGGAAATACCAGTAAAATGCAACAGGCGATGATCTCTGTGCGCGACAGGGTTGTTTCAGAGCAAAGTATTCATGAAGAGCAATTTGAAGATCATATTGTTGACGATATTATATAATTAATCCATTATAATACGCAGTATGAGAACAGTTATCCGTTTTATATTAATGATTAGCATTGCTCTGTCATTAACCGCATGCGCGACGAGCAGTTCGGGTTTGTCTGATGCTCAAACAAAAACACCCATTAACAAACTTCACTCAAAAATACAGAAATATGTAGAACAACTTTACTCGCAAGATGCGGTAGAGCGAACCTGGGCAGTTTATAATATTGGTAAACTACATAAACATGCAGTGAATGTGCTTCCTTACCTGATTGCTATGTTAGGTGACACCGACACGGCTATTATGACGCGCTATATCGGTAAAAATTATGCGTCAGGAACAGTCACAACACCGGCTGATGAAGCGGTAAAAGCCATCGCAAGGGTGGGTGACGTTGCCGTTAAGCCATTATTAAATGCCCTTAAAGACAGTAATGAGGATGTTGTATTAAGAGCAATTAAAACACTGGGGTTAATTAACAACAGTGAGTCCATTAAACCGCTGATGACGTTTATAAGTCATAAAAATAAACGTATTCGACTGGAAGCGGCAAATAGCCTGAGTCGTTTTAGAAACCCCTGGGTTGCAGAATATTTATTGGTTAGTTTAAAGCATAAAGATCCGGCAGTACGCTCAACCGCAGTCTATGCTTTGGGTAAACTTAAAAGCCCGGTAACCGTTCCACCTTTAATCAAGTTATTAAAAGATAATGATCCTGCGATTCGTTCACAGGTGTTATATGCACTAAGTAAGTTTAGAGATGAACGTGTTATTCACCCGCTGTTAAACCAGCTACGTGTTGCGGATATGGACTATCGTTTGGAAGTTATTTCTGCTTTGGGGAATATTCGTGATTACCGGGTTATTGAAGTTTTGCTCGAATTATTAAAAAGAAAAAATAAAAGTGTGCGGCAGGCTGCTGCTGAGTCGCTTGAACAAATTGCCGGTATTTCGTTAGGCACGGGGTATGTTAAGTGGAAGCACTGGTGGGACAATAAACTACAACGTTCCCAACGGCGTTAATTAAATATTATTTAACCTGAACTCGGGATAAGGGAATCTACATTGATAAACGGTCAATCCCATCTTTTTATTTGTAGCCTGGATGTAGCGCAGCGAAATCCGGGAGTATGAACGCATTATTTCCC
>QIKU01000015.1 GCA_003232015.1 Gammaproteobacteria bacterium
GAAATAATAAATCACCGAATGAAATTTTTAACAATCAATTTATACCGCTATTAAAAGTTAAAAATTATTGCACTTAGGGGTTGAATTCGGGATTGCCATGAAAAGATTCGTCAGGGTCAGGTCTTGCCTTTTGCCTTTATCACCCGGCTCACGCGTGAATAGTGCAGCCCAAAATAATCACCGATGGCTTTCATACTATACCCGCCACTCGCATAGGCTTGCGCAATGGCTTCATCTCTATCGGCACCCACTATCGGCACCCATGGGGTCATGGGTGTGGGGTCATCATGGGTGTGGGGTCACATGGGTGTGGGGTCACATGGGTGTGGGGTCACATGGGTGTGGGGTCAGGTCTTGCCTTTTGCCTTTATCACCCGGCTCACGCGTGAATAATGCAGCCCAAAATAATCACCAATGGCTTTCATACTATACCCGCCACTCGCATAGGCTTGCGCAATCACACCCATGGGGTCAGGTCTTGCCTTTTGCCTTTATCACCCGGCTCACGCGTGAATAATGCAGCCCAAAATAGTCACCAATGGCTTTCATGCTATAGCCGCCACTCGCATAGGCTTGCGCAATGGCCTCATCTCTATCTGCGTATTTTTTCTTATAAAAATCAAGGGGTTTTGTAACTTGCCTTTTTTGTGCTGAAGGAATTTCACTTAAGTTCGTATCTGCTGATATTTTGCATTGCATATCATCAACGAACTTGTCATCACCGAGGTATACCTGATTTTTTAATCCTTCCCATGGCGCGGGCTGGTTGCGGCCTTCCGATACAAAATCTCTATAACGCTTAAGGGCGTTGCTTTTCCTGGATGAAAAGGAAGCCAATAGCCAGTTAACCATTAACCACTTTTCATTTTTTTTAAAACCCGCCGTTGCACGATAGCTGCTCCAAGGCCAATCTTTTGCTGTTCGAACCATTTGGGCGCGTACTGGGTTCAGAACAATGTAGCGCGCTAATTCAAGCAGGTAAGCTTCTTTTTGTACTAATATCGCTTTATAGCGTCCCTGGAAAACATGCCCGACGCGTTCATGACGACGATTGAATCGCTGGGTGAATACGCCATTTAATTGCCGCATGCCTTGTGCGAGATTGGCATCGGGGGTTTCAATAAGCAGATGATAATGGTTAGACATAAGACAATAGGCATGCACAATCCAGTTAAAACGCCCACAAACTTTGCCCAGAATATCCAGGAATGCGGCTCTGTCAATATCATCGAGATAGATGTCTTCCTGCCTGTCTCCACGTGATGTAACGTGATACAAAGCCCCTGCAAACTCGATTCTTAGTGGTCTCGCCATAAAATTAAGGCTAACAGCATTAAAAGGCAAAAGGCAAGACCTGACCCCCAATAAAATTCGCTTTTTGGGTGAATAAACCTTGTCACAGGCGCCGTATTTCCTTAAAATGCGCGCTCTTTTTGACGCTGTTAATCCCAAATTGGTTGATTAACGCGGATTTCTTACGTTTTGGAGCAATATTATGGCAAAAGTATGCCAAGTAACGGGTAAACGCCCTATGTCTGGAAACAATGTTTCCCACGCGAAAAATAGAACCCGTCGCCGTTTTTTACCGAACCTGCAAACGCATCGTTTCTGGGTTGAATCTGAAAGTCGTTTTGTACGCTTACGCTTAAGCTCAAAAGGCATGCGCATTATCGATAAAAAAGGTATCGATTCTGTTCTGTCTGATATGCGTAGCCGTGGCGAAAAATTCTAAAAGGGATCGAAAATTATGCGTGATAAAATTAAATTAGTATCCAGTGCCAATACCGGTCACTTTTATACAACCACTAAAAACAAACGCACTATGCCGGACAAAATGGTTATCAAAAAGTATGACCCGGTTGTGCGCAAATACGTTGAATACAAAGAAGCTAAAATTAAGTAAATTTAGTGGCCGTTGCTTTACCTTACGGCCACTTATGCAGAACATGCCAGGCATGTTCTGCTCTATCTGCTCCCCCAACTCCCTAACACTCCCCAATAGTTTTTAACCGTCTTTTTTTCGTCCATCCCCCCACAATACCCCCAAAAACAAAAAACATGATAAAGTACCACGCATGTCAGATATTGCACTTAGCCCAAATCAAGCAATAAACTCAAACAAAAGTTCCGAACGCCTGAGCATGATGATTTTTATCGCCTTAGCGGTGCACGCTATTATTATTCTCGGCATCAGTTTTGACCTGGAATTACTCAAAGATTCATCTGATTTAAGCACTATGGAAGTCACCCTAGTACATAATAAAAATGATGAAGTCCCCGAAGAAGCCGACTACCTTGCACAGGCAAACCAGATCGGTGGCGGCAATATCGATGACAAGGTTCGACCCAGTAGCCCATTCTCCAACCCAACCCCTACACAGGAACAGGGCTTTGCACCAAACAGCCGTGACGAAGTGACGCCACCAAAAATAAAAGAGCAGACTCAACAGCAGGAGTTACTCACCACACAAGATTCAAAAACAAAAGTGCAAAGCGACAAGCTGCAGGAAGTGGTGCCGATTGAAACAAAAAAAATCACCGCCGCGCAATTATTTGAACGCAGCCGAGAAATAGCCCATATTAGCGCGGAGATAAACCGCTTAAAACAAACCTATCAGAAGAACCCGGAACACACTTATATTAATGCCGCCAATGCCAAACAACACCGCTTTGCAAGTTATCTGGATGCCTGGCGCTCTAAAGTAGAACGTATCGGCAATATTAATTACCCGAGCGCCGCTATTCAAAAGCAAATTACCGGCCACCTGCTAATGGACGTTGCGATTAACCCCGATGGTAGTTTGCAATCGATCAAGATATTACGTTCCTCCGGTCACCCGGTTCTGGATAATGCCGCAAAACGTATTGTACGTTTAGGCGCACCTTACCCGCCGCTTACACCTGAAATTTTGCGTGACACCAAAGTGTTACACATACCACGCGTGTGGCGATTTAAAAATAACAACCGCTTTGGTATGTCTGCACGTTAACCATTGTAAATGCACTTCCTGCTTAAAAAGCTTGCGTGATCTGGAACTCTAGTTAATACTTAACTTTATGAGTGACTTCGAAACCACCTGCTTAACCAATCAGTTTCTTATCGCCATGCCGAATCTGGCTGATCCTGAATTTTTCCACACTGTGAGTTACATTTGTAACCATAATGATGAAGGCGCCATGGGCGTCACCATTAATCGCCCGCTGGATGTTGGCTTAGGTGATTTGCTCGACCACCTGAATATGCCAACCGACGACATTGAAATTGCCAGTATTCCCGTTTATGCCGGTGGCCCAGTACAAACCGACCGTGGTTTTGTACTGCACCAGACAGCCAAAGTAACCGACAACGAATGGGATGCTAGCATGGTGGTGACTGATACCATCAGCCTCACCATGTCACAGGATATTATTGAAGCCATTGCACTCAACGAAGGCCCTGAACATTATTTAATTATGCTCGGCTATGCCGGCTGGAGTGATGGCCAACTTGAACAGGAGCTACTGGCCAATGCCTGGCTCAGCGGTATTGCCGATGAACAGATTATTTTTGAAACGCCGCCAGAACAAAAATGGACGCTCGCCGCCCGACATTTAGGGGTTGAGCTAAGCTTGATATCAACGGATGTTGGCCATGCCTAGCACTTATTTTTTACAATAGTTAACATGTCGCTCACCGCACACACCGTTCTGGGTTTTGATTTTGGTACAAAAAAAATTGGTATCGCCGTTGGCCAGTCCATTACCCAAACCGTCACCCCCTTAATCACCCTGCCCAGTAAAAACCACAAGCCAGACTGGGAAGCCATCGAGAAACAAATTAAAGAATGGCAACCTGATATGCTCGTAGTCGGTTTACCGATACACCTCGATGGCGAAGAACAACCCATGACACAGGCAGCCAGAAAATTTGGCAACCAGCTCAATGGGCGTTTCCAGCTACCCGTCGAGTTTATGGATGAACGCTTAAGTTCCTATGAAGCCGAAGAACGGCTGCGCGAAATAAATGCCCAAACAAAAAATAACGGTAAAAAACAAACAAATAAAAGACAAAAGGCCATGGATATTGATAAAATAGCCGCGCAATTGATTGTTGAAAGCTGGTTTAGGCAATCAATCCAATAAATTTTCGATACTGTGAAGAGTGAGTACACATGCCTGAACAGCAAAACGTAACAAAACTGCTGACCACCATGGCCTCCGATCTCAATTCTTATCTGGAAACCCACGCTATTTCTGACCCACACATGATTGGTATTCATACCGGCGGTGTCTGGGTTGCCGAGGCGTTACACAAAGCACTTAAACTAAAACAACCGCTCGGCTGTTTAAATATCAGTTTTTATCGTGATGATTTTACCCGTATTGGTATGCACCCGCAGGTTCAACCATCGAGCCTGCCTTTTAGTGTGGATGACCAGCATATTATTCTGGTGGACGATGTTTTGCACACCGGCCGCACCATCCGCGCCGCCTTAAACGAAATTTTTGATTATGGCCG
This sequence comes from Gammaproteobacteria bacterium, assembly GCA_003232015.1. Next base: position 4,499 of record QIKU01000015.1, read on the forward strand.
ACCGGCCTCGGTCACTCTGGTTGTATTGATTGAACGTAGTAGTGGCAAAGAACTCCCGATTGCAGCCGATATTGCCGGTGTAAAACTCAACCTGACAAAAGACCAGCACATTAAATTAACCGGCCCCGAACCATTAGCACTGGAGACCCAATAGGCATAATGAAACAAACCGATATTCAATTTGATCAAAATGGTCTACTCCGGCATTTTTTAACAATTGATGGTTTAAAACGTAATGTATTGAACGACATTCTTGATACTGCCGAAAATTTTGCAACCGTCGGTACTCAACAAGTTAAAAAGGTACCGCTACTACGTGGTAAAACCATTGTTAATTTATTTTTTGAAGCCAGTACCCGCACCCGTACCACCTTTGAACTTGCAGCCAAACGTTTATCGGCTGATGTGCTTAATATTAATATCGACACCTCATCGACATCAAAAGGTGAAAGCCTGCTCGATATGTTGCGCAACCTTGAAGCCATGCATTGTGATATGTTTGTGGTGCGGCATCACCAAAGTGGTGCTGCCCATTTTATTGCGCAGCATGTATCGCCCCATATCAGCGTGATAAATGCCGGTGACGGCCAGCATGCCCACCCTACCCAGGCGATGCTCGATATGTTCACTATCCGCCGCCACAAAAAAGATTTTACAAAACTGCGTGTTGCGATTATTGGCGACATTATGCATTCACGTGTTGCCCGCTCGGAAATACACGCACTGAATACCCTCGGCGTGCCCGAGATTCGGGTGATTGCACCGAACACCTTAATTCCACCTGCCACCGATTCAATGGGCGTGCATGTGTACCATGATATGGAACAGGGGCTTAAAGATGTTGACGTCGTAATGATGCTGCGCTTACAACACGAACGTATGCAAGGCGCATTATTGCCAAGCGAACATGAATATTTTGAAACTTACGGCTTAACCAGCGAAAAGTTAAAGCTTGCCAAAGCCGATGCCATTGTTATGCACCCCGGGCCGATTAATCGTGGTGTTGAAATTGAGTCGGCGGTTGCCGATGGCCCACAGTCGGTTATTCTTGAACAGGTTACCAATGGCATTGCTATACGCATGGCAGTTATGTCGATGACATTAGGCCGACAAAAATCACCAGAAGGCAGCACCACATGAAGCTGTTAATTAAACAAGGCCGTGTTGTCGACCCGGCCAATAATATTGATGGCGTTCACGATGTCTACATTGCCAATGGAAAAATAGCTGGCATGGGCAACAAGCCCGATGATTTTAAAGCTACTAAAATCATCGACGCTAAAAACCAGATTATTATTCCCGGTATTGTGGATCTTTGTGCTCGACTGCGTGAACCCGGACAGGAATACAAAGGCACCATTGCATCCGAAACAGCCGCCGCTGCTGCCGGTGGCGTCACCACCGTTTGTGTTCCACCGGACACCGATCCCTGCATTGACACCACTGCTGTCGCTGAACTTATTCACCAACGCGCCACTGCCGCCGCAAACTGCCATGTGGTAACACAAGCTGCGCTCACTCTGGGTTTAAATGGTGAGCTATTAAGTGAAATGGCCACCTTAAAAACTCAGGCGAACTGTGTTGGCGTGAGCAATGGTTTAAAGCCACTTAAAAATATCCTGGTTATGCGCCGTGCAATGGAATACGCAGCCAGTTGTGATATGACTATCTTTTTACACGCTGAAGATCCAGGTTTGTCCAACAACGGTTGCGCACATGAAGGTGTGATGTCGACACGTTTAGGCTTGCCGGCCATTCCGGAGTCCGCCGAAACCGCAGCCGTTTCCCGCGATCTGATGTTAATCGAACAAACTGGAGTACGCGCCCACTTCTCACATATTTCATCAGCCAATGCACTACACATGATAGCGCAGGCAAAACAGCAGGGTTTACCCGTAAGCGTTGATGTCAGTATTCATCATTTACATCTCACCGATTTAGACATTGGTTTTTTTGACAGTAATTGTCATGTCATCCCACCGCTGCGTTCTCAACGCGACAAGCAGGGACTACAGCAAGGTTTAAAACAAAACAGTATTGATATTTTATGCAGTGACCACCAACCGCATTGTGCCGACGCTAAACTCGCCCCGTTCAGTGCAACCGAGCCAGGCATTAGCGGGCTCGAAACATTACTGCCCTTAAGTTTGCGGCTGGTCGATGACAATATTATTGATTTAAAAACACTGATACAAAAACTTACCGTTGAACCGGCAAAAATTTTAGGTATCGATGCTGGCCACTTATCCATAAATGCCGCAGCCGATATCTGTATTTATAACCCGGCAATAAACTGGACAGTCAAGCCTGAACAATTTACAAGTACCGGGCATAACACACCGTTCACTGACTGGGAGTTACAGGGCAAGGTGACTCATACCTTACTGGATGGAAAAATTGTTTACCAAAGCGAATCACAATGAATAAACCACACCGCGATACCATTAACGTCGAACTTGCCGAAATTATTTCACACACAAGTTATCCGGGCGATCAATATATTTTGCGTGTGCATGCACCACTGATTGCAAACGAAGCCAAAGCCGGTAGTTTTGTACATATCCAGTGTGCGCTGTCATTACCCATGCGCCGCCCTATTTCTATTATGCGCACCAGCCCCAAAACCGGTATGGTTGATTTTTTATATAAAGCAGTGGGCGAAGGCACACGCCAACTCGCCATGCGTAAGCAAGGTGAAGTACTCGATCTGCTCGGCCCTATTGGCCAGCCGTTTCAGTTACATAAAGAAAAAAAGCGTCCGTTACTTATTGGCGGCGGTGTCGGCATGCCGCCGATGATTTTTATTGCTGATGAAATTAAACAACAACGCAACCATTATCAACCATTTGTTATTTTAGGTTCGGAAGTGCCCTTTCCTTTTACAGCACAGCCCTCACAATTTATTTTGCCCGGCGTACCGGCTGCAGTGACCGCAACCATGCCATTACTGGAAGAATGGAATATTCCGTGCCGACTTGCAAGTTTGCAAGACTACGCTGGTGTTTATGACGGTTATGTTACCGATCTTGCACGCTTATGGTTGAATGAACTCGATAAAGATAAACGCAATCAGGTTGAAATATTTTCCTGTGGCCCGCACCCAATGTTAAAAGCAGTTGCCGAGCTTGCGGCTGAATTTAACTTACCCTGCCAGGTATCGTTAGAAGAATTTATGGCCTGCGCGGTGGGTGGTTGTGCTGGTTGCGTGGTCGAAGTTAAAACCGAACAGGGCACGGCAATGAAGCGGGTTTGTGTTGACGGGCCGGTATTTGATGCTACGCAGGTTTTCTAAGCAGATTTTTTTAATCGGTCATTACAATATACTTAAGAATCAAACGCTATTTTTAACGCACCATAAAGCCCGATATTTTCCTGAAGTATTAATTTAATTCTGATTTTTTCCATATTGGACGACATTAAACCTTTATTTATAAAAGCATCACTAAAACGACTCCCTTTTAATTTATCTTTTATCTTAATGCCAATACCACCGGCAATATAAACTTCTTCTACAGGATAAAAATACAAGGCGGCATTGCTTGCAGCAGCACCGTATATATCTATAAAACATGCCAGTGTTTTCTGGCATAGTTTATCACTACATGATAGTGCATATTCAGTTATCACCTGTGCAGGTTCCATTTTTTTCATTGCGTCAATAACAACTTTTGATTCCGATGCGGCTCCCTGCTCACGCAAAAAATTGTAAATAGTAAACAGCCCTCGACCCGATAAAACTAATTCCAAACTTACATGCGCCTGCTTCTTTTGCAGCCAGTGAAGCAGTTGGCATTGCTGTTCATTTTCCGGTGCAAAACCGCTATGCCCTACCTCCGCTGAAAAAGCCTCATAGCGGCCATTTAGCCAAACCCGATGTGCAACGCCCAATCCCGTACCCGCGCCAATCACAACTGCGTCAGGTTTATTTGTTTTACTATTACGTTCTCCTTGCTGAAGGGTTAATGTATCAATATCGTTGAGTTCGTCAATACCATAAGCAACTGCAATAAAGTCGTTGACAAGCTTTACCTTTGGTATTTGAAAGTGTTCACATAACTCATATTCACTAACTACCCAGGGAAGATTAGTAACAGCCGACACGCCAGCCTTAACGGGGCCAGCAACGGCAAAACAGCCAGCATGAATATCCGCGGTGATTTTATGCTCACCAATAAATAGCTCTAACACTTGAGTAAAGTCAGTAAAGCCCACACTGTTATACTTTTTTTCGGCAATGATATGCCTGTCATTTTCATTTACTTCAGCAAAAATGACACGGGTATTTGTACCACCAATATCACCGGCTAGAATATTCATGTTAGTCCTTATAAAAAATCACTTTTTATCACTTGCACGTCGTCGTTTATAATGGTTAATTAATCCATTGGTTGAGCTGTCATGTGAATACACTGGTTCTGTATCATTCAGCTCATTTAAAATACTTGTTGCCAGTTGCTTGCCTAACTCAACACCCCATTGATCAAATGAGTTTATATTCCAGATTACCCCCTGAACAAAAATTTTATGCTCATATAATGCAATGATAGAGCCCAGTGTTTTTGGATCGAGCGTATCAAATAATAAGGAACTGGTGGGTCGATTACCGGGGAATATTTTATAAGGTAAGCATTCGTTAATTTGTTTTTCATCAAGTCCTTCGGACTTTAATTCATCATACGCTTCCTGTTCTGTTCTGCCTCGCATTAACGCTTCTGTTTGCGCAAAAACGTTCGACATTAAGGCGCGATGGTGTCTTGCAATGCAACGAAAATTATAAACCGGTGCCAGAATATCGGCCGGTACCAGTTTGGTGCCCTGATGTAATAACTGGAAAAACGCATGTTGCCCGGCAATACCAATCTCACCAAAAATAACCGGGCCGGTCGTGTAGTCCACTTCACGACCTTGCCGATCAACATATTTGCCGTTACTTTCCATATCCGCTTGTTGCAGATAGGCAGGAAAACGGTGCAAATGTTGGTCGTAAGGTAAAATAGCCATCGATTGTGCATTAAAGAAATTGTTATACCAGACACCCAATAAAGCCATCATCACTGGAATGTTTTTTTCCAACGGCGTGTTCCTGAAATGTTGATCTGCCTCATACGCGCCATCAAGTAGTTCATCAAATTGTTCGGAGCCAATGGCAATGACAATTGAAAGTCCGATAGCCGACCAAAGTGAGTAGCGCCCGCCAACCCAGTCCCACATTTTAAAAATATTATCCCCAGCAACACCAAACTGCCTTGCCAGTTTTACATTCGAGGTAACCGCAGTAAAGTGACGCTCAATGCCGTTATCATTACCTAATTTATTGATATACCACTGCCGAGCGGTTTCAGCGTTCACCATCGTATCCTGCGTGGTAAATGTTTTTGATGCAATAATAAAAAGGGTTGTTTCAGGAGTTAAATTTTCCAGTGTGTCATTAATATGATTTTCATCAACATTAGAAACAAAGTGTACATTAAGATCATGCAGACTATGCGGCCATAAAGCTTCTGTTACCATCATCGGTCCAAGGTGCGAGCCACCAATGCCAATATTAACCACGTCCGTAATTGCCTGATTCGTTACACCGCGCCATTGCCTGGTTCTTATCTTTTCTGCCAGTTTCTTTACTCGTTGCCGTTCCGCTTTTATCTGAGGGAGAATATCTTCGCCGTTAATAATAATCGGCTTATTTCCCTGCTCGCGTAACGCAGTATGCAACACGGCACGATGTTCAGTATGGTTAATGGGTTCACCCTTGAATAGTTTTTCTATCCAGACAGATAAATCAACATCATTCGCCAGTTGCAACAACAATTTGACTGTCTGCTCGTTTATACGATTTTTAGAATAGTCATAAAGAATGTCGTTGAGTTCAAGCGAATAGTTATCAAATCTGTCCGCATCGCTTTCGAACAGTTCACGCATATGGATATCTTTGATCTCATGGTAATGTTCTGTAAGTGCTAACCATGTGTCTGATTCAGTAAGGCTGGACATTATGCAATCATCCCTTTGGTGTCTATTTTGAATGGTATTGATTGATATTACCTTAATTTAGCTGATTAGTGAGGATTTACAATGCCCAGTTACTACAATCAATATATAGTCTTATTTATACTTACCCTTTGCCAAAATAAAGATTAAAATAGCGGGCACATCTTATATAGCGTTATATTAAAGACTGGCGGGATATCTAATAAAATGAAAATAAATACAATAAAAACAAAAGCTTTCCCAGATCAGAAACCGGGAACTTCTGGGTTACGTAAAAAAGTAACGCACTTTCAACAGCAACATTACCTGGAAAATTTTGTTCAATCTATTTTCAATGTTGCGAGCAACTTAAAAGATGGGCTTTTAATTCTTGGTGGTGATGGCCGTTATTACAATAGTCATGCCATTCAGGTTATTTTAAAAATGGCTGCAGCAAATGGCGTTAAGCACATTATGGTTGGAGAAAATGGCTTGCTCTCGACACCCGCGGTTTCACACCTGATCCGAAAATATAAGGCCACAGGTGGGATTATTCTGTCTGCCAGCCATAACCCCGGTGGGCCGGATGGTGATTTTGGTATCAAGTTTAATATCACCAATGGTGGTCCTGCGCCGACTTCTTTTACCGATGCGGTTTATGAAATAAGTGAAAATATCACTGAATATCAAATTGCCGAAACGAAAGATATTAATCTTGAACAGCAGGACACCTGCTATATGGGAGCAATGAAAATTACCGTTATTAATTCGGTTACTGACTATGCCGACTTAATGGAAGAGCTATTTGATTTTCCAAAAATAAAATCGCTGTTTACCTCTGGCCGACTCAGCATGTGTTTTGATGCCATGCATGCAGTCACCGGCCCGTATGCAAAAGAAATATTTAGCCAGCGACTTTGTGCCAATGTGGGAGCCGTTATTAATGGCATACCATTAGAAGACTTTGCAGGTGGGCATCCCGATCCAAACCTCGCGCATGCCACAGAGCTGGTTTCCCGATTAAATGCAAGCGCATCTGCACCTGATTTTGGTGCTGCTTCTGACGGTGACGGTGATCGCAATATGATTATCGGCCAGAATTTTTTTGTTAATCCTAGCGACAGTCTTGCAGTAATGGCAGCCAATGCCCATCTTTTGCCCGGCTACAAACAAGGAGTACGCGGTGTCGCACGTTCATTACCTACCAGTAGGGCTGTGGACAAAGTCGCCGAGTCAATGGGTATTGATTGTTATGAAACACCCACCGGTTGGAAATATTTTGGCAACTTGCTTGATGATAATCGCATTACACTCTGTGGTGAAGAAAGTTTTGGCTCTGGTTCAGAACATATACGGGAAAAAGACGGTATCTGGGCAGTTTTATTCTGGCTCAATCTGATTGCTATAAAACAACAATCTGTTGAAAACATTATGCGTTCGCATTGGCTACGTTATGGCCGACATTATTATACACGGCATGACTATGAAGCACTCGATAGTGCGCAGGCAGATAAATTAATAAAAGAATTGAGAACACAAACAACATCACTCATCGGCAACGATTATACTGGGTATAAAATCGTTCTTTGCGATGATTTTAGCTATATTGACCCTGTTGATGGTAGCGTAGCTAAAAATCAGGGGATCCGAATTCTATTTGACGACGACTCTCGCATCGTCTTCAGATTATCAGGAACAGGAACCGAAGGTGCAACATTACGTGTTTATATTGAACGCTATATAAGCGACCTTACACAACATGATTTAGAAACACAAACAACATTATCAGACTTAATTAACATTGCAAATAGCATTACAAATATAAAACAGCGCTTTAACCGTGATGCACCTGATGTTATTACCTGACATTTTATAATGTGCTTTTCAGTTTCCAGATATCATTGTTATATTCCTGCATAGTTCTATCTGTAGAAAAATAACCACTGCAAGCAGTATTGGTTATGCTCATTTTTACCCAACTTTCTCTGTCAAGATAAGCACGAGAAACCAGCGCCTGCGCATCAACATAAGATCGGAAATCAACAAGAGTTAACCACGGATCATGTGGGTTGAGTAATGAGCCAATAATGTCATCGAAGATGCCATACTCAAATGAATTAAAATGCCCACACGATAGCAAGTGCATCACCCGCTTTAAGTCATCATCATTATTTACAATCTGTTCTGGGCTGTAATTTTCACGTGCCGTGTCCACTTCATCAGCTTTCAAACCAAACAGGAAAAAGTTTTCTTCGCCCACGGCATCGAGTATTTCAATGTTCGCGCCATCGTAGGTGCCAATGGTGATGGCACCATTCATCATAAATTTCATATTACCCGTGCCTGATGCCTCCTTGCCTGCCGTTGATACTTGCTCTGACAGATCGGTTCCCGGGCAAATAATTTCCATTTTAGAAACACTGTAATTTGGAATAAAAGCCAGCTTTAACTTATTACCAACCTGCGGATCATTATTAATGACATCCGCAATGTTATTTACCAGTTTGATTATTTGTTTAGCCAGTTGATACCCCGGAGCCGCCTTGCCACCAATCAGAACACAACGATTCGTCCAGCTTTCGATATCGCCACGTTTAATTCGGTCATATAAATGAATAACATGTAATAGATTGAGAAGCTGCCGTTTGTACTCATGAATGCGTTTAACCTGCACATCAAATAAGGCATTAACATCAAAATCAACATCGCATTTTTCTTTTACTAAAACGGCGAGGCGTTGTTTGTTTCCTTTTTTAATCACAAACCAGCGCTCCGCAAACGCACTGTCATCAACATATTTTTCTAATTGGCTGATTTTATCCAGATCCTGTACCCACTCATCGCCTATTTTTTCTGTTATTAACGAACTCATCGCTGGGTTAGCGTACGCCATCCATCGGCGTGGTGTAACACCATTGGTTTTATTGTTAAATTTTTCAGGCCATAATTCATAAAAATCCTTAAATAATCCGCTAATCAGTAATCTGGAATGTAAAGCAGCTACACCATTAACTGAAAAACTTCCAACAATGGCAAGATAGGCCATGCGTACATATTTAACATCGCCTTCTTCAATAATCGACATTTTTATCTGTTTTTCAGTATCCCCCGGCCATTTTCTGGAAACCAGTTTAAGGAAGCGTGCATTGATTTCATAAATAATTTGTAATAAACGGGGTAGTAATTTTTCAAATAATGCCACCGGCCATTTTTCCAGTGCTTCGGGTAATAAAGTATGATTTGTATAGGCCATGGTTTGAGTTGTAATTTTCCAGGCCGCATCCCATAACATATGCTTATCATCCATA
>QIKU01000237.1 GCA_003232015.1 Gammaproteobacteria bacterium
TTATACCGCAACTGGGCATATCTTGGTATTCTGGGGGTGAAAAGTGCTAAAAATACAGCAGAATACCGGGTGGGTACGTTGATTATTTTATAACAGGCTGGGTTAGTTGGCCCTTGATAGAATGACGCTCACATTATTTATAAAAAATTCCCTAAAAAAAGGAATCTTTGAGAGCAGGTTAATGCCTTTGACGCATCTATATCTCTTGAATTCAATTCTTAAATTGCTGGATTTAACAATACGTTCAAACTTTGCAATTGTCATTTGATTGAGTCCAGATTCTACATCTTCATATCGGGTTGCGCCATCGTTTCTAAAACGACTTCTAACGCTCATTATCGTTTTTTCGGAAAAAATGACATTTAGCCAGGGGAGTTTGCAGAAAAAATGCATGTGGCTGCCATATGGAGCAAACCATGGGGGGCCAAAAGTGATAAGAATCTTACCAGATTTACTGATTAATTTTCGCATTTCGGCGAGAATCATAGCGGGGTCACCAAAATGCTCAAAGCTATTTTGCGAAATGACAATCTCAAAATTATTCAACATATCATCAGAGATTTTATCCGTAAAAGTTAGCCTGGATGAAGGGATATTGTAAGACTGCGCGAGTTCTTTCGCCTTACCCAGCATCTTCTGGTTCGTATCTATCCCTACAACAACGCAGTCGAATTTTTTCGCCAGTGCAATACATTGATAACCCAGGCCACAGCCAAAATCTATTATTCGTTTACCAGAGACCAACGAACTAAAGTCGGTATATTCTTTTTCGAGTAAAGGCAGTGCGTCGTCTATTTTCCATTCGATTGTGGCCGACTTATAGTCTTTGCTGCCGGGTTTTCTCGAAAGGGACAACAGGATAAATTCCTGGAGATTCATCTTTAGTGCTCCTGTTTGTGTTCGTCACACAATGTGTAGATGACCGGTAAATTACCCAATAGCTGGACTTTGGCCGATGAATAATTTATCCATGTTGCTAGCTTCTTCTGGAATATTCACGTTATATGTTGATTTTACAGCTAACGGTGGCGGATGCAAAGAGTGTGAAACGCCCCCATAATGTCATGCTGTTTCTATAGTGCTGATTCCTTTGCTAGAGACGGGCAAGATATAACAAGTGTTAATAATAAGATCATACAAATAAGGCGATAGGCGGTTTCTTTTATACCTTGAGAAATATGACTAGATAGAATTTAGCCAATTTGGAGTTTATGTGCGAATCATTTTGTATTGCATAAGTAGTGTCTAATATGGGTGTTGTTATGCTAACGATAGACTGTGGGTTTATGAGTCCATTATTTTAACCGCCAATTACCATATAAAAATAAATGTAATAGTAACGGTATTTCTGTAATTTAAATTACCCCTCGATGCATCCAGGCCAGAATCTGGCGCGTATCCCCTACACATTTACCAAAAACCTATAGGGGTATGAGATGAAATACAAACAACACGCTATTGCCGCAGCCATGGGCATCGCCCTGTCGGCATCGGCGGGCATCACTACGGTGGGGGCATCCAGCCACCGCGAAGCGCCGTTTATTACCGGAATACCGAAAGTCGATGGTACCGATCTTTATATGTTTACCAGTTATGAGGCCGGTCGTGAGGACTTCGTCACCATTATAGCCAACTATCTCCCATTGCAGGATTCGTATGGTGGCCCTAATTATTTTACCCTGGATCCGGAAGCATTGTATGAGATTCATATCGATAACAATGGTGATGCGGTAGAAGACATTACCTTTCAATTTGATTTTAATGTAAATAACCGCGGTACCATGCTTACCATCGGCGGTCAGTCTGTTGCGGTGCCGGTGATTAATCTCGGCCCGATTAGCGCCAACGATACCAGTAATTTATTTCGTGATGAAACCTATACCGTGAATATGGTGACGGGGCCGCGTCGAACGGGTACAGGAACAGCGATTACGAATTTAGTTGGTGGCGCGGCTGAATTTGCAAAGCCGGTTGATAATATTGGTAACAAATCACTTCCTGATTACGCGGCGTATGCCGACAACTTTATCTACGACATTACCATACCCAATTGCCCAACGGCAGGTCGAATGTTTGTAGGGCAGCGTCAGGAAAGTTTTGCGGTCAACCTCGGTGAAATTTTCGATCTGGTTAATACGAATCCCATCGGCCCTGAAGACGGCGAGACGAATATAATTGCTAACAAAAACATTACCAGTATTGCGCTGGAAATTCCCAAAGCCTGTTTGGTGGATGGCGACGCGGTTATTGGTGCATGGACGACCGCAAGTTTGCGTCAGGCACGGATAATAAATCCTTCTCCAAATGTTGAAGATGATAGTAAAGGCCCAACGGTTGAAGGTGGTGCATGGACTCAGGTCTCGCGCTTAGGCAATCCGTTGGTAAATGAAGTTGTGATCGGCGTAAAAGATAAAGACCGTTTTAATACCAGTGAGCCGGTGAATGATGCTGTTGACCTTATCGGATTTGGTAGCTATGTTTTATACCCAACCCTGCCGGCCATTATCGAGACGCTTTACCCGATTGCGCCGGCCCCCACGTTGTTTCCACGTTCTGACCTGATCAGTGTGTTCTTAACCGGTCTACCCGCGTTGCCAACGGCCGATCCCGCGGTAACGGAGCCAGGTAACCAGCCGATTGGGCCTCAACCTGGTGGTGTTGTGCTTGCTGAGATGTTGCGCCTGAACACGAGCACAACTGCTGTTGATGCAACAAGCCAAAATACCATGGGCGTGATTGGTGGCGATAATGCGGGTTATCCGAATGGACGTCGTCCAGGTGATGATGTAGTGGATATCGCTCTGCGTGTCGTCATGGGTCGTTTGTTGCCAGTGGCGGATGCACCCGCCGGTGCAGTCAACTTTACGGATGGTGTTGCCATAAATGCAACAATGTTCCTGTCGGTATTCCCATACCTTAATACACCGATAGCGGGTGCGATTACTACACCTGCACCTTAAATATGAAGGAGATTCTGATGAATAGATTATTCATATTAGCTGTTGTGTTACTGGGTTTAGGCGCCTGTGGTGGGGGTGATGATGCATCAGTACAGGAAACCACGGTTGAATTTAATCAGTTTGTGCTAGACGAGCTTGAGTTAACCGACAGAAATGACGAACCGGCTGAAGTCAACGACATTACATTTAGTTTTGACGAAGATGAAACGGCATTTGATTCAGTATTATAAAAAATGAAATGACTGGGCCAGTTTTCGGGCTGGCCCACCTTTAAAACTAAGAGGCGAGTGATGAAAATTTTAATAGCGGTGATTTTACTAGGCATGAGCACATTAAGTTTTTCTCATCAGTACCATGCGCCCCATGGTGTGAGCAGCGACATAATGGACTCAAAGATTATGCTTCAGGTAAAGCAGCTAATGGTAAAGGGACGCCAGGAATCGAATGAACAATACTATTTAAAAGCCAGTAAGTTATTGGACAAGGTTAAAACATCCTCAGCGCAAAAAACGCTGTTTAGGGCCGAGATACAGCAATATTTTCACCGTTTCAATCAAGCGTTGACTACCTTGAACAGTATCAATCATACGGCGTCAACCGATTTATTACGTGCCAGTATTTATTTTACCCAGGGAAAATTCAGACAAGCACATCAACACTGTAAGAATTTATTTGGTCAGGTCGATACTTTGCTGGCCTTAACCTGTATATCACATGCAAATAGTTTGCAGGGTGAGTTAGATAAAGCCTATGAGGTGCTGGTTTCGGCTCTAGAACATGTTAAGACCGACTCAAGCTCGTCAAGATTATGGGCCTATGTGACGTTAGCGGAAATGGCAGAACGTAAATTAGATTATGAAATGGCAAAACAGTTATACACTAAAGCACTTGAAATTAATCCAACAGACATGCCAACGCGAATTGCCTATGCAGATATCCTGTTGAACGAGCGAAATGCGATTAAAACAATCCTGGTCACTCAGGATTATCTGCACAATGATCTGTTACTTTTGCGCTATGTGCGGGCAAATAGCTTATACGAAAAAAATGAAGACAATAAAGCGTATATAAGACTAAAAGACAGGATTGAAAATTATACAAGAGAAAACCAGCATCTACATTATGATTTACTGGCAGAATACCAGTTGTATATAAAACTCGATGCGCAACAGGCGTTGGTGTGGGCGGAGCGTCATTGGCAACAGCAAAAGACGCCCAGAGATGCGAGGTTATTGGCTACGGTAGCTGAGCAAGTGGGTGATATATCCAGTAAACAGCGGGTGATTAACTGGCAACAAAATTACGGACTTGAAGACAAATTGTTAGAACGAATCCTGGCTAAACAAAAACTGAGTTTACAGTAATAAGATGATTTTTCCATTTAACAGGACAACGGGTGTGTTTTAACTAGCTTGCATCCGTAGCCTCTTTTACCCGGAGGTGTCCTGTCTTTTTAATTTGGCCTAACTTTTACGTAGTTTATCGGATATGGCGATGGGTGTGGGATATTTGAAGACGACATAATAGGTAGAAATAATAAACGTAATTACGGTGGCGAGTTGAATTAAATTACTGGCCTGTTGGCTAAGTAAGTTAAGCTTTAAGGCAAGCACGGCGATCAGGAATGCAAATTCACTACCTTGTCCCAGACGGAAACCGATTTCTACCGCCTGTTGTTTGTTTTCACCTTCAAAACTAAGTAACCATGAAAACACATAGGGTTTTGCAATCAAGATCACGATGGCCAGGCTAACGGCAGGTAGAATGACTTCATTCAATGCGGTGATATCGATCGCCGCACCGATGGCAAAGAAAAATATGATCAGGAAAAAATCTCGCAGCGGTTTCAGGCTATCGGCAATAAAAAAGGAGATCCGATGGGTGGCGATCGCAACACCGGCCACAAAGGCGCCTATCTCGTGGGTAAGACCGAGATAACTGGCCAGTTCCGCCATGCCCAGACACCAGCCAATGGCCAGTAAAAATATATATTCCTGTATTTTATCAAAACGACGGATTAACTTAATAAGGATAAATCGTTCCATCAGATAGGCAAAAACAATCAGACCGACAAAGGCAAATGCGAGTTTGACTAAATTAAAGGCCAGTTCGTCCGTGCCGCTACCTGCCTGTAGTACGATAAGCAGGATAATGGCAATGATGTCCTGCATTAACAGGATACTGATGATGATCTCACCCGTGTGCTGGTGGTGTAACTCTGTGGTTGGGATGAGCTTTAAACCGATGATAGTACTTGAGAACATCATGGTTGAGCCAATGATTAACGATTCTATCCAGCCAAGTCCAAATAATAGTGGGATGCTACTACCGAGTACAACAAATATAACGCAACTGATGATCGTTACGATGGTAGTTTCCTTGAACAGGCTGATTAATTTTTGTGGATGTAGATTCAGACCCAGTAAGAACAGTAAAAACATAATGCCGACATCGGCAATTTGTTGAATATGTTCTGCATGGTGTACCCAGCCTAAGACGGAAGGGCCGAGTATTACTCCGAGTACAATGTAGGCGACGATCATCGCCTGACGAGCATACAGAGCGATGGTGGCGAGAATCGCGGCACCGGTAAAAATCATGAATATAGTGAACAGCAAGGTTGGGCTTTCCATTTTAATAAGTATAGCGAAGATATTATTCAATGATGGGTAACGGGCATATTATTGGTATGCGAATGATTTAAGTTTGCGTACAATACGTGTATGAAAATTAGCGGCAATATCAACAAACTAAAAACCACACTACAAACGCCGGTAAAGTATCATTTCCCCATTGGTGAAGAACTGATCGAACTCAATCCCTTTATTGGCAAGACGATTCATCTGCAATACAACGGTGAGATTAATTGTGTGAGTTGTGGGCGTAAAATTAAAAAGAGCTTTCAGCAGGGGTATTGTTATCCCTGTTTTCAGTCATTGCCCGAATGCGATAGTTGCATTATCAAGCCAGAGTTGTGCCATTATCATGAGGGTAGCTGCCGTGAACCCAGCTGGGGTGAGCAACATTGTTTTCAGGAACATGTGGTGTATCTGGCGAAAACTTCCGGTGTTAAGGTCGGCATTACCCGCCTGCCTAATGTGCCTTCGCGCTGGATCGATCAGGGTGCGATACAGGCCTTACCCATTTTTCGAGTTAAAGATCGTCTTACCTCAGGTAAGGTGGAGATGATTTTCAAACAACATGTTGCAGACAAAACGGCCTGGCAACGAATGTTAAAAGGCGAGACAACAGATGCTGATTTAACGACAGAACGTGATCGTCTTTATTCAGAATGTAAATCGGATATACAGGCGCTGATAAAAGAGCTGGGGGAGGGTGCTATTGTGTTTCAGGCGAACGAACAAATTATTGATATCGAATACCCGGTCATAAGCTACCCGCAAAAGGTCAAGTCGTTTAATTTTGACAAGACGCCTGTGGTCGAAGGCGAGTTGCAGGGCATTAAGGGTCAGTATCTAATTCTCGATTCGGGTGTGTTGAATATACGAAAGTTCTCCGGTTATCAAATCGACTTTGAAGTTTAGCGCGTCAGTTTGCGTTCAGCTTTCATTCTTTTTTTTTCTGGTGGTGCGCGCCCGCGGGTGTGCCTGATCGTAGACTTTGGCGAGATGCTGAAAATCCAGATGGGTATAAATCTGTGTCGTGCTGATGTCGCTATGGCCGAGTAATTCCTGTACGGCACGTAAATCACCACTGGATTCGAGCATATGAGAAGCAAATGAGTGGCGCAGCATATGCGGGTGTACGTGGCTGGGCAGGGCCTGTTTTTGTGCCCAGTAGCGCAAGCGTTGTTGAATACTGCGTGCGGCAAGCCGCGTTCCCTTGCTACTTAAAAATACCGCTTCCGTCGCAGGTGCGGAATCTTTTAAAAAATCACTTGTGCGCACCTTTAGCCATTTGTTGATTGCCATTATGGCTTGTTTGCCCATCGGCAGAACGCGTGTTTTGTCACCTTTGCCGATAACGCTGAGCATTCCCTGGCTAAGATCTATTTGTTGAATATCCAGGTTAACCAGTTCGGCCAATCGTAAACCCGAAGAATAAAATAATTCCAAAATCGCCTTATCACGTATAGCGATAGGACTGGAGTCGCTAATATCAAGATAATGTTGAATCTGATCGACGTCGAGTGTTTTGGGCAACTTACGCCCCGTTTTCGGTGCGCGTATCGTTTGTGCCGGGTTAACTGTTAACATTTCTTCGCTGATAAGATAGTTAAAAAAACTTCGTATCGAACTTAGTTCACGCTGAATGGACTTTGCGCTGATCTGTTGGCGATGTCGTAATGCGACATAGGATTGAATGAGTGGCTCTTTTACATCGGCTAGAGTGATTATCGAATTTTTATTCAGGTGGTCAATGAAACGGCTCAGGTCACGCGCATAACTATCAAGCGTGTGTTTAGAAAGTTGTCGTTCGTACTTGAGTTTGTGCAGGTAACAATCCGTCTCCTGTCTGGCGAGATTCGAGGTGACGGCGGAATTCATTTCTTCAATTCGTTTTAGTTAGTCATTGGCTAGCGTTGTTGGATTCTGTGTCGAGAGTCCGCTTCAAGACTCGTGCCAGAATATTGCCAATTTGAGTTAAAAATAACGTACCCATATCGGCACGAAAGCGATCACGTTCATGGCTACCAATCGCAAGCAAGCCGTAACAGGTTTTAGATTGTTCGTTTTCAACTAATGGAATTAAGGCCGCCGAGGCGATTTGCCCGGCTTCGTCACTAAATAATGATTCTAATTGCCCCGGTTTCAATTGCCCACAGGCAGGGCGACGTTCTTTTATGATTTTTTCAAACGCACCCATGACCGGTTCGCTCCAGTCGATCACATCCGGGCGAGCCGATAATGAAGGGTGGCCGGTATTAAATAACCGAACTACAACGGTATCGGCATTAAAATCTTTACTCAGACGAGTCTGTACAATATTCAGGACATCATCAAGGTTTTGACTGTCAAGCAGGGCGAGTATGAGCTTACTGATCTGCGTACTGAGCCTTTCATTGACCTTGGCATTTGATATCAGCGTGTTGAGGCGCTTTTTATGAGCATTTTTTTGTTCACGTAATATTTGAACCTGCCGCTCGACCAGTGAAATAGCACCCTGGTGATCGTGCGGCAGTATCATGTCGGCTAACAAATCCAGGTGACGTTCGAAAAAATCGGGGTTGTCACGCAAATAACGCACGATGGATTTTTCAGAATCATCAATTACGGGTTTATCGGTTTTATGTGATGTGCTCATAATTCAATACTACCCTCGAAAACCGTTGTGGTTGGGCCCGTCATAAAAATTGGTTCGCCCTCTGCTTTCCAGCTGATATTGAGTGTACCACCTGTGAGCAGAACTTGTACGTTTTCATCCAGTAATTTCCAGCGTCTGCCTATGACCATGGCCGCACATGCTCCAGTACCACATGCCTGAGTCTCTCCGACTCCGCGTTCATAGACACGAAGCTTGATCGTCTTTTGATCAATTACCTGCATAAAGCCAGCATTTACTCGATTCGGGAAGCGCGAGTGAGATTCAATTAAAGGGCCAATTTCGGTGACGGGAGCGGTGTCAATATTTTCAACCTGAGTGACGGCATGTGGATTGCCAATGGCAACAACACCAATATCAAGTTTACGATCATCCAGGCTAAGCGAAAAGTGATGGTTTGTTGCTTCAGTCGCATCGGTTTGAAAGGGAATCTGCTCTGGTGTAAATCTCGGCACCCCCATATTAACCGTCACCAGATTATTTTTTTCCAGTGTTAAAATAATATTGCCTGAATTTGTCGAGACGGGTATGGTCGTTTCCGTCGTCAGGTTTTGATCATGAACAAAACGAGCAAAACAGCGCGCACCATTGCCGCATTGTTCTACTTCATGTCCATCGGCGTTAAAAATACGATAGGCAAAAAGAACAGAACTATCCGTTGGTGGCTCGACAAGTAACAGCTGGTCGCAACCAATCCCCCGATTTCTATCCGAAATCGAGCGGATTTGCTCAGAATTTAGCTGAATATCCTGATTAATCGCATCGATGACAACAAAATCATTGCCTAAACCATGCATCTTGGAGAATGAAATTTTCATCTTTTAGCTCAAATGACCGATATATTTATATTAGCTGGAAATGCAGCCGTTGAGATCTTATATTATTTATAGTAACGGATGCCATAATTATCTCCAATAAGGATTTTTTCTGTGCATTACTGCTTTTTTCGATTAGTTCGGTACTTTATTGTCATCATCAGTGTTGGCAGTGTGAATGCGAGTGTGTCGGCGGCTGAAAAGATACGGATTGGATGGGTCTATGCGATGGCAAATACGCCGATCCTGGTTGCATATCACAATGGATTTTTTAGCCATGAAGGCGTTCAGGTTGAACTGCGGCGTTTTAATTCTGGCCCCCTGCTAAAAAGGGCACTTGAGGCCGGTAATCTGGATATGGCTTATATGGGGATGCCCCCCGTTTATCATTCAATAGCCAAGGGTGCGGATCTAAAAATTGTCGCCAAGGTTAATTACGGTCAGGCTGCGTTGATTACTTCACCAAACGGCCCGATAAAAACTCTTGCTGATTTGAAAAATAAAAAAATTGCTGGCATTCGACACGGTAGTGGTATGGATGTGTTATTAAAATCATTTGTCCTAAATGTTGCGGCCAACCTGGATGCCAACAAAGATGTAACTATCTTACACATGCCCGCTAAAATGATGGTCGCTTCAGTGAACAAGAAAGTGGTCGATGCTGCTTTTACCTGGGAGCCGTTTGTTTCTTTTGCGGTGCTAACCGGGCGAGCCAGAATAATATTTGATATGAATGAAGCGGTACCGAAGTACCCCTGGTACGTCATTGTTGCAAATAATAAAACACGCACCGAAAATCGTGATTCTATGTATAAAGTTCTGAAAGCGCATAAGCGTGCGGTTGCCTATTTAAATGCACATACGGAAGCAGGTAATGAATTAATTATCGAAACGTTCAAAATAAAAAATGCTCTAAATGCAGAATACAATCGGGTGAAGGCAAGGGAGATCGTGTTAGCGGCACGGGGGCGGCTTGGCTGGGATGTGAAATTTTCCAGGGAGAACGAAAAATTCCTGCAAAAATTAATGAATTATTCGCATGAGTTAGGGTTTCTAAAAAAGAAGCTTGATGTTGATGAAGTGATTGATCGCAAAACAGTTAACTGGATGAATGCAAAGATATAAACCATTAATGACTTTAGGGTAGTAATTGCTCGCCAGAAAATAATTCTGCTACCGTTTCTCGTTTTCGGATCAAGTGAACCGTATCGCCATCGACCATGATCTCCGCTGCGCGAGCCCGACTATTATAATTTGAGCTCATCGTAAAACCATAAGCTCCGGCCGATCGGATCGCCAACAGGTCACCCTCAAGTAGATTTAATGTGCGCTGTTTGCCCAGAAAATCGCCCGTTTCACAGATAGGCCCGACGACATCGTATTTATGTTGTTGTCCATTTTCACGCGGCGTTACCGGGATAATGGCCTGCCAGGCGTCATAAAGTGCGGGGCGCATTAGATCATTCATTGCCGCATCAATAATTGCAAAGTGTCGACCACTATTATGTTTCAAGTGTTCTATCCGGGTTACTAAAATTCCTGCATTTCCAGCGATAGCACGACCAGGCTCCATGATCACGCGGTAATTATAATTTGCCAGTAATTCGTTTAACGCTGATGCATATTCATTGGGCGCCGGTGGCGTTTCATCCTGATAACGGATACCCAGCCCGCCGCCGATATCGATATGTTCGACTGCAATGCCTTCTTTTTTCAGGTTTTCAAGCAGCGCCAGGACACGTTTTAAGGCATCTACAAAGGGTGTGATTGAGGTAAGCTGTGATCCTATATGACAGTCAATACCGCGAATCTGGATATTTTCTAAGTCAGCCGCGATTTTATAGGTTGCAATTGCGTCTTCAATGGCAATCCCAAATTTGTTTTCTTTCAGACCGGTTGAAATATAAGGGTGAGTTTGCGCATCCACATCCGGGTTCACGCGCAGTGAAATGGGCGCCTGGGTATTGTTCTGCCTGGCGACCTCATTGATTCGATATAACTCAGATTCGGATTCGACGTTAAAGCAATGAATGCCAACATTCAGTGCGCGTTTAATCTCATCAGTTCGTTTTGCCACACCAGAAAAAACGACCTTAGCGGGATCGCCACCTGCTGCGAGCACGCGTTCTAGTTCGCCGATTGAAACAATATCGAATCCCGAGCCCAGACGGGCAAGAATGTTTAATACGCCGATATTGGAATTTGCTTTTACCGCATAACAGATTAGATGTGGCGTTTTTGCTAATGCAGAATCAAAAGCATGCCAATGGCGCTCTAAAGTGGCGCGGGAGTAGATATAACAGGGCGTACCGAACCGTTGCGCAATCGATTGCACAGAAACCTGTTCGGCAAAGAGCTCATTATTCTGGTATTCGAAATGATCCATGAATATTATTTTTCAGTTTGTTTGTTTTTAATGTTCTTATTATCCTTAGTGTCCTGAATCTCTACTTTTTGTTTTTTTTCAAGATACAGTGGCCCTTTTTTACCGCAGGCAGAGAGGCCCAGAGTTGTTAAGCAACTCAGCATAATGACACTAACCGACAAGGTTCGAACAAGGGGTTTTTTCACAATTAATTCACTATCTGCTATTGGTTTGGCCTACGGGTACCTGCCAGGCGGCAGAGCGAGTCTGGCAACTTTGTTATTATATCCAAATTGGCGCCACTGTTGATAGTCAGAATACGCTAAGATTAGACGAGGAAATGGAATTAAAGGCATAACATGACGACTATATATATTGGTATCGGTGTTTTTCTGGTATTGGGCGCGGTTATGTTACTAAAAGGGCTACGTCGGCTTTGGCGCCGACGTCTGGTCTGGGGGAGCCTGCAAGGTGTGACGGGCCTGTTATTTATAGCGGGTGCGCTACTTGCTATCTCACTTGCCATGAATCTTTATAGTTATCAGGTTTTTACCGACGAGCAATTTGCCGCCGATGTGCGCATCGAGTCATTAGGGCCGCAGTACTATCGAGTCTATTTCATACCGAAGGATCAGCCTGCGCAATTATTTGAACTGCGTGGTGATGAGTGGCAGGTTGATGCGAGAATTCTCAAATGGCATGGTATTGCAACTTTGGCGGGACTAAAAACGGTGTACAGAATGGAACGTATCAGTGGCCGCTATCGGGATCTGAAGCAGGAACGCACGGCTCAGCGCTCAGCGCATGCATTGTCGAATGATAATGGCTTAGATTTATGGCAGTGGTCACGGAAAAATCAGCAGCGTATTCCCTGGATTGATGCTATTTATGGAAATGCCGCCTACATGCCATTAACTAATCGGGCCCAATATAAGGTAAATGTTTCCAATTCAGGTTTGGTGATAAGACCGGCGAATCCTGCGGCAAAAAAGGCAATAGAAAGCTGGCGATAATGAGCAAACTGGAATAATTGTAGATGCAGATTCGCACGCAAGTATTTAGTTGGGTATTTTTAGCGACGATCGTACCACTGACAACGATTGCTCTGGTGGCTACCTATTATATTGAGAGTGACTATCAGCGTGGTGTGGATGATGCCGTTTCAGCAAGTCTGGAGACGCTAAGCTCAGAATTAAAACGCACCCTGGAATTGCAGGTTGAGCTGGCCGATGGCATGGCTAAATCGAATGCGGTGCAAGATTTTCTGTATTCATTAAAAGAGGCTGATGGTGGGCGTTTTACGTCAATGTTCAATGTGCATCGTAGTCGTATAAATCATTATTTCGAAGGTTTCCAGACGATTCTGCAGGGACAATTTGTGATGCGTCTGATGGATAAATTTGGAAATTCGTACATAAAAGTCAGCAAAAATAAACGTTCGAGGCCGGCATTTGAAGGAATAAGTGGCGTAATGTTTGTTGAGCAGGAAGTTGATGGGCTGGTATTTAATAATATGCTGCAGAAATTACCTGTAAATGAAGTAAGCACCCTAACCTTACCGCATAATGCCCAGCAATCATCATTAATGGAAATCCTACCTTTCCTGGATTATATTGTGCCGTTATATTATGACGGTGAACTGGTTGGTGCGTTGAGTGTGACTCGCTTTGGTGAACGTATTGACACTATATTAGATCATGCTGCTCGCTTATATAATGCAAAATTATTTATTACCGAAAATAATCCAGATAACATTGATCGACATGGTTTGATGTTATATGACGATCAGCAAAATATTCATTTTGCACAGGTTCGTGACGAATATAAATATTTAAACGCACAATATGGTGATGATTTATTTAATTCTATTATTGATGAGGCATATGGTAAGAAGTCAGTACCAGAAAAAGATGAAATAATTTTTTACCAGGAGTTTTATCCGTACCCTACCCGATTAACAAACTGGGTTATTGGTGTGCGAATCCCACAACAGGCCATTAGTGATCCGTTTCAAAAGATACGTTTAATGATCTGGGGGATTGCGGCTATATCGCTCATCATTAGTTTGTTTCTTAGTGACATCGGTGTGCGACTCATTGCACGACCGGTACGAGAGCTGGCAAGTAATCTCTTGTTATATTCGCGCGGCGAACATATGCAACGCGTGCAAACCAACGCACGTATCGAAGAGATACGTGATCTTGAAGTTGCTTTTAATACGCTTGCGGATTCTCTGGATAAAACGAGTGATGAACGTGACAAAGCTCAAAACATGATGTTGCAAAGTGCAAAACTGGCCAGTATAGGGCAAATGGCGGCGGGCATAGGGCATGAAATCAATAACCC
>QIKU01000056.1 GCA_003232015.1 Gammaproteobacteria bacterium
TGCGGGATAAATTTGAGATTCATTTTTTCTCTCCTAATATCGAAGTTGGTGATACAGGTATGATCACCGACCGACTACAGGAGAGGGGGGTTATTCTTGATTATGGTTATGAACCAGCAGAATTCGTACCCGGTGGTATGAAAGACAATGATGGTACTTTACGCAAAGCAGATTTAATTCTTTATTCGCCCGGCATAACTGGTTCAAAACTGGTTCAAGAATCCTGTTTACCGGTGTCAGCAGGTGGACTAATTGATGCTGATAAATACGGACAAGTAAAAGGCTTAACGCATGTGTATGCAGCAGGAGACTGTGCAAGCCATGAAGATCCCCCTCCCTGGGTGCCTCATCAGGCACATATGGCACAACTGCGTTCTCAGGCTGTGGCTAGTAATGTAAAAGCCATGCTGAAGGGAAAACAAGCGGATACAACCTATCGTTATGAGCTATCATGTATTATGAATATGGAAAATGACGCCATCTGGTTGCATATGTCGAGTGACAATAAACCACCGTTCTGGAATATTTTCCCTAAGCGCTCAAAAAAACTCATTAATGTGAAAAATATATTCGAAAAACTATACCTGATTTATCTTCGCTATTTTTAATACCCCAACAATAATAATGCATAACAAGGAAATTTAATTATGAATAACGAGATTGCACATTCAGGCGCCTGGGGCATAGCCCTTATTATGATTGTCGTTGCGTCATGGATATTCTATCGCTACTTTGCACCAAAAACATGGCGAGAGTGGGCGAGTGCGGGTGTTGTGCAGGCTTTTATTATTGCATTGTATGCCGAAATGTATGGCTTCCCGCTTACTATTTATTTTCTTGCTCGTTTTTTTGGTCTGGATCGTTTAAATCTCAATGCTAATCTCTGGTCATCGTTAGTGGGGCTGGGCGAGACAGGCATGATAATATCAATGCTGCTGGGTTATGTTTTATTGTTTATCGGTATTAGCCTGTTTATTGAAGGCTGGCGACAGCTATATAATGCCCGACAAAATAATCAACTCATTACAACCGGACTCTATCGTTATGTCCGCCATCCGCAGTATACGGGATTGTTTATCGGGCTGTTTGGTGAAGGTGTTGTGCATTGGCCAACTTTATTTTCAGTTGGTTTATTCCCTGTCATCGTACTGGCTTATTATCTTTTATCAAGGAATGAAGAGAAGCGAGTACTCGAACAGTTTGGGGATGAATATCGCTTGTATAAACAACAAGTCCCGATGTTTATTCCACGACCAGGGCAATGGCGGCAGATGATTAAGCGTTCACGTAACCAAGAATAAATCGACTGATTCATAATGGCAACACGTTGAGCCGTTGGAAAATATACAGACCCTAACATCAACTGTAAAGTTTTTAAGGACGAGTCATATGCACCAACGTTATTTTTACGATTGCCCCTTAAGTGAGAAGCTGCTCTATACTGCATTTCTTTTATTGATGGGAATTGGTTACATAATGGCACTGGTGTATTTGTACACCAGTCATCAAGGGCATGACGGCAAACAGGGAATATCAGTTACTGATATTGCAGAAAACTACTATGGTAATCGTAGTGGCACACGATTAGAAGCCGCTATACGTGGCCCGATGGCAGGCTATCTCCAACAGCTCGACGACCGCCATGAAATAGTGGCGTGGTTAAAAGAGGGGGCGCCTGAACAAGGCTACCGCACAGTTGTGCGGCCGATAATGAAGCGCTCATGTATTCAATGTCACAGCCCTGCCTCTGGGTTAAAGGTTCCCGACCTCTCTACCTATAACGGAATTAAAACGGTGGCAGAAATAGATACCGGTGAATCCCTGCATTCTCTGATGAAATTATCTCATATCCACCTGTTCGGCATTGGGCTCGTTGCTCTGGCAATAGGCTTTATTTTCCGTCTCGCCAGTTTGAATCATAAACTTAAAATCACTTTAATATTACTGCCTTTTGTGGCCATTCTGGCCGACATACTTGCCTGGTTTCTTACCAAATGGGATCCGGTGTATGCTTATACTGTGTTGATTGCTGGCGCATTGCTGGGGCTTGCATGGGCCGGTCAAATCCTGATTTCATTGTATCAACTCTGGTTCTTGCGGGAGCGTGAAGAAAAAAGTACATTGAACATATGAGTCAATTCAAAATTTCATTCTGGCATCGGTTCTTAGATGGCACTCCAGAATATCTTGCACGCCACTACTGGTGGGCTTATCTTTGGCGGCCCGCAATCTGGTTTTTTGATCATCAACCTATTATCAATCTAATTTTATTTGGGCAGTACAAACGGTTATTACAGCAAACGCTGCAATGTCTCGAAAATCGCCCCGATGGCCGAATGCTTCAGCTTACCTGTGTCTATGGCAAGTTAACACCATCGTTGCTAACGCACCTGGGGAATCAGCCGTTTTACCTTATCGATGTGGCAGCAGCGCAGCTTGAAGCCAGTTATAAACGTCTTAAGCCTGAAGACCGTTCACAATTATTATCTGCACGAATGAATGCCGAGTCACTGGCCTTTCAGAGTAATTGTTTTTCGACCGTGCTGATATTTTTTCTTATGCATGAAATGCCTGCGCTAGCACGACAGCATACACTGGAAGAAGCAATGCGGGTTATGCAACCAGGTGGTCGGCTGGTTATCACCGAATACGGTGAGGAGCCACGTTGGCACTGGATTTATCGTTTGTGGCCATTACGCCAGCAGTTGACTTATTGGGAACCTTTTTTAAAAAGTTTCTGGCACGAAGATCTTACCGCAATGCTGCAACATGAAGCCTCTAAACTGGGTAAGTGTATTCGACAGCGTGCATGTTATCCGGTTTTTAACGGGTTTTATCGCGTTGTTGTTTATGAGATGGAATCGTAAACAGTATGCAAGACGAATAGCCATTTATTCAAATCAAGGTATATTGTTTAACTGATGAATTTCGAAATTGCAGAAATCGTTATTTCACCCTGGGTACCACTTCTTTGGGGCGTGCTGGTTGGGTTTGTTTTTTCAATAGTAGGTGCAGCAGGTGGCATACTCGCATCAGTGGGTTTAATTTCTGTTATCGGTGTGCAAAACCCCAATCTGGTGAAGCCGATGGCGCAGATGCTGACACTGATAACCCCCATTGTTGCCGTGCCACTTTATTATAAACAGTGTCGAGTTGTTTTTAGCCTGGCCTTTATTTTAGGTGCCGGCGGCATTTTTGGCGCAGTAATCGGTAGCACGCTTTCTCTTAACTTCCTTGCCGATATGGGCATTTTTAAGCCAGTGTTTGCCGTATTGGTGTTGTTAATTGCATCGCAGATTGGCTGGCAAATATTTCGTGGAAAGCAAAAAAAATCGGCACAGGCTGATCGTGCTTCAACTAATTTTGAGCAACTTGTTGAGCACGATGGTAACCCTTGCTCAATTGGTGTGACACATACCTTACTTTCAATACGTAAAATTAACTTTATTTTTGCTGGGGAGACCTTTTCCTTTAGCCCCTTGCTACCATTTTTTACCGGCATGGGCATAGCGGTGTTTTCTTCCGCACTGGGCGTTGGTGGTGGCTTTTTACTGGTGCCTTTTATGAGCATTATAATGCGCTTGCCGATGTTTATTGTTGCCGCAACATCTGCACTCGCCATTGCTGTTCATTCAATTACGTCCATTACTAACTATATGCGTCTAGGTGTTGAACTCGATTTTCCCTTACTTGGTTTGCTGTTAGCCGGAACGGTGCTGGGTGCTTTTGTCGGCCCGTATTTAAGTAAATTTTTGCATGAAGTCTGGCTGCGGGGCATTTTGTGTCTGGTACTAGTTATTATTGGCTTACGCTATCTTGCTGTATTCTAACAATTAATTTAGATACTGTTCTATATCGTATTAGCTTGACCTATGTGTAACACATAAGTGCCATACTTATGATGAGCTGCAAATAAACAATAGCGGTGAGAGATTCATTTCACTGCTTTTTAAGTACAGAGGGAGAATAGACGGTTGAAGACATCACATCACAACAATAACAACAGTCATCCGGTGCAAATTGCTGGCGCAGGCCCAGCCGGTTTAGCAGCCGCAATTACTCTGGCACGTGCAGGCCGTGAAGTGGTCGTGCATGAAACACATGCTGAAGTCGGGCATCGCTTTGATGGTGATTTTCAGGGGCTGGAAAACTGGAGCAGTCCAACGGATGCCTTATCAACACTCAAAGATATTGGCCTGGACAGTAATTTTACCGCGCAGCCTTTTATGGGTGGTATTGCCTATGATGCATGGGGCAAACCCTATACTATTAAGTCAGATAAACCACTTTTTTACTTAATTGAACGCGGTCCGGGGCCGAACTCACTGGATACGGGTCTGCTAAAACAGGCGCAGGCACTGGGTGTCGAGATTCGTTTTAACAGCCGCTTAAAAGAACTAGACGGTGTTGGCATTCTGGCTGCAGGCCCTAAAGTGCCCGATGCCATTGCCGTTGGCTACCATTTTGAAACCGACATGCCCGATGGTTACTGGGTCATATGTGATGATGAGCTGGCACCCAAAGGTTATGCCTACTTGCTGGTCATGGCAGGGCGGGGTACGGTAAAAACCTGTATGTTCACCGGTTTTAAGCAGGAAAAAATTTATGTTGAAAAAACCTTGCAAGCATTCGAGCGACTGGTTGGTCTAAAAATGAAAAATCCGGTTGCACACGGTGGTGCAGGTAATTTTCGAATCCCCGACAGCGCCTACAGTGGGCTCAATCCGCTGGTCGGTGAGCAGGCAGGTTTTCAGGATACCTTATGGGGCTTTGGTATTCGTCTGGCAATCACATCCGGTGTTCTCGCAGCACAAAGCTTACTAACGGGCGATAGCTATGATGACTTATGGAAACGCCAGCTACGACCACAAATGCAAACCGCCGTTGTGAATCGTGCTTTTTACAGCCTGCTGGGTAATCGGGGGTATCGATGGTTTTTAAAACATACAACGAATAAAACCGATGTTCGTCAGGCCTTGCATAAAGCCTATCACCCCTCACGATTCAAAAACTGGTTGTTACCCTGGGCAACAGCGCGCTATGTTAGTCGGCGTAAAGACGTCAGTTGCGATCATGTCAACTGCCACTGTGTCTGGTGTCGTCACTGTCAACATGATGTTTAACTTGCCATGACTTTTTTTGTACAAGCACCAAGCAGCCAAAAATTAATGCCCATGGTGCGGCTCTTTAATAAAAAAACAATCGAAAAATCACACAATGTTGATCCCAGTCGCATTGAAACAGCATTACACGATTCTGCTAATATAAAGTCTGCATGGCAGTCAGGCATTGCAATGCAGTCCTACCATGCGATAGATCAGTTGCCTGAGAATAGCGAGCAACTTGTTGCCAACCAGATCATGACATCGCCGGTTATCACTTTAAAACAAAGCGACTCTGTTGCTGAGGCAATAAAATTATTCAAGACAAAAAAATTCCGCCATATTCCGATTGCAACAAAAACAGGGATAGTCGAAGGTATTCTGTCTGACCGTGATGTGTTGCACCACCTCAGTGGTATAAATGATGATTATACAAAAAGTAAATTACCCGTCAGGATGAATGATAAAGTTAGCGGCTTAATGAAATCAGAAGTGTTAACAGCCAGTGCGGATACCGATGTGCGTTATATTGCACGTTTATTTGTTGAGCGGCATATTGGTGCCATGCCAATTGTAGCCGATGGGAAAATTATTGGGCTTATAACGCGAAGTGATATTCTTAGCGCCGTTATGCGTCACTTTATTTTAGAACTGTGGGCATAGCATGAAAAACATCAGCGATAAAAAACGAGTGGGAGTGGTACTAAGCTCTGGTGGCGCGCGAGGTGTTTATGCTCACACGGGTTTTTTGCAAGCGCTGAAGCAGCTCAATGTTAAGGTCTCAGCTATTGCCGGGTGCAGCGCCGGCGCATTAGTGGGTGGGGTATTCGCAAGTGGTGCCGATATGCAGCAGTGGTCAGATACCATTGCAGATATACATCCCCGCAATTACTGGGCGCCTGACTCATGGCCTAAATTTTTCTGGAAGATGGTTATTAAAAAAGGGCGGGGCTATACGGGGCTGTCCAGCACACAGGCCGCAATTAATTTTATACAGGGGCAGCTTAATGCAAAAACATTTGAAGACTGCAAAATACCTTTTCATTGTCTGGCAATGAATATTAGCCAGGGCACAAAGACTTTATTTGGCCAGGGTGAACTAGCACCACGCATTATGGCCAGCGCAGCAATACCCATACTTTATCAGCCAGTAAAAATTGATGGAGACTATTACAGTGATGGAGCCACCATTGAACTGGCGCCCACCGATGCGGTTTGCTGCAAGCATAACCTGGACATGCTTATCGTGCACCATGTTGCTACGCATCATGAAGGGCGCGATAGCCTGGACTCTGTATTAGCACAACCCTGGTCGTTGCTTAATATTCTATATCGCCAGCTATATAATAACCGCCCCTGGTATTTATCGAACAAACTTGTTTCCGAAACGCATTGTCAGTGCAATTGCGGCGCACGTGTGGTTGTTTTGCAACCAAATTTAGATGAATTTACCTGGCCATTTAAAGGCAAGGGAGTTACATTGCAAAAAGCATCAATGGACAATGGGATAGCCGCATTAACTGAACTGTGAACAAGCTTGCCCTGAATGGCTAATTGCCACTTATATTGGGAACTTTTAATATAAAAATCAGTCCATATAACGTGTCACAAACAATAAAAACTGTGCTTTTGTGGATACTAAGCTACAATAAAGAAATAATCAGGCGAGGCGTTGGTATAACCCAGTGAAAATATCAATAACCAAAAGCATTTTATTGAGTATTGCATTGGTATTCACCCCCTTGCTTAACTACAGCATGGCTCATAGCCTTTCTCAAATTAACCATTCTGCACGCACACAGTTTCAAATGCCAGCAGCCTCCAGTCATTACCATTCAAACACTGCCACAGGCAACAACAACATATATTGTTCGGCTGTTACTGATTCCTCGGGTAACCACTCAGCCGGAAGCTGTCATCAGAAAGGCGAGCAATGTAATATTTCATGTTGTGGTAGCTTAACTTTTATTTCGGCAGCTGCAAGCTTACCAGATAATTTGTTATTACCCCCTGTTTACTATCATCATCTCCCCCCGCTTGCAGCAAGCATCAATATTGATATTCACCTGCCACCGCCCCGGTCGGTATAGTCTTATATTTAATCCGTTAATTAATGGTGATTATTACCATTAATGTACCCATATTAATGAAATAAGGTAAAGGTGGATATAATTATGTATACCGTAAAACAAATTGCAGATCATCTGAATGTTACAGCGGAAACCATACGCTATTACTCCCGTTTGGGAATCGTTGAACCTCAGCGGAACCCTGATAATGGTTACCGTTATTTTTCAGACAATGATATTCGAAAAATAAACTTTATCCTTAAAGCAAAACGTTACGGTCTGACAATTAATGAAATAAGCACTATCTTGAATAAGTCAGCCAAAGGAGAGTCACCCTGCCAGCTTGTGGTTGAAATGGTAACCAACCATTACACTGAAACACGTAATAAAATAAAGGAGCTTCAAGAACTTGAAAGCCGACTCGGGCAGGCATTATTAGACTGGACTGAAATTTCAGAAGATAATTCTGATTCAAACACAATATGTTCCTTAATTGAGCAATAAGGTTTATTTTTCCGATACAACAAATAACTAAGTACTATTCAGGAGTGACATGAATGCCCGTAAAAATATTTAAATTATCATTTATCAGCCTTATTGCTGCATCCATCGCAGCGGGGGTTTTTATCTGGTTTGGTGTATATAATATTGCCGCAACAGAGAAACACTGGGATGCAACCACGGCTTTACTCGAAGTAGTGCGTGACCGCTCCATTTCTAGCCGAAGTCAGGGTTTAATAGTACCGGAACTCGGCAGTAGTGAAAGGGTAGCTAGAGCCGCCCCTAACTATGAAGCAATGTGCGCTAAATGTCATCTGGCACCGGGAATCGAAAAATCTGAACTATATGAAGGGCTTTATCCTCAACCCCCGATTTTTCATAAACGTAACCAGTTATCAGCTCGTAAACCTCATGAAACTTTTTGGGTGATTAAAAACGGCCTAAAATTAACCGGCATGCCTGCATGGGGAATATATAATAGTGATGAACAAATCTGGGATATTGTTGCATTTTTATCTTCCATGAATAACATGACACCCGAAAAATATAAAAAACTTGCCGCTGCTGGAAAACATGCACATGCAAAGGGAGGCGGGCATGATAAAACAGAGGAGGTTGGCAAAACAGGCAAGAGTGAGCATGGACATGCGGATGGTTCAGGCAAAGGACACTAACTAACCCTTTATTGCCGCGGGGGCTAAACGAGAACCCCGCGGCTTTAAAATTTATTCCGCTTCTACTGCTGCACTTGGATCAACTTCATACATTGCAGGCAACGAATGAGCAATACCCTTATGGCAATCAATACAGGTTTTTCCTTCGTCAAGACCTTTTGAATGCTGCTGCATTGAGCGTCTGCCTTGCTCAGTAAAATCCATCGACTCATAATCATGGCAGTTCCGACATTCTCTTGAATCAGTGGCTTTCATCTCCTTCCAGACACTGCGAGCCATTTTTAAACGCTTTTTCTCGAACTTTTCAGGTGTGTCAATCGTACCGAGCATCTTATGATAAAGCTCACTAGTTGCTTTTATTTTACGTACCACTTTATGTGTCCATTCTTTTGGAACATGACAATCAGGGCAAGTTGCACGTACTCCGGTTCTATTGGTGTAATGTATGGTGTCTTTATATTCTTCATAGACATTCACACGCATCTCATGACAGGAAATACAAAACTCCTGAGTATTTGTCACCTCCATTGCTGTATTAAACCCACCCCAGAAAATAATACCAGTAATAAAACCAACAACCAGTAATGTACCTAAAGAATATTTTGCAGTTGGCTTTTTAATAAAAGCCCAAACAGCACAAAGTCCATTTTTAGTTTTTTTATATACATTCATAATTCAATCCTTCTTTAATTTCTATATTTATAATTAATGACGTTTGATTGTTTGTAATGGAGAGAATGTATTTTCTACTAGTGGTTTTGCATTAACCTGAGGTACATGACACTGATCACAAAAATAGCGCCGTGGAGCAATATTAGCCAATACGTTGTTTTCTCTGTCACTAAAATGTGTTTGACTTATTTTAGTTGCCCCCGCTTCTTTATAATTAGCCCAGCTATGACAGGTTAAGCACTTATTAAAATTTTTATTAATTTTATAGCCTTTGGTTTTATGCGGTGTTAAGGGGGGTTGTTGTACATAGTCCCGTGAAATAGGCTCACGATCATCTTGCCACTTCATGGATTTTGGTGCTTTTGACTGCTCATCAAGAGGGTTTGTTCCTCTTAAAGAATTTACCTGCTCAGCTCCAGCCTGACTAATAAACAAACCCAGGCTCAACATTATTACCGTTCCAGTTAAAGTTGACCGTTTCATGGTGCAACCTCCTTTTTATAATAGTTAAATAACAAAATGCTTTAATTAAACTTTTTCTACTTTTACGGCACACTTTTTAAAATCCGTTTCTTTGGATAGTGGATCAGTGGCATCAAGTGTTAGCTTATTTATTAAACGCCCCGCATCAAACCATGGAACAAATATTAAACCTTCAGGTGGTCGGTTGCGGCCACGGGTTTCTACTTTAATTAAAATATCACCACGTCGACTTACAATCTTTGCAGTCATACCACGACGTAAACCACGTTTTTTTGCATCATTGGGATGAATGTACATCACCGCATCAGGATATGCTTTATACAACTCAGGAACACGGCGTGTCATTGTACCTGAATGCCAATGTTCTAATACACGACCGGTTGACAACCATAAGTCATATTCTTTATCTGGCATTTCTGGGGCAGGTTCAAATGGTGCAAAGATAATATTGGCTCGGCCATCTTTTTTTCCATAAAATTTAACTCCTTCACCTTTTTTAACAAAGGGATCATAGCCTTCACGGTAACGCCATAATGTTTCCTTGCCATTAACAACCGGCCAGCGTAGACCTCGTGTTTTATGATAGGTATCATAATCGGCAAGATCATGGCCTATCTTTGGCCCTTGAGTGCCAAACAGTCTATATTCTTCAAACAAACCTTTTTGTATATAAAAGCCAAAATCATCCATTTCATCGTTCTTGTACTGATTACCTTTGCTATCCATAATTTGTTGCTTCGGATATTTATTTACCTGACCATTCTTAAATAAAATGTCATAGAGTGTTTTACCTTTAACGTCTGGCTTCTTTGCAATTAAATCTGCAGGCCAGACTTCTTCAACTTTAAAACGCTTGGAAAACTCAACTAATTGCCATAAATCTGATTTTGATTCACCGGGTGCATCAACTTGCTGCCGCCAGAATTGCGTTCGGCGTTCTGCATTACCATAAGCGCCTTCTTTTTCTACCCACATTGCTGTTGGCAAAATTAGATCGCCAGCTATTGCTGTTACCGTTGGATAAGGGTCGGAGACCACAATAAAGTTTTCAGGATTACGATAACCCGGATAGGTTTCATCATTAAAATTAGGCGCTGCCTGGACATTGTTATTACACATCACCCAATAGGCATTAAGCTTGCCATCTTTTAACATGCGATTCTGTAATACTGCGTGATAACCGGGTTTAGGTGGAATAGTCCCTTCAGGTAACTTCCAGATTTTCTCAGAAAAATCCCGATGTGATTTTTTCTTAACAACCAGATCGGCGGGTAGTCTATGTGAAAACGTACCCACTTCTCGGGCTGTACCGCATGCTGAAGGCTGGCCGGTTAATGAAAAGGGGCTATTACCGGGTTCAGAAATTTTCCCCATCAATAAATGAATATTATAAACTAGACCATTAACCCAAACACCACGTGTATGCTGGTTAAAGCCCATGGTCCAGAAAGAGGTGACTTTCTTTTTAGGGTCGGCATAAACTTTAGCAAGCTGGATTAATTTTTCTTTTGGTATACCACTTAAGTCAGAAGTATATTCGAGGTCATATTTAGCAACCGATTTTTTATATTCCTCAAAGCTTATTTTACTTAACTTACCGCCTTTACCTGTTTTCTTTTTCTCTAACGGATGCTCTGGGCGTAAACCATAACCAATATCAGTCGGTGTTTTGGTAAAGTTAACATTGTCACCAATAAATTTCTTGTTATACGATTTTGTTTCAATAATATAATGCGCAATGTAGTTGGCAATAGCTAAATCTGTTTGTGGTGTGAATATCATGCCATTATCAGCTAAATCAAAACAACGATGTTTAAAAGTCGATAATACGTGTACTTCACTGCCTTCTTTTGTTAAACGTGTGTCCGTTAATCGTGACCAGAGAATGGGGTGCATCTCTGCCATATTGGCTCCCCATAATACAAACACATCAGCGTGTTCTATATCATCATAACAACCCATGGGTTCATCTGAACCAAAGCCTCGCATAAACGCACCAACAGCGGATGCCATGCAATGGCGTGCGTTAGGATCAAGATTATTTGAACGGAAGCCAGCTTTAAATAATTTGGATGCAGCATAACCTTCCCAAATTGTCCATTGGCCAGAACCAAACATACCAACCGAAGTAGGGCCTTTGTTTTTAAGTGCAGCTTTAAACTTGTCTTCCATCACATCAAAAGCCTGATCCCAGCTAATTTCAGTAAACTCACCGTTTTTATCGTATTTGCCATTCGTCATGCGTAATAGTGGTTTGGTTAAACGATCCTTGCCATACATGATTTTGGAAAGGAAATAGCCTTTAATACAATTTAAACCACGATTTACCGGTGAATCTGGGTCGCCCTGAGTGGCAACCACTCTGCCATCTTTTGTTCCAACCAGCACACTACAGCCAGTACCGCAAAAACGACAAGGTGCTTTGTCCCAACGAATTTTATTATTGCCTTTGGCCATTGCCGTATTAATACCGGGTATGGTTATTCCCGCAGCAGCAGCAGTAGCTGCAATGGCATTTGTTTTTATAAAGTTTCTACGGCTTAATTTCATAATTGTGTCCCCTCTGAAGCGTAATCACTGCAATTGTTTGTGGTACATGATGATGTATCTTCAACTAAAACCTCATCACCACTGAGAGTTTCAAGATCTTCATTATGCTGATAGACCATTGCAACCGACATCACTCCGGCTAAATCCTGAAATTTCATAACCTGATCAGCTAATGCATTAATATTTTTGTGTTCGACTGTCACAACCAGTTTACCGCCTTCATTTGCATGAACTTCCACACCATTAATAGTCGCAAGGTTTTTTTCTACTTTATCCGCCTGTCTGGGTGCGGCATAAACAATGACTCCACTTATGTTCATGATGCTCTCTCCTTTATTCGATTCGTTTGACAGTATTCATCGTTGGTATTTTGATAAGATAATTTAATTGCCTGTGTCGGGCAGGGCTTAAAACAAGCACCGCAGCCTGTGCATTTCCCTGCAGCCAGCTCGGGTTGGCTAACACTGCCAATTTTAGGTGTAAAGCTAATTGCTTCTGTTTCGCACTGTTCTCTACATACACCACAAACAATGCCTTTGTATGTCAGGCATTCTTCAGTAATAAGTGCGGTAAGGTTCCATGGGGCGTTATCTAGTGGGGAAAACAAATCTTCTGAACAGCTTTTTAAGCATTCTGCACAAAATGTGCATTCACCAAGGTTAAAGTTAATTTCGGGGAAATCACCATCCGCTTTGATAATGATCTTTTCAGGACAAGCAGTAATGCAATTATGGCAGCGTGAGCATTTGTCAACAAATTCTATTTCATCACGCACCCAGGGTAACCGGATTGGTTGCTGATGTGATTTAAATTTAGCCTTTAACAAAGACCTTCGCGACAACATTATTTCTTTGTTACCTCATACATGCGTTTAAGCAGGACTCGATATGAAGGCTAGTTGTATTATCATTGAACGTCATTGACCTATATCAACGAATCATTAAACAGTTAAAAACTAATATTGTTTGTGTACGCGCTACGCGCAATTTCTCTGGAATGTGCGGAAGTAATAGGGTTTTAGCAATCATCAAAAAAACTATAGCAGAGTTATTTATTTTTACTATATTGGCCAAAAGGCAGCTAAAACAACCCTACGAAAGGCGCATAATGTATATTATGTTAAATGCGCAACCTGATAGCCAATACCGGCAAACATAATAATATGTCCTATCCTTAAAGATAGCTAACAAAAATAAAAACAGGCGGTATGAACAAACAACAACAAAATCGTAATTTTCTGCTCGTAGGTTTTCTTCTACAGCTTGTCTTTATCATATTAATTACGGTTGTTGGCATTAGCAGGATTAACGCCATTGTGGACCATTTTACTATTATTGTAACCGGACATAACAAGCAAAAAGACTATCTCACAATCATGCAAAGCGCTGTACGCGAGCGTTCTATTTATGTTTGGAAAATGACCCTGACAATGGATCTTTTTGAGCGCAACGAGTATTACGAAAAATTTCTTGATGCAGGTACACAGTTTCTGGTTGCACGTGAAAAACTCGAACTCACAACCAATAATAAGCAAAGAATACTGTTAGAGAAGATGAACGTCTCCATAAAAGTAGTTATCCCCATTTTGTATAACATAATGGAAAAATTAAAAATACAAGTTCACTACCCATACCAGCATGAAATGATTCGTGTATTACCCGC
>QIKU01000240.1 GCA_003232015.1 Gammaproteobacteria bacterium
AATATTTTCTCGACATAAGCTGCTAATTTCCTGTTTATATGAATCTGATGTGGTTATCGATCATTTGTTACCGCAAACGTAATATTCATAACATCCATGGTTGCTTTTACATCATGAGCTCGAATTATTTTAACGCCCGCATTTACAGCCAGTGCCGTAAGCGCAAGGCTGCCCGGTAAACGCTCTTCCACGGGTTGATCAAGTATGGCACCAATTGTGGATTTTCGCGAGACACCGAGTAATACAGCATATTCGCTTGAAACGAAACGATCCAGCTTTTGCATAATTTCAATATTTTGTTGCACCGTTTTGCCGAAACCAAACCCCGGGTCAATCATAATCTGTTTATTTGATATGCCCGCCCTAATACATGCTTCACAGCGTGTTAATAAAAATTCAAAGATCTCATTGATTACATTCTGATACCTTGGCGATTGTTGCATAGTACGTGGTACGCCTTGCATATGCATGACACAAACAGGCACCGCCAGACTTGCTGCCGTTGACAGTGCGCCTTCCATTTGCAAGGCAGATACATCGTTAATCATATGCGCACCAGCCGAAATAGCATGTGACATGACAACAGCTTTTGACGTATCAATTGAAATAACCGTATCGAGCCCAGCACTGATTTTTTCAATGACCGGAATAACTCGATCCAGTTCCTGTTGCTCGCTAACCTCTTCGGCGCCTGGACGAGTTGACTCACCACCCACATCAATAATCGAGGCACCTTCAGTAACCATATTTCGAGCCTGATTTACAGCATCCTCAAGATTCGAAAATCGCCCACCGTCAGAAAACGAATCAGGCGTTACATTTAAAATACCCATTACATGCGGTCGGTTAAAATCAAGATGTTTATTTTTAAACTTCATGGCACAGTTAGTTTTTTAAATAACAGGTAAAAACAACAACGCCACTTTTATACCAGATACGTTTATATCCGATACAGCAGTGGCGTTATTAATATTACAATCTAAATATTAGTGTGTTGAAGCAGGACCACCTATCTTACCGTCCTTCTTCTCATCTTTCTTCTCATCCTTCTTGCTTGAAGATGCACCATCACCATCCATATTTTCGTGGTCGTCCCAGTCTGAAGGTGGGCGAACTTTGCGTCCATTCATGATATCACCAATTTGCTCATTGTCGATGGTTTCATATTTCATTAAAGCATCCGACATGGCATGCAGTTTATCGAGGCCATCGGTCAGTATTTTTTCAGCACGTTGATAATTTCGGTTAATGATAGAACGTACTTCCTCATCAATCAGATTAGCCGTATCATCGGATATATTTTTATGTTGGGTCACCGAATGACCAAGGAAAATCTCTCCTTCATCCTCACCATACGTCAACGGACCTAACTTTTCAGATAAACCCCATTTGGTCACCATGTTATGTGCAATCTCGGTTGCACGTTGAATATCATTTGATGCGCCGGTCGTGACACTTTCAGCACCAAAAATAATTTCCTCGGCAATACGGCCACCAAACAGACTTGAAATGCGACTCTCAAGCATTTCTTTGCTGTGGCTGTAACGATCTTCCTCAGGTAAATACATAGTCACACCTAATGCACGTCCACGCGGAATGATGGTAACCTTATAAACAGGATCATGATCAGGCACATGCCAGCCCACAATCGCATGTCCCGCCTCGTGATAAGCGGTAAGTTTCTTTTCTGATTCGCTCATCACCATTGATTTACGTTCAGCGCCCATCATGATTTTATCCTGGGCCTTTTCAAACTCGTCCATATCCACCAGGCGCTTGTTGGCGCGCGCCGCAAATAAGGCCGCTTCGTTAATCAGGTTAGCCAGATCGGCACCTGAAAAACCGGGCGTGCCACGGGCAATAATTTTTGCCTTCACATCATCGGCAATCGGAACTTTACGCATATGGACTTTAAGGATTTGCTCACGCCCACGTAGATCAGGTAAGGGCACCACCACTTGACGATCAAAACGGCCGGGACGTAATAAGGCAGGATCCAGTACGTCCGGGCGGTTGGTTGCGGCAATCACGATCACGCCATCATTGCCTTCAAAGCCGTCCATTTCAACCAACAGCTGATTCAAGGTTTGTTCACGCTCATCATGTCCACCGCCTAAACCGGCACCACGGTGACGACCGACGGCATCGATTTCATCGATGAATATAATGCAGGGCGCGTGTTTTTTGGCTTGTTCAAACATGTCGCGAACCCGCGAGGCACCGACACCAACAAACATCTCAACAAAGTCTGAACCAGAAATGGTAAAGAATGGAACCTTGGCTTCACCCGCTATGGCTCGCGCCAACAAGGTTTTACCGGTACCTGGTGCACCCACCATCAGTACACCACGTGGAATTTTACCACCGAGTTTCTGAAATTTACCGGGGTCGCGCAAGAATTCGACCAGTTCGCCCACTTCTTCTTTAGCTTCATCAACACCGGCAACATCATTAAAAGATACCTTAACCTGATCTTCGCCCAGCATACGCGCACGACTTTTACCAAATGACAACGCACCGCGACCACCGCCTCCGCCCTGCATCTGGCGCATAAGAAAGATCATAAAGCCGACGATTAAGAAAATCGGGAACCAGGAAATAAATATCTGGGTTAACAAACCCTGATCAGGCGCCTCCGCTTTAAAGGCAACGCTGTTATCTCTGAGTTCGCTGATTAAAGAAGTGTTATCGGTTTCTGCACTATAGGTGATAAAGATTTGATTGCTGTCTCGGAGTACACCGGAAATAGTTCGACCTTTAAACGTGACCGAGGCAACATTTTGATCATGAACCTGTTGCAGGAAAGTACTGTAATCCATTTCCTGACTCGCAGTGCCACCGCTGATCTGCTTGAAAATGATCATTAATACAAACGCAATAATGACCCAGAGAATTATGTTTTTTGCTATATCGTTCACGCGTGTGCCTCTAACTGAAAAGACGATTCTGTTGAGATATTATTACCAATTACCCAACTGTGTAATATTACTAAAGTACCATACAGTATAGTGCTTAAACGGTATAGTGCCTAAGTCCTGTACTCTCTGGCAAGCAAATAAACCTCACGCGACCGGGGCCGAGAGGCTTTGGGTTTCCTCACCATAACTTTACGAAAATGGCTCCGTAACGTTTGTAAATAGGCATCAAATCCTTCACCCTGAAAAACTTTGACTAAAAAATCACCATTTTTAGTCAGGCTTTTTTGGCAAAAATCCAGTGCCAGCTCCGCCAAATACATCGCCTTGGGCTGATCAATGGCCTTCATACCACTGATATTGGGGGCCATATCCGATAAAACAAGGTTAATATTATGTGCTTCCAGGGTCTGTAATAGCTCGGCTAGCACGGCTTCTTCGGTAAAATCCCCCTGAATAAAAGTCACTCCTGTTATCGGTTCCATTTCAAGGATATCCAGGGCATAGATCGAGCTGGAGTCGGGCAGAATGTCCCGCGCAAATTCACTCCAGCCACCCGGTGCAGCGCCTAAATCAACCACACTGTGACCCGCTTTCAAGATACGATCCTTGTCATTGATTTCTTTCAATTTGAACACCGCTCGTGAACGGTAACCGGCTTCCTGTGCCTGTTTTACATAGGGATCATCAAAGTGCTCTTTGAGCCAGTTTTTAGAACTTTTCGATTTGGACATAATGTCATTCTAATGCAATTAATCCGGTATAATACCCTAATGCCGTTATTACAAAAACAACTCAAAAAGCTCCGTAAGCTAACCCACCACTTAAAAGTAATCGTCACCGTAGGTCAGCATGGCTTAACCGATCCGGTCATGTTCGAAATTGATAACGCACTGGAAATTCATGAACTTTTAAAAGTGCGCATCAATGCAGGCGATAAAACAGAACGCAACCAGATAATTGATAAAATCGCCCAACAAACTCAAAGCGAAATTGTACAACGTATCGGACATATCGCCGTTTTTTATCGCCAGAGCGAAAACAACCAGTTTTCGATTTAAATTATTATTAAATTCGCTTTTACGGTGAACACCTAATCTTCTTTTTTATCGTGCAAGCCAAAAATGACCAGTACCAGTCCCGCCAGGCTGGTACTCATAAATAAAATGGACGCACTGCGGTGCAAAAAATCAAATTGTGCTTTATCTTCCGCGCGCATACCCGCTGCACGGATTTCCGACATCGTTGGGGTAATAACGAATTGACCAATGACGATCAGGATCAGCATGCCAATCAAAATCCAGGCACGCCCGTTTTTATAAAAACGATTCGAGGTATAAACCAGAACATTAACTAACAGCAAACTGCCACAGACTAAGCCGATATAGGCGGTAATACTGAATAACTGCCCGGCCACCGTGCCAGCAAGAGCACGATCGTCGATAAGTTGAAACAGCGTTGGGGTTACGACAAACCCCACCATCCACATACCACCAATCCACAAGGTTAACAGAATACGTTCAGAAACATTTTGCATAGAACTCTCTACTTAGTTTGAAACAAGTAACAGAGTTTAATAGATATAGGCCAGCATCGATACTTGATAACTAACAAGTACACTATAAAAAGTAATCGTCGCCAGTAATATATGTCGACCTTTAAAACCAAAAAAAATAAAATGCGTATGCATTACAACCCACAGTATACACACAGATGTAATCAGATATTTCGCGACGAAAAACAACATCGTATCGATCTCCAGCATCCAGGCCATAAAGGGATTGAGCTCAGATGAACCGCGTTCGATCAGTAATAATGTAAAAAAAGCATCCAGAATGCATAAAACCATGATCGTAATGACCATGGCAGATACCTGCGAACCATGCACATCGACATAGGTATTGTCATCGCTGTAGTCCGAACGGCGTTCGCCACATCGGCGCCTCTTAAACATTGAATAAAAAATACTACGCACCGTGATCAATCGACGCTCTGCACGGTCGCGTCGGCAGCAGTTTAATGTAATATTATTGAGTGCCAGGGTCATAAGCTTGGTTCTGGAATATGAGTTGAACTGACATTCTAATCAAGCTCGACCGAGAACACAATTTGTACAGGGAAAAACAGATTTTTTTATTTTTCTTTTTAAACAAGAACTTAGCAATCTTTGTGGTTTCAAATAGCGAATAAAATATAAACAATTGTGTCACCTTCCTTGAATACAGGACGGCTCACCAGTTAATTTCTGCT
The DNA here is from genome assembly GCA_003232015.1 of Gammaproteobacteria bacterium. The sequence continues at coordinate 5,166 of QIKU01000240.1, forward strand.
GCCGTCCTGGCACCAATGAGCACGCTATTTAAACGTCTTGGCATTACCGAAACCTCCTCACTCAAGGGCGTTCGTCCCCCCATCAGCTCCGTATAACGCTGGGGATAACGTGGATTCTTATCCGGCTCAGCATATCCGTCCGGGAATATTGGTTCACCAGTCGCAGGATCGTACTTATCGGTTGCCCCAATCGTGTGTAAGATCTCATGAGCTATCACCAAATTATTCTTACCTTCCATCTCACGGTGCGCATAAGCATGTACCACACCTATCATGCCCTTCTCCATACCAAGGGAGTGCGCCAATTGCTCTTCTTTCTCATAAGAATGGTAAATAACAAAAATTTTAATATGGGGAGAAAAATCCGATTCATCATGCCTTGCCGCCCAATAACGCAGTTTAAGACTCCACCATCCAATCTGGAACATATTACTGCTCTCACCCTTTTGACTGCCGGGCGGAGCCGGTGGCAATTCATCCACCGTATGCGCTATCAGTAACTCAAATGGTTTTTTCAAGGCCAGCTTGAATTCTTCAGCCTCTTCAACAAAAAAAGACTCGATTTTGGCAAAACTTCGATTAGAAAGACCTGCTATGTATTTTTCTATTTGTGGATCATTATCCACATTAATCGGGTAAATCGCGACCCAAAGTGTATCGTCCCAGCTCACCGCACGATACTTCGTCATATAAGTATCGGCGGCAACAAGAAAAAAAATAAACAACAGTATCCCAATTCTAAGTTTTTTCCACATACGCTACCTAATAGGTATTAAATACGGTTAATTATTATTTACTCTATATTAAGAGTCACTTTGCGAGCATAACCATACCCTACGTTAAAAACAGGCTAAAAACCAGAGTGCTTGCTCAGCAAAAAATAACCACGTATAAGAATTATAGTCGACAGGATTTGGATAAGAAATTGGGAATACCGCGTTCTTTCAGAACCACTGATTTATATCACTAATTATCAACAGGTTCCTAATACCAGAACACTTAAGGAAACTTCAAAGTGGACGGGCATTTAGATCGCCTATTTAGACTGAGATGCGTTTGAATATTTCCCCGCCACAATCCGCACAGGCCGGTAACTCCTGAATTTTCAGAATTTGAATTTGACGCCCACACTGATCGCAGACAAAACTACCCGGCCCGGTGGTTTCATTTTTGTACCACAGATTTTCCTGCTGTGCTTTACGGCTTAATTCATCAAGCTCTATATTAGTAGTATTGATGGCACCGCTGAGCAATTCCAGTACTCGATCCTCAACCAGCTCAACATCAAATTTTAACCAGTCTTGAAGCTCTTTACCTTCTTTAGATAAATATTCTGCCGCGTCCTGAATGTCACGCTGTAGATAATCGGAAACCTGATCAATTTCCTCGCGGGTAAATTCGCCAAGCTCATAGGCTCGCTGCTTAACCTTATCCGTTAAATATTGAAGCTTGATTGAAAGTCCATCTTCCACTTCATGTACCGCGTCCTTGACGAAATACAGCATGCGTTCATAGATAGTATTTTGCTTGTTCAAAACGAACCTCCGTTACGCTGATCTGGCTCAGGCCTGACTCAAATCATCTTCAATTCCCATAAACTCAATTCTAGCTGAATCTGCCGTATTCAACAGAGACAAAAACTCACACGCGTCATTTTTTGACTCAAATGGGCCTTCATATCCCATTTGCGTCTCAACATACCAGTGTTCATTCCGCTGGATAAGCCGGTTATAATTTCGACCAAAGATCATCTACGCCTCCCCTCTATAATAATAGTAGACCTATCATTAGCATTCATCGACCCAACTTATTGACCTGGATCAAATAAATAATTTGTTATCCATATATTTTGGCATACTAGAAACAATACAATACCAGGAAGACTCCATAGAATAAAACACATGACTGGCAGACAGCAAACTATTTAACTTTTTTAAGGAACGAGGTTTTGTTATTCAATTCATTCGATTCAGGAATATCTTTGCCAGCATCTGCCATGCCAACAAATTTATAAATGCCCGGTTTGAATTTCAGTTTTTTCCAAAATCCAAGTTGATGTGTATAGGTTTTTCCTGACTCTAATCCCGGGATTTTTATCGCAATCGCATTGGGAAATTTCGGATTCTCATATACGGCCATACTCGGATGCTCAGGACAATTTGACGAGCACATAATTGTCAACCAGCTTGTCCGGCTTTTCCCTTTACCGACATTTGTTACCTTAACGACGCCACTGTTTAACCCTTTCAGGTTTAGAATTAGATCCGATTTTATGGGTGCAGCCTGCACCAGTCCGCTCACTACAATAAGTGCACACGTTAATGCGGCACCTAATCAAATGGTAGCCGCCTGGCTTATATGGCCAGACAGGATTCCGTAGACACACAAGAGCTATACACTGTTAATGCCGATGGCAACAATAACCTCAAGGTCAATGGCGATCTGGTTGATAATGGCGATGTCTACAATTTTGCATGGTCATCAAACAACAATAGTCTCGTTTACCGGGCCGACCAGGATACCAACGCAACCCTTGAACTCTACATGGTGGACGTCGACGGCAATAACAATATCGGGTTAAACGGTGATCTTGGCGCAAGTGCTGATGTTCTACAGTTTAAAGGGTCGCCAGATGGCAGTCGTGTCGCCTATATCGCCGATAAGGATGTCAATAATACCTATGAACTTTACGTCGTAGACACCGATGGTAGCAACGACACCAGGCTAAATATCGATCTTGCTGCAGGTGGGGATGTTTCAGAATTTCGGTGGTCTCCAGATGGCAGCCATGTCGCTTATATCGCCAATCTCAATGTTGCCAATATCGATGAACTTTACACCGTAGAGGCCAATAGCAGTAACACCGTCAAAATCAATGGTGATCTTGTGCTGAACGGAGATGTTGTTAGTTTTTCCTGGTCACCCAATGATGACTGTCTGGCTTATCTTGCTTCTCAAGATAATCCAGCAGTGTTTGAGGTCTACACGGTAGCGGCCGATGGCAATGATAATCGTAAGATCAACGGGATTTTGGTCGCCGGTGGGGATGTTCAGGACTTTGCGTGGTCACCCGATGGGAGCCGTATAGCTTATTTCGCAGATCAAACGACCAACGGAGTTAATGAGCTTTTCCTTGCATCCGATTGCAGCTTATGTAAAAAGATCAAGTTAAACAGCCCGCTTGAGAGCAATAGCAGCATTATAGACTTTGCCTGGTCACCCGCTGGTGAACGTTTAGCCTACCGCGTCTTTCGAGATGTAGATCCCATCATCATTGAACCCGAAAATGATATCATCGACCTATACAGCGTAGACACCACTGGCAATAACAACTTCAAAGTCAATAATCCTCTACCAACGAACGGCAAGGTCACCACATTTGCCTGGTTACCGTAAAGAAGGGAGCCTACGGCTTATATCATTTATTTTAAGATTGGCATCGCGTGGTAAATCTGTTTACCACGCGACAGCCATTTTAGAAACAATATGAAATATACGACTGCGTCATGTACTTATCATCCACAACATCCAGATATATTTGAGAATCATGCCGTTGTAAACACACTCGGCTGAAATGATGGCATGACTTGTAGTAAGATAGCGATTCGATTGAGTGTTATTCGTAACGAACTACACAAGGAGTTGAGGACATCCTCTTATTGAGCTATCAGCCAACATCATAGTAGTTTATTCTTCACGATCATCAATAGTTAGATCAGAGTTATCGGTCGAAAAGTCATCTAATTCTTCAATGTTAAATTGTTTGATCATGCGTCTTAAACGTGGACGTGAGATACCTAAAATCTCACAGGCATGGCCTTTATGCCAATGAGTTGAATCCAGCACGTGCAGGATATGCTTTTTTTGTACACCTTCCAGACTCTGTTCCGCAAGGGGATATTTTGGGGGATCAGTTTCTACCTGCAGCTTAATACAGGAGGAAGCAACGAGATCAGCAGTAATAGTATTACCGGGACACAGGGCGACGGCTTTTACCAGGACATTTTCCAACTCGCGCACATTGCCTGGCCAGTCATAATTTTGCATGCACTCGATAACATCTTTTGATACCTGGGTAACATTGCTGTGCATTTCATGATTGATACGTGTGAGCAGAGCCTGTACCAGTTCAGTTATTTCTTCTTTACGTTCGCGTAAGGGTGGCAGGTGTATATTGACAACTTGCAATCGGTAATACAGATCTTCGCGGAAGCTTCCTTCCTGCACCAGTTTTGCCAGATTCACATTGGCCGCTACAATAACTCGAGCACTGGTATGTTGTGATTCTTTGGCACCGATAGGTGTGTATTCTTTTTCCTGTAGCACTCGCAATAGTTTGGCCTGCATCACTTGAGACAGTTCGCTGACTTCATCAAGAAAGATAGTGCCGTTGTTGGCCAGTTCAAATTTTCCTTGCTGGCGTTTAACCGCTCCGGTGAATGATCCCTTTTCATGTCCAAACATATCGGATTCCAGCAATGTTTCGACCAGTGCAGCACAGTTAACTGCCACGAATGGCCCATCAGGATTACCCGTACGATGAATGGCTTTGGCGACCAGTTCTTTTCCTGTACCGCTCTCTCCACTCACCAGGACGGTAACTGGATTGGAAGCAACCAGGCCAATGGTTTTGAAGACTTCCTTCATGGCATAACTGCTTCCAACCATTGTGTTGTAACCATTATGATCTCGACCAGGTTGAATAATGTCGTTCTTGCCTGGCGTATTTAGTAGACGTTTTACGGCTTTTTCCAATTCATCAATATCAATAGGTTTATGAATATAATCTTCAGCACCACGTTGCATAGCCTGAATCGTGCTATCCATATCGTGAAAGGCCGTAATCATAATGATATGGACATCGTGGATAGCTGCCTTGAATTCAGGCAGACCATCGATACCGGATTTGCCTGGCATGCGTATATCTAAAATAATCAGATCCGGGATATGTATTGCTGCTACTTGAAGACCTTCATCGACACTGTTGGCCAACGCCACTTCATAACCCTGACTACGTAAATGTAACTGAATAGTACGACAACTGGCTTCATCATCGTCGACGATCAATATGCGTTGAACTTTATCAGTGTGCAAATCCATTCATTCAGGGCCTGGTATAATATTTATCATAATAAGTTTAGTGGATTGGTCCAGTTGGCAAAATCACTACGACACAGGCGCCCCCGTTGGGGCTACTCGACAACGATATTTCTCCATAATGTTGATCCAGTATACGCTTTACGATAGCCAGCCCCAGCCCCGTCCCCCTTGCTTTAGTAGTATAAAAAGGTTCAAATAATATATCGGCCTGCTCGGAGTCAAGACCCAGGCCATTGTCACTAAATTCAACTTTAACCTTCATATTGGAATCAAGTAATTCCATGCTCGTCTTGATTCGGATTTCGGGTTTACGTTCAACATTCTCGGTAGCCTGCAAGGCATTCAGGATCAAATTACTAAAAACCTGCCTCAATTTGGTGGCATCGCCATAAACCATCGGTAATTTTTCTTGATAGTCGCTTGTTATTTTTGCTTTATGTTCCTTAATATTTTTTTCAGTGGTCGAGACGGTTAAGTCCAACAGTTTGTTGATGCTTAACCACTCAGAGTTTAGTGCATCCGGGCGCGAAAACTGTAACAGATCAGCAAGAATATTTTCCATATAGCGAACTTGTTCCAGAGCAATTTGTCGCAGTTCTTTAGCTTCTTCATTCCAGCTCTGTTCATGCTGCTTATCGACTCGCTTACCAATAATTTGTAAGCCCATTTTTACAGACGATAGAGGATTACGCAGATCGTGGGCAATCATACTCGACATACGTCCTACCACAGCCAAAGCTTGTGCATGGGCCAGCTCCCGGTTGCGTTGCTTAACTTCGTTTTCCAAACGTCTTTTCTCTGTAATATCTTCCTTAATGGCAAGAAAATGGGTAATTTCACCATCAGGATTACGAATAGGCGATATCGTCGTATATTCCCAGTAAAGTTCACCATTTTTTCTGCGGTTGTGAAACAGGCCATGCCATTCTTTGCCGCTATCAATGGTTTCCCATAAATCCCGATATTCTTCCGAATTCGTTTCGCCCGATTTTAAAATTGAAGGATTTTCCCCAATGGCTTCTGCGGCCGTATAACCGGTTAGCTCAGTAAATTTAGAATTAACATATTCAATGACACCATCGATGTTGGTAAGAATGACTGGAGCAGGACTTTGTTCTACGGCACGTGACAGGATTCGCAACTGTTCTTCTTTACGGTGTTGTTCTGTAATATCTTCACCAATACAGGTCAAACCGAAAATATTGCCGTTGGCATCATACGAAAGGGTATTATTCCATGCGAACAGTCGTGTCTCACCATTGCGAATCTTAATCTGTGTTTCATGAACAGGACATAATGAACCCGTCAACGCGTTAGATAATATCTCTTTCATTTTTTCCTTATCAGTTTCTTTGACAAAGTTATCTATCCACTCTTTATTAATTACTTCCTCATGTTTAAAACCAATTTTCTTAAGTAAGTGATTATTGCAAAACTGGACTTTACCTTTATCGTCTAGAGAAATAGCGGCTAGCTGGATAGACTCCAGTGTCTTTCGAAAACGCTGTTCGTATTCATTCTGAGCTTTTATTCTTTTATGGCTAACCCGTATTTTAGCCATAATATAAGACCATAATATGACGAGCAAAGCAAAAACAGCAAAGAGGATATTGTTAAAAAACAGGGAACTGATCGGGTGATTTTTAATTAACGCCATAGGTGTCAATGAAACGATTTTCCATGGCTGAACTTTTTTAGTGGATCTGGCTGTCGACTTAACCGGATAGATAGTGCTGTAGCTGAACATGCCAACTGAACTCTCAAAATCACCTGCCGAGTTAGAGCTAATTTCTTGCCAGGCTTGTGGATAGCTTATTGCAAATGAACGTTTATGATCAAATTTTACTCCCGGTGCATCACTATAAGGACTGCGCAGCCAATAACCTTCCTGGTTAAGTAAATGAACACGATCAGTATTATTGGTAGCTTCAGGTGTGAAGTTTGGTAATAAGGTATTTCCTAAAATGCTAAATACCAGAATACCGTGTTTTTGCCCCTGTGCGTTGATTAACGGTGTTGCAAAGCGAATAACGGGTTTATGTGGTACTTCTATAGATTCCTGTTTTACATTCGGAGCTAAAGAAGACAAATAAATTTGTTCCGGTTTCATCGCTAAAGCCTGTTTAAAATATTTATCATCGGCCTTATTTTGTAATGTCGTTTTTGCCACTTTTACCGCTTCACCATTGTGATAATTAATTCGAACAATTTCCTGCCCATCCATTGCGATATAACGAATTTGATCGTAACGTTTTTTTGTTTCACTGAAGATTAAAAATTCTCTTTCAATATTTTTAAGATGTGGGCTAGATGGGTTTGTTAACGCGATCTGTAGTTCGTTTATCTTCGAAAGAAACATCAAATCGGATACTACGTTGTTTAACTCTGCCGTAATGGTTTCACGTGCCAAATCAACACTCAGCACCTCATCAGCTTTGTGATTAGCATCCGTTAACTTCTCATGGGTGTAGTAGTGTGTTGTTGCTATCAACGCCAGCAACCCCAACAGAGGAACAAGGATTTGAAAGTACTGTTTAAGGATGTCGCGCGAGTATAGAGCGTTGCTCATGTGCTTAGTAATTGGGTCTTAACACTGGTGCAAAAAGGGCACTGGCCAGAGCCGATTTTGGCAGGCTTGCCATAATTTGTTTTGCAACGATACGGCTGCGCGCAATGCGATCACGTACCGATACCCCGCCGCGATAATTGGCTTCCAGATGCAAGCCGGGAATTTGTTGCAGATAGGATGCGATAGCCTGCATACGTGCCTGATGAGCGCCGTGATATAAGGGGAGTGCTTCTTTGTGCCGATCGATTTTGACCATTTCCGGCTCGGCTTTAATGCCTAGCAAGTGGGTCAAACCAGATAATGTTGTATGCAGGCACTGCTCTGTATCCCAATCCTGTACTTCCGGCATTCGTGCGCCACCTATATATGAACTCAATAATACCTTAGCATCTGGGGCGCGGTTAGCAAACAGGCTGCTCATCCATAAGTTGCCGGTAAGTGCCTGGTTTTCCTTGCTTAACGCATTTCGGGGTATTAAAAAGCCTGTTCCATCCAGGGCATGATCAATAGCTGTTCGGTCAAAACCCATGTGGACGATATTCACTGGCGCGTACTGTATATCCTGCAATAAACGGGCTAGTTTTTTTGTTTAACGGCGCGACGAGCTGTGCGGTTTTGGAAGCGGGCGTCGTTACGACGACCTGTGATGCTCGAAGCACCCGTTCGCC
>QIKU01000161.1 GCA_003232015.1 Gammaproteobacteria bacterium
GTGGGTGCGGCAAGAAAGATGTTTTGCGCCAGGTTATCGGCTACTGGAATAAATTCCTCGGGCACCACTAACCAGCCTATTCGCCAGCCAGTCATTGAAAAGTATTTTGAAAAACTGTTGATAATAAAAATATCATCTGAAAGTGATAAGGCGGTCGTTGGTGGCGAGTCATAAACCAGCCCCTGATAAATTTCATCCACTAACACCGCCATCTGTTTTTGTTCTGCAAACTCAATAATGTCCGCCAGTGACTTTTTCGGAATGCTTGTGCCGGTTGGATTGGAGGGGGATGCTAATAATACGGCGGTTGTTTTATCGCTCCAATGTTGCTCAACCAGTTCTTTATTTAACTGGAACTGTGTACTCGCAGTAACATTAATAAGCTGGTTCCGGCCTTCTAGCAAAGTTACAAAATTACGATTGCATGGGTAACCCGGATCGGCCATTAACACCGCCTGCCCTGGTTCAATAATCGCGGCCAGTGCGAGTAACAAAGCACCGGATGCACCGGGCGTAACCACAATACGTTCGGGGGAAACGTTGACCTGAAACCTGTCCTGATAAAATTGTGCAATCGCTTCACGCAAGGCAGGCAAGCCCATCGGTGGCGTATAATGCACATCACCTTTACTAATAGCGGCAATGCCTGCATCCAGAATGGGTTGTGGGGTGTTAAAATCAGGTTCACCCACTTCCATATGGATAATGTGTTTACCTTGCGCCTCAAGTTCTTTCGCTCGTGCCAATAATTTCATGACATGAAACGGCTGTATCGCCTGTGCGCGTTTAGAAATAATTGCCATTGCTGTTCCCTTATTACCCCCTGTTTACTGTAACTACAATGTACTAAATAACGCTCCTATGGCAAGGTAAATTGTTATACCTTCCCCTTCTATGCATCGATATTTTCCCTCTCCGAGAGGTCGATATAAATTATTAACTTTATTGTTGACTTGGAGGCGAGAGCTGTTAATATGCGAATGAGAATGATTCTTATTTAGAAGTAGAACTTAAATAGAACCTGGGAGGGATAATGAAATTACTACTTGATGCCTGGTTTGAACGAAACAATGGCCAATTACGCATTATAGATCAGTATAGCGGCCAGGAAGTGATTGCCTGGGACAAAGCAACCGTACAAAAAGCGTTGGACTCCGGGCTAATTTGCTCTGAGGACTTCAAACAGCAACCTTCTGACCAGGAATTCCTGGAACTGGCTGCCTGTTTAGGTATTTAAGCTGGCAATATCTCTCTTTCCTTAAATTTAATGACGGTAACCATGACTAATAAAATAACAACCGAACCCAGTAAGCCAGCGCAGGCAGCTGATAACCAATATAACAGCGAGGATCTGTTTCGCGGCCAACAGGAAATCATGATAGAACATGAGGATTGTCAATACCGGTTACGGATTACCCGCCAGAACAAACTAATTTTGACCAAATAATAATAACTTTATAAGAAGCACACAGCCAGCCAACCCATGCCTCCCATCAAAGGTAGCCAGCCACTCATTTAAAACGACGGCCTGGACACTTGTAAACCAAGGAGGTTTTGATGCCAGCAAAACAGACAATACTCAGCGAAGGTAAACCGGAAACACTGCCATTAAAATGTGCATGTTATGATGTGGCCGCTAAAAAAACTTCGACTCGGCAACGCAGGAAACTCTGGGATCTTCAGCCCCGGTTTCACTGCAGTGTGATTGGAACCTGCCTTACTCCAGGCGAATTACGGCAGCTTTGTCGCAAAACCAATGTTGTTATTGATGCAACGGTGAGTGATTACGAGCTGCATAGTAGTTTTGTGAACATCGCCGAGGAGTCGGCCTACCCGTCCCGCTTACTGCACAAGCACCTGGACAACAAATACAAACGCAGTATCCAGCAAAGCCGAAAAATACAGTCCAGTAGCGCACTTCGGCAACACTGGCTGGATGCGATAAAAAAGGGCGACGTTGCGGGTGTATTCTGGGCGTTGGTTACCCATCCCGGCATTAAAAATAAACTGCTGGACCAAATTTATGGCGACATTCATATGCTATCGCATCTGGCCGGTGCTTCAACCCGTATCAACATGCAGACTTTGACCCTGCAATCCCGGCAAGTTAAAAACCTTGAAGCACAGCTGGTAAAAATGCGTCAGGACAAAAAACGTATGATGCAAGACAGGGAACAAACTATTCAGGCAATGTCTGTACGCTTGACACAGGCACTCGCTTCAGAGCAGCGTTTGCAACAAACCGAGCAACGTCTGATTCAGCTCGAAAGCAGCAGCGAACTAGTCAAACTACACGAACAGCTCAAAACACTTTCATCTGAATTGAACACATCGCAGGTGCAAAAAGAACGTAACGAGAATGCCGCTAAGGAGTGGCAACAATTGGCGCTTTCTAGTGAAGATCGAAATTTAAGACTGGAACAGAAGTTTGTAGATAGCCAACAGGAACGTGATGCACTGGAGGCCTTGTTAACACGCTTTCTTTCCGGCGCATGTCAGGATGCCTGCCCGGCTGAAAATGGAAAAACCGAGCTGAATCTCGATTTATGTAATCGTTGCATCCTCTATGTTGGCGGCCGCTCAAACCAAAAGAGCCACTTTCGTGTACTGGTAGAACGCTACAATGGACGGTTTATGCACCACGATGGTGGCCGCGAAGACAGCCGCCACCACCTCAGCTCGATTTTACCGCGCGCCGATGCCGTTTTGTGCCCGCTGGACTGTATCAGCCATGATGCAGTACGCCGAATAAAGCAGTTTTGTAACCGCCACGGTAAACCACTGATTATGTTACCGCGCGGCAGCCTTTCCGCCTTTGCTCAGGGCCTAACCAGAGTAGCCAGCTAATGAACCGTGAGCATTCCGCAGCCACATGGCAAACTCTACCCTGCCGTTCCGAGGACAAGCAAACACGCAGTCTGAACAAAAAAACAGAATTAATCCGTCTGGAAATCAACGCCAACAAACTGCGCCAGCTACTCAATACAGGCGCACTTTGTGCGGCAGACTTTCGTTGCCTGGACTGCAAATCAAAACAGTGCATATGGCAAATTTGTCTGGCCGGCTGCATCCACCTTGAATCTAAAAAATCAGCATCCCTGCAAAATTCACCGTTGCCGGCTATTGTGAAAAAAGACTAAAATAATGTCCAGCACTGACACGCCCGGCAGCTTGCTCTACAGGTATTTTATGCTGCAAATAATTTTGTTAGCTCATCCACCGAAATAAAAGTGGCATCACCAATGTCACCGGCAATGCACTGACAAGCATCGTCTGGCTCACCTAAATGATCCAGCACCACTGCGGCTCCCGTAAAGTCATGTTCCTCAGTATAATGATTTTGCGTGATCACGGTTTTTAAATTTGCGCCCAGTGACGACTGAATACCGTTTGATGAGTCTTCAAAAGCCATGCAGTCTTCTGCTGTTAAATTCATTTGTTCTAACACATAGTTATAAATATCGGCGGCGGGTTTTTTCTTTGGCACAATATCGCCTGCGGCTATCACTTCAAACCAGCCAGTTGATTCTTTACCCAGGGTGCTTTCTAATAAGCGGGTTACATTGGCCGGCGTTGTTGTGGTTGCAATGGCCAAACGAAAACCCTGCTCACGCATTTCCAGCAATAAGCGTTTTACACCGGTGCGTAGCGGTATTGCACCTTCAGCTAATAACTCCGTATAAAAATATGTTTTACGGGCATGCAGTGTTTTAATTAAATTGTCCAATGTACCGGCTTGTTGTTGCTGTTTTAAAAAGCCAGGGTGCTGCAAACTTAAAAAATGGTGGATGCGTTCTTTGCCGCCGGTGACCGATAATAACTCACCATACTCGTCGACCGACCAGTGCCAATCCAGTTCTGCTTCTTCAAAAGCACGATTAAATGCCACCCGATGACCGTCTTTTTCGGTATCGGCGAGCGTACCATCCACATCAAAAATAAATGCTTTTAACTTCGACATTCCTAAAACCTCACTTTAAATCCCAAAAACAATAAAACCGGATTATCTCATTAAATACAACAAGTTACATAAAATCGGCTGATTTATTTTACAGATAGTTAAACTATATTTGTTGTTTTTGTTGCGTTAAATAGCACTTTCTGGTATTAAAAGCATCGATTTTGCTTTTGTACCCACCTTAATGGCAATATAAAGCTTAAGTATTTTTAAATGTTGGAGAATTTGTCGCATGGCAGTGAAGAAGAAAACAACCAGGAAAAAAGCCGCTAAAAAGAAAGTTGCTAAGAAAAAAACAGTGTCCAGGAAAAAAACGGCGACAAAGAAAACACCGGCTAAAAAAGTAGCTAAAAAGAAAACAGTCGCAAAGAAAAAAACCGCCAGGAAAAAAGTGACTGCTAAAAAAATGCCTGTGAAGAAAAAAACAACAGCAAAGAAAAAACCAGTAAAAAAAGTAGCTAAAAAGAAAACACCGGCAAAGAAAAGATCAACTCGCCGCGGTTCAGTCGATGAGGTTCATAGTTTTACACCTTATAAAATAAGCAAAGGTGAAGACTACATGAATGAAGAACAAACCGAGCATTTCCAGGAAATTTTGAATGAATGGAAGCAGGGTTTAATGCAGGAAGTGGATCGAACCGTTCACCATATGCAGGACGAAGCAGCTAATTTCCCTGACCCAAATGACCGCGCTAGTCAGGAGTCTGAATTTGCAATGGAGTTACGCACCCGGGATCGTGAACGTAAGCTGATTAAGAAAATCGATGAGTCACTTGCGAATTTAGAAAGTGGCGACTACGGTTATTGTGATGAATGCGGTATTGAAATTGGTATTCGCCGCCTGGAAGCACGCCCCACGGCTAGCCTGTGCATCGATTGCAAAAGCCTGGAAGAAATTCGCGAACGTCAACGCGGCTAACTTATCCTGTTCCCAACTTTAAGCTGACTTTGAGTGCCCGATCGCCCACCCGGCGGTCGGTCATTATTTGCAGTTTATTTCCTTTGGCAAAGCCCATTACAAAATCATACATTTCCGGGTTCTTTGTCGACAAGCCCCGCGCAACGACCAGACATTTCTCGCCGTTAATCATGCACGGTTGTACCGACTCATTGTATTTTAAACGTTGATCCTTGCCAAAACTGGCGAGTGTGGATGACAATCTTTCAATCCAGTCACTTGGGCGCAATTTTGCGCCATCTTCTTTTATACCTTTAATGACGTGGACTTCCCCATTAAGTGCGTCTGACACAATAAACCCTCCAAAATTCTTATACTTATATAACGGACAATGCGACAATAAACTTTAGATTTTCAGTTGTTTAATCGCCGCAAAAACACAGGCCAAAATACGATAATGCCAGCACCAATCCATAAAAAAGCCTATCGTGGCCGTTTTGCACCCTCCCCCTCCGGCCCGTTGCACTTTGGGTCACTGCTTGCCGCCACAGCAAGCTATCTGCAGGCCAGGCAGCAACAGGGCGAATGGTGGTTACGGATAGAAGATATTGACCCACCACGCGAGATAACCGGCGCCAGCCAGCGAATCATCGACACCCTGACGCTTTACGGGTTTGAATGGGATAACCTGAGTTACCAGAGTGAAAGACTCGGTCTTTACCAACGCTATCTTGAAAAACTACAGCAAAGCAGTCTGACTTATCCCTGCGGCTGTTCGCGTAAAGGAATTATCCAATTCAACCAGCAACAATCAAAACCAGCCGGGCTTTACCCCGGTACCTGCCGGCAGGGGCTAAACGGCAAGCCCGCTCGTGCTATCCGCATTAAAGTAACCGAACCCGAGCAGACCCTTCACGATGCCATTCAGGGCACACAAACAAACGATTTATCTCAGATAAGCGGTGATTTTATTATTAAGCGCGCCGATGGGCTTTTTTCTTACCAACTAGCGGTTGCCGTCGACGACAGCACTCAGGAAATGACTCAAATCGTGCGTGGCTACGACTTGCACGAGTCCAGTTTTTGCCAGCAATACATTCAGAAATCGCTTGGCTTGCACTCCCCCGACTACGCCCATATTCCTGTTGCCGTTGCCCCAGACGGAATAAAATTAAGCAAGCAATCCGCTGCGCAAGATATCGCAACCGAATCCCCCCAGCAAATATTGTGGCTGGCACTGGATGTTTTAGGCCAGCAACCACCAGTAAACCTTAAAAAGCAAAACTTAAAACAGCTATGGCAGTGGGGGTTTACAAACTGGAATTTAAACAAAGTACCACAAAAGCAATCGGTTTTAAGCCCTCTTTAAGACAAAAATATTAACAAACTAAAGCCAACGTATAGCATCCCTTTGTTTTTTCGATTAGTATTAATCGTATAAACCAATTTAAAATGTATGACTGATAATAACCCCAACAACTCTTCACCTAACGCTTCTGAGGCTGCCAGCTCATCTAATATTGATTTAGACGGCAGCACCGATATTGAAAAATATCTGCTGCAAAGCAAAGGTGAAATCGTTCAAAAATTACGTTTGCTAGGCAAAAGTAAATCGTCCATCAGTGGTTTTTTTAACCATGGCAATGACTTTTTCTTAACCTCGGTTGTTGATGTGCTCCGCGACAAAAACATATTAGTGCTCGATATCAGTTCTGATCCTGAACTGAACAAAAAAATTACCGCTGCCAACAATATTATATTGAAAGCAAAGCACTTAGGGATTACGGCACAGTTTAAGACCCAATCTATCCAGACAGCCAAATTTAAGGGGCAACAACTTTTAGCTTGCGCAATACCCGATGATTTATTATGGGTGCAACGTCGAGAACATTTTCGCGTACATATTCCACTCAGTAACAACGCGATGTTCCAGATAAAAACAGAACAAGATGGTGTTAGCGAATACCCCATCATTGATGTCAGCGGGAGTGGCATTGCCATTGCCGATGAAACTTTCTCACTAAAAGTAGAAGCAGGCGATGAATTTAATAATGTCAGTCTTTTCTTTAACGACGATCTCAGCTGCACCACCGATCTAATCGTACAAAATACCCTGCCCTTGCACTTCGATAAACCTTCTGCAGGGCAACGTGTCGGCTGCCGCTTTAATAGCCTCCTGCTCACCGATTTTTCTGCCGATTTACAACGCTATATTAACCTGCTCGACAGCCACTACCGTAAAACTCTTTCTGACTAAATTAATACACACATTCCTGCTATAAAAACTAAATTGTGTATTGACCTTACTGCAAAATACCGATTTAATAAGATGATAATTATCACGAATAATCAATATATTATTCAATAGCTTACAATAAAAGTCATGCGACAAACAAAAGAAGTTAAATGACAAATAACCGTACCGTTTAAATTTAGGAGTCACCATGTCAGAGGCAAAAATCTATCCCATCAAAGAAAATTTTGCAGCCACTACACATATCACCGAAGCACAATACAACGAAATGTATCAACGTTCGGTTAGCGACCCCAGCGGTTTCTGGGCGGAGCAAGCCCATGATTTTATCGACTGGTATAAGGACTGGGATACGGTACTCGACTGGGATTACAGCAAAGGACACATCCGCTGGTTTGAAGGTGCAAAGCTGAATGTGAGTTACAACTGTATTGACCGGCATCTGGAAAAACGTGCCGATCAGGTGGCGATTATCTGGGAAGGTGACGACCCCAATGACGATAAAAAAATTACCTATAAAGAACTGCATCAGGAAGTCAGCAAACTGGCCAACGTTTTAAAAACGCGCGGGGTTAAAAAAGGCGACCGGGTTTGTATTTATATGCCGATGATCCCCGAGGCCGCTTATGCAATGCTAGCCTGCACCCGTATTGGTGCCGTGCATTCGGTTGTCTTTGGCGGCTTTTCACCGGAGTCCCTCAAAGACCGAATTTTAGACTCCGACTGCCAAATTGTCATTACCGCCGATGAAGGCGTGCGTGGCAGTAAAAAAATCCCACTTAAAAGCAACACCGACAAAGCCGTTGTACAATGCCCGAACGTGCATACCGTACTCACCGTTAAGCGTACCGGTGGTGATATCCACTGGAATGATAAAATCGATGTCTGGTATCACGAGCTGATGGCCGATGCATCGGTCGACTGCCCGCCAGAACAAATGGACGCCGAAGATCCCTTATTTATTCTTTATACTTCGGGTTCCACCGGCAAGCCTAAAGGCGTACTCCACACAACCGGTGGCTATATTCTTTATGCTGCCATAACCACCAAATATACATTTGATTTACACGATGGTGATGTGTTCTGGTGTACCGCCGATGTCGGCTGGGTAACCGGCCACAGCTATCTTGTTTATGGCCCACTGGCCATTGGTGGCACCACCATTTCATTTGAAGGCATTCCAAATTACCCAACGGCTTCACGATTCTGGGAAGTGGTCGATAAACATCAGGTTAATGTTTTCTATACCGCACCCACAGCCATTCGCGCACTGATGCGTGAAGGCAATGATCCTGTCACTAAAACAAGCCGTAAGAGCTTAAGACTGCTGGGCACGGTGGGCGAACCGATTAACCCAGAAGCATGGGAATGGTATTACCGCATTGTAGGCGAAGAGCGTTGCCCTATTGTCGATACCTGGTGGCAAACCGAAACCGGTGGTCATATGCTTACCCCTTTACCCGGTGCCACCCCGCTTAAACCCGGCTCAGCCACCCACCCTTTCTTTGGTGTACAACCGGCACTAATGGACACCAATGGCAAAGTTGTCGAAGGCAACCCTGCCGAAGGCGCACTGGTGATGACCCACCCCTGGCCGGGGCAAATGCGCAGTATTTATGGTGACCATGATCGTTTTATCAAAACCTATTTCTCCGATTACCCCGGCAATTATTTTAGTGGTGACGGTGCACGCCGGGATGAAGACGGTTACTACTGGATTACCGGCCGCATGGATGACGTATTGAATGTTTCTGGCCACCGCATGGGCACCGCCGAAGTGGAAAGTGCGCTGGTACTACACGAAGCGATTGCCGAAGCCGCGGTTGTTGGCTACCCGCACGACATTAAAGGCCAGGGTATTTACGCCTATGTCACGCCTATAGCAGGTATTGAAACAACCGAAGAATTACGCAAGGAACTGATTCAACTGGTACGCCATGAAATTGGCCAGATAGCTTCACCAGATATTATTCAATGGGCACCGGCTCTGCCCAAAACCCGCTCGGGTAAAATTATGCGCCGCATTTTACGTAAAATTGCCGCCAATGAAGTGGATGAGTTGGGTGATACCAGTACGCTGGCTGATCCGGCAGTGGTTGAAGAGCTGGTTAAGAACCGGGCAAATAAATAAAAGAGGTTAAGCTAATAGTGCCACACTTTTCACCTGTGCATAAACGGGCTTACCTTTTTTAAGACCCAGTTCATTAGCAGACTTACGTGTGATACGACTTAGCATGGGCACGCCGTTTGCGGATAAGCGAATCATCACCTGTGACGGGTTTTCATCAATAATTTCGTCAACAGTAACCGGGATAATATTAAGAATACTGGTATTTGACTGGTGCGCTAATGTTAAGCTGACATCACGTGCGGCTAAACGTAACCTTGCATTGTCGCCCACTTGCAATGCTTTTTGCGTTACGCTGATTGTTCCACCAGCAAACTCCAGATGGGTTAAATGATATTGATCATCATGTCCGATTACATTTGCTTCGATAATAGCTGCAGCGTCATTGTCATGCGAAACAGGTAAATCAAGTCGTGTCATCATTTCATGAATACCGCCCGATGCAACAATACGGCCTGAGTCCATTAATACAAGGTGGTCTGCCAACCTCGAAACTTCCATGCTTGAATGGCTTACATAGATAACAGGTATGTCCAGTTCGGTATGCAGTGCTTCAAGATAAGGCATAAATTCATCTTTTCGTTTCTGGTCTAATGCAGCCAGTGGTTCATCCATTAATAATAAACAAGGATTAACAGCCAACGCACGTGCTATAGCGACTCTTTGTTTCTCTCCACCGGAAAGGCTGCTCGACTCTCGCTGTAACAAATGAGCGATACCTAAAAGTTCAACAATATTATCAACTGAAGCTTTTTGGTTTTTACGCTGTGAACGTTTAATACCATAGTCAATATTTTTTTGAACATTTAAATGCGGGAACAAACTGGGTTCCTGAAAAATATAACCGATGGAACGTTGATGGGCTGGCACAAAAGAATGCTGATCTTGCCACACAGTATCTGCAACTTTTAAATACCCATTGGCACAATGTTCTAACCCGGCTATAACACGCAGCAACGTTGTTTTACCACAACCTGATGGGCCAAAGATGGCGGTAATCCCCTTTGACGGCACAGAGAAGTGGGTATCCAGAGTAAAGTTTCCTCTTACCACATTAAAGCGAGCCTCAATGCTCATAGACCATAACCACTTTTATAGGTTAACTTTCGGTTAACGGCATAAACTGTAATTAACAAAACAAACGCTAACAACATCAACGTGGCAGACAACCAGTGTGCATTAGCATACTCCAGGCTTTCTACATGGTCGTAGATAGCAATGGATACAACTTGTGTTTCACCCGGGATGTTACCACCTATCATTAACACCACACCAAACTCACCAATAGTATGTGCGAAACCAAGTACAGCGGCTGTAAAAAACCCCGGACGGGCTAATGGGATGGCAACAGTAAAAAACCGATCCAGTGGCGAAGCGCCTAAGGTTGCGGCCACATCTAATGGCCGCTGGCCAATGGCAGCGAAGGCATTTTGCAGCGGTTGAATAACAAACGGCATGGAATAGATAACCGAACCAATAACCAGACCGGTGAAGGTGAAAGCCAGAGGTTCGGCACCTAAAAATTCCATTGTGCTACCAATGGGGCCATCAGGCCCAAGTGCCACCAGTAGATAAAAGCCCAGCACCGTCGGCGGCAACACTAACGGCAAAGCAACAATAGCTTCGAATATAAACTTGAATCGCCAGCGTGATTTAGCCAGCCACCAGGCAACAGGTGTACCAATTACTAAAAGAATAATCGTTGTTATTACTGCTAACTTAACAGTAATAAATAATGCAGTCAGATCGGCTTCGTTAAACATTATGGTGTATCGTACCCATGTTCACGAATAAGTCGTAATGTTTTTTTACTTTTTACAAACTGGGTAAATGAACGAGTTGCATCTGTATCGGTTAATACGACCGCTTGCTGAATAATCGGTTGATAGTCTGATTGAGGAACAAGCCAATATGCCCCTTTCGTTGATGATGAAACATGCTTAACCTGAGAATAAGCAACAAACCCCAACTGTGCGTTACGGCTTTTAACAAACTGAAAAGTCTGATTAATGTTTTCACCGCGCACAAGCCGGCCGCTTAATTGCGTCCATAAACCATGTTTTAGTAAAACCTCTTTTGCGGCCATACCATAAGGTGCAAGCCGGGGGTTTGCAATAGCCATGCGTCTGAATGGTAGTTTCCCGGACTGTATTCTGGATAAGACATTATGATTAAAATAATTAGATACCGGGCTCCATAAAACCAGCCGCCCTATTGCATAAGTAAAACGACTGCCTGCTATTATTTTCCCTTCTTTTTCCAGGCGCTGCGGGCGATAAGCGTCAGCTGCAAAAAAAACATCAAACGGTGCGCCATTTTTTATCTGCGCATAATGTTTACCTGTCGAACCGCTACTTAAAATTACTTTATACTTTGTAGAATTTTCAAACCGCTGGGCAATCTCAAGCATTGTCGTTGCAAAATTACTTGCTACCGCCACACGGATCTCATCTGCCAGCAGATTTTCACTGAAAGGCATACAAACAAAAAAAAGAAACAGTGGAAGGAATCGTGCACTCTTCATTTGGAACATGATAAACCAATAGAACGTATCAAAGGTTCAATACTATACTCTATTTTATATGCAAAAAGAACATAGCAGAAAATAATACCTTATGCTGTTTTACTATCCGTATAGTTAGCAAGTACATCAGCTAAATTGTCACGAATGTCCAGTAATTTTTGTGAAATAGCCTCTATACGTTGTCTTTGCAGAAAACCCCAGCCAACCGGAGTCGGGCGAAAAATACTGTGGCGGACCCGTGCATTGGAATTTAATGCATTGGCTAAACTCATTCCTGCCGGGAATTTATCATCAATATCGTTGACTATATTATTGATAACTCTGCGTCTGACAAGAAAATGGGATATTAGTAATATCGCTACCCCTGCAAATGCTATTAATGAAGAGAATGCAGGACGCTGCTTTATAAAATCAATATAACTACCACTATCAAAACCCGCACCTGACCAGTATAACCCTGCAGCTACCCCGAATAGCATTAAAACAAAGGTAAGCAAGTCCCACATCAATACCCTTTTCATCCATAAATCCCGATACTGCTGTATTTTTAACACAACCTTTTCACTAAAAGTTGCAGTTAGTTCATCCAGATAGTCAACCAGTTTAACAAAATCATCTTTACTCATTTTATCCAGAGTTTGTTTGTGATGATCCAGCTTGCCGATAATAGAACACCATGATACTTTGTCAGAAAAAGAAGCGGCTTTATCCAGCACACCTAAGGAAAAGCCCACCTTATCTACTTTTTGATACTGCACTAATATATCCAGCATCAAATCGCGCACATCGTGCATCGTTGTTTCTGATTTTTTCACATGACTATAAAGCTGCCGACTGGTTGACGGCTTGTCATGATGTTTATCGTTACAAATACTCATAGGAACTGCCTCATCTAAAATTCACCGGATGCACCACGTGCCATAATATCCTGTATAATCATTTTCACCTTTAGTGCTTCCTGTTTAAGTTCTGCTGGCAAGGGCGAGCCGCCATGAATCATTAAATCCATATTTAAACTGTATAACCACAACTGCCCCTGTTTATCTTCCAGCAAGGTTACCCGGCATGGCAGGTAAGCAGAGAAGGCATCACTGTAGTCAACCATTTTTGCCGCTGTTAAGGCATTACAAAACATAAATATTTTCATATATCGAAAAGGTTTGCCACTCATTGCCTCTACCTGTTTAGATAAAGGCAGCTCACCCACATTTTTTATATTATGCTCATTGGCAACTGAACGCATTGCGTCTTCAACATCTTCGACAGCCAAGCCTTTCTGTACTTTTGTTTTCCAGACCGTAGCTTCAGCAGCATTACCCGTTTCCAGAATATCCGTTGCCAGTTTAGTATACGTCTCTAACGCCTTCTCATCGAAGTTATTAAAAATATGGTAGGCCGGCTCCATTTTATAAACCAGCATGAAAAACACAATAACCGAAAACAAACCAATAAGAGAAAAAATATTTCTGAGTATAGTCATAGTATGCAGTCCTTTCGTGGCAATAGTTATTAACTATATTTAATAACCTCGCCATCCATTGTAATAATATTGCGGGTAAGCTGGAGGCGGTGGCAGCGGATAATATTGAGGATATGGCCCCGCATAAGGAAAAGGAGCTGGCTGATTACGTGTGTTAAGCTGGCCTTGTTCAGAACCGGTAACGCTACCGGTATTAGTAGTCTGTACTTGCTGTTGCTTTTGCCACTGTTCCCATGCC
>QIKU01000136.1 GCA_003232015.1 Gammaproteobacteria bacterium
TTCATCACACATCCTGATAAGCTATTAGCTAAACAGCTTACCGAGAAAGATACAAGCCCGGATGGAATAAAATGCAATCCGGGAAGCAGCCTTAATCTTCCCGGATTTCGCTTCGTTGCATCCGGGCTACGTACTTAACTCCCTAACTGCTTAGGGATTGGGAACAGTTATTTAGGTGGTTAATTGCTATCAGCTAAAGAGCGCTTCTTTGTTGCCGCGCTTTAATTTTTTAATCGCCACTTCACGTTTGGCTGCGAGAGAGCGAGAGTTTAATTTTTCCTGATAAACGACTTTTACAGGTCGACGTACTCGGGTGTATTTTGCGGCCAGCTTATTATTGTGATTGTGTTCGTTAATTCGGCGTTCAACATCCGTTGTTATGCCGGTGTATAAGCTGTTGTCGGCACACTTTAAAATATAGACATACCATGCAGACTTGTTAGTCACTTGAACCAGGCCAGACATTAATTAACATAATAATACCCAGCGCGCCTAGAGCCCATGTTGCAAGGGGTATATCTTCAATCATAAATTTACCGTAACCATCTAATGCGAAAATAACACTGGCACCAATAATTAAGCTGCTACTAACAATGGCAATAAAAGTACGTTGATTATTTTTCTGTATAGTTCTTTTTATTTCTTTCATTTGTTGTGGTGACAGTTGCGTGGTGAGCTTGCCTTCTTTTGCCTGCTTTAATACATCATGCACTAAAGCGGGTAGTTGTGGCATTTGTTCAAGCCACAGTGGGAAGTTATCTTGAAACTGCTTAAAGATAGCTTTTGGGCCAATTTGGGTGTGCATCCATTTTTCAAGAAAAGGTTTGGCAGTTTGCCACAAGTCCAGATCAGGATAAAGTTGCCGTCCCAACCCTTCTATATTTAACAAGGTTTTTTGTAACAGGATAAGCTGAGGCTGCACGGTAATATCGAATTCACGTGCAGTATTAAATAAGCCAAGCAAAACCTGTGCAAACGATATTTCTTTTAATGGCTTGTTAAAAATGGGTTCACACACAGTACGAATAGCGGCTTCAAATTCTTCAATGTGTGTATCATGACCGACCCAGCCGGAGTTAATATGCAATTCTGCAACGCGTCGGTAATCGTGATTAAAAAAAGCTAAAAAGTTTTCGGCCAGATAGCGTTGGTCATTCTTTGTGAGGGTTCCCATAATGCCAAAATCAACTGCAATATACTGGCCTTTAACCTGTGCAGGTGTTTGCTGATCTTTTGCTGCAACAAAAATATTTCCCGGGTGCATATCGGCATGAAAGAAACTGTCACGAAAAACCTGGGTAAAGAAAATTTCGACACCGTGTTCAGCGAGCCGCTTAAAGTCGATGTTATGTTGTTTTAAGCTGTCGGTATGGGATACAGGAATGCCATGGATACGTTCCATCACCATTACGTTCTGGCGAGTGTAGTCCCAGTGTATTTCAGGAATGTATAGCAGGCTGGAATCTTTAAAGTTACTTCTTAACTGGGTTGCATTGGCGGCTTCACGCATTAAGTTAAGTTCGTTGAGTATGGTTTTTTCATATTCAGCCACAATTTCAACCGGGCGTAATTTTTTACCAAGTGACCAGTAGCGTTCTATTTTTCTGGCAATACTGTAAAGAATGGCCACGTCACGTTTAATGAGCGGCATAATGTCGGGGCGTAAAATTTTAACCACCACTTCTTCACCGCTGTGGAGTTTTGCAGCATGGACCTGGGCAATGGAGGCCGATGCAAAAGGGGTGTGGCTGAATTCTGCAAAAACGTCATTTGGTGATTGCTGGTAGGTTTTTTCTAAAATAGCCAGCGCAATGCTATCAGCAAAGGGCGGGACCTGATCCTGTAGTTTGGCAAGTTCAATAGCAATGTCTTCAGGTAGCAAGTCTTTACGAGTGGACAATATTTGCCCGAATTTAATAAAGATAGGGCCTAAATCTTCCAGTGCGCGGCGGATACGCAAACCACGCGTGGCTTCAGGGCGTTGCATCCAGAGCCAGGGTAGCACCCAACGTAAAAAACGCAGTGGTCGGAAAAGATGGGTGGCAAGGATTAAATCATCCAGACCGTGGCGCATTAAAACCCAGCTAATGGTGATAAGGCGTTGTGTTTTTTGTAAATACATTCAATTATTTTGCCAAGGATACCAGGAGGATACGTGCTTGAATTGTAAAGCTTTTCTGCATCAAAAGGCCAGTGTTTAGTGTGCTTTACGGCGATGGATAAGTATGCCGCCTAATTTTAGCTAGTATTCCCGCAATAAGCGAATAAAGCTTTCGGCAACATGGTGATCCAGGCTGGCGCGGTTACGCGCAATCCACAGGGTGCGTTTAATGTTGAGATTGTTTACCCGAATGTGGAACAGCTCGGCTTTGGCAACATATTTTTCAACGATAAAACGCGGTAAAAAGCTGGCATGGCTGCCGCGGAGTAATATTTCAACGATGGCATCCGTTGAGCCGACTTCCATTTTAATGTTGAGATTGGTAATGCCGATATTTTGCAATGCCTCATCGGTGGTTTCACGCACTGCCGCCTGACGTTCGCGCAGCACATAACTAAATTGTTCGAGTTGCTGTATTTCGATGGCTTTTATATTGGCGCGTGCTAATGGGTGGCGCGGGCCAACGGTGAGCCATAATTCATCTTCGAGCCATTTTTGTACTAATATATCAGGATGATCGGGCGCATTTTCCATAATCGCCAGGTCGGCAAGGCCGGTTACCAGCCGGGTCTGGATGCCCTTTGAGTAGCCAAGCCGGTTGCTGATTTTGTACTGCGGTAAGCGCTCGCTGAATTGTACCAGCAGCTCTGGTAAAAAATGGTCGCCGATGGAATAGGTTGCTTCCAGGCGGAGTAAATTTGTGCCACCCGCCAGGCTTTGTAAATCTTCGGTGAGTAGCGTGTTGCGATCCAGTGTTTGCACCGCGAAGGTATAGACTTTTTCACCCGGTGCGGTCAATCGCAGGCGGCCTGCAACGCGTTCCATTAAGGTGGCACAATAACAGGCATCGAGCGCACGCAAGCGTTTGGTAACGGCAGGTTGGCCGATGGATAAAATAGCGGCAGCACTGGACACGCCACCATGTTCAACAACGGCACGAAGGGCTGCCAGCCCGGAGAGATCCGGTAGTTTTTTATATTCCATAAAGGAATGTTAGTGTAATGATCTTCAATTGTCAGTCAAGTGGAAAAGTGTATAATGTACACAATATTATCCCTGTTTCATTAGCCTTATGAAATATTCGATATTTTTCTGCTATTTATTCTAGTGTGTATTAGATGTTATAGATATTCTGATTAGGAATTATCTTGAGTCTATTCTGCTGCGGTTGGCGTGAATGGCTTTCTATTGCTACTATTTTTGAATTAACGCATGAGGTATAGCATGTCGCTGGCAAGGTTTTTCCCCTTTTTAAGCTGGTTCCGCTTAGTCACTAAAGACACGATAAAAGCTGATTTAATTGCTGGTTTTACCGGTGCGGTTATCGTGCTGCCACAGGGTGTGGCGTTTGCTGCCATTGCGGGTTTGCCCCCGGAATATGGTTTATACACGGCGATGATTACACCGATTATTGCGGCCTTGTTTGGTTCATCACGGCATTTGATTTCCGGCCCCACCACGGCTATTTCCATTGTGTTGTTTTCGACGGTTAGCCAGTATGCCGAACCTGGTTCACCTGAATTTATTTCGCTGGTGCTGACGGTTACTTTTCTGGCCGGCGTGTATCAACTGGGTTTTGGGATTGCACGCCTGGGGAGCCTGGTTAATTTTGTTTCGCATACCGTTATTATTGGTTTTACTGCGGGTGCGGCACTTTTAATTGTGACCAGCCAGATTAAGCATGTGCTGGGTGTTGAAGTGCCACGTGGCGAATCGTTTATTCATACCTGGGGTGATGTTTTCTCGCAATTGGGTAGCATCAATGAGTATGTTTTTTTTATTGCGACGGCCACACTTATTATTGCGTTAATGATGAAACGTTATTTGCCGCGCTGGCCCCATCTTTTAATTGCGCTGGTTGCGGGTAGCTTTTTAGCTCTAATGTTTAATACGCAGGAAACGGGCATTATGTTGGTGGGTGAGATCCCGGCGCATCTTCCGCCACTGTCAATGCCTGACTTTTCGTACGCAACAATCAAGCAGCTTGCTCCGGGGGCTTTTGCTGTTGCTTTGCTGGGTTTAATTGAAGCGGTGTCCATTAGCCGTGCGGTGGCGGCTAAATCAAATCAGCGTATTGATTCCAACCAGGAATTTGTGGGTCAGGGGCTATCCAATATTGTGGGCAGCTTTTTCTCCAGCTACGCGGGTTCAGGCTCGTTTACCCGTTCCGGTATTAACTATGCGGCGGGTGCAAAAACGCCTATGTCGGCTATTTTTGCCGCGGTTATGTTGATGCTTATTGTTGTGCTTATTGCGCCTTTAACCGCCTATTTGCCGGTTGCCGCAATGGGGGGGGTTATTTTAATTGTTGCTTATAACTTAATTGACTTTAAACATATTCGGTTAATTCTAAAAAACAGCAAGTCTGAGTCTTCAATTTTAATCGCAACCTTTCTTGCAACCCTGTTTCTTGATCTGGAATTTGCGATTTATATGGGTGTACTGCTATCGTTGGTTTTATTTTTGGCAAAAACATCAACCCCAAATATTCCAACACTTGGCATTGATTTTGACGAAATCGAAAACAAGCGCACGTTGGTGAATATTCAAAAGAAGCCGGTTAAACAGTGCCCGCAACTAAAAATTATTCGTGTGGACATGTCGGTTTATTTTGGTTCACTCAATCATATTCAAAACCGAATTCATCAAATTTCTGAAAATGAACGGATTTATACGATTCTAATTATAGGTTCAAGGATGAACTTTCTTGATTTAAGCGGTGCAGAAATGCTGGTACAGGAGCATCGGCGCTTAAAGAAACTCGGTGGTGGTTTATACTTCTGTGATTTAAATGGGGAAGTTTATGAGTTTGCAGCAAGAACGTGTTTTATTAGTCATATTGGAAACCATCATTTCTTTGACTCGAAAAAAGAAGCAATCAGTGCGATTTATCATATTTTAGATCGGGATATTTGCCAAACTTGTCAGCAGCTTGCTTTTCGGGAATGTAATTAACCTGAGATTATGAAAAGTTTTTATACAGGCAAGTTTTGATAAGAAAAACAACGTTCAGACAGCAGCAAGCCTTGCTTGAAATAATCACTCGCTTTTTCAAACTCACCAAGTTGCTCCATTAGCTCGCCGAGTTCTTTATATGTTTCTGGCATTGGCGTAATGCCAAGGCTAGCTTCAAAGTAGGCTTGTGCTTTACCCCATAATTTCTGTGTTAAACATAAACGCCCCAGTGTTAGTAGCAGCACTGGATTTTGTCCGTGCTGCTTGGTGAGGTTTTCAGCAAAGTCGAGTTGTTGCTGGCTCTGGGTTGCTTTTGCAAGGCCATACAAGTAGACAAAGGCTGTTAGCCATTGATGTTTTATTGCCGTTCGTAGCAATGCTTCGGCAATATCATCTTGCTTTAACTGAATAAGTTGCTGGCTGTAATCTAAAATAAGATCGGCATCATTTTTAAGTTCTTTTGGCAAGGATTGCCATGTTGCAATAAAATGCTCCGGGTTGTTATTTGTTTTTGCGACCTTGGCTGCCTTTTTTAATAATGCCTGAAAAACAATTTTTTGCAGACGATACAGCTCTGTTTGGCTAACCACTTTATACTTTTTAAGGTCAGTCAATAAATCTTTTAATTCCTGCCAGCTATTTAATTTTTCGTAGAGTTGCGCCAACAGATTTAATACATGGCTGTGTTTAGGAGAAATGGATCGTAAATGCACAAGTGTGGCGAGCGACTGTTCGAGTTGCCCGTGTGCTAACTGTAATTCTGCCTGAGTCAGTTCCACCGCAAAGTCTGCATCGGGCATGCTTTTATGTGCCATTGAAAGGTAATGGTCTCGGCGTTCGGGTTCATTTAATTTTTGTGCTGCGCGAGCTGCTGATAAATAATTCAGTAGCGGCGTTTCTGTGTTATCAATATTCTTGATTAAGGCTTTTTCCGCTTTTTTCCATTGTCCCTGCGCCAGAGCGATTAGCCCCTGTCTGGATGTTTTATGCGCTTTTACTTTTTTTGAGCGGCGGCGATGTTGTTTAATGACATCCGGCAAGGACCATGTTTGTTTTATGCTACGTAAAATAAAGGCAACTAATAAATATAAACTGATTTGTAAAACAATAAACAGTGACAGTGACATTTCAATCGTGGTGTGGCCGCGGCCAATTAAAACATAGCCATTATCCTGGTAGGCAATAATACCCAGTATGGCGGCAAGAATAAGAATAATTAAAAAAGCAAAAAGTGTTTTCATAATTAAATAGTAGAGTCGTTATTTTCTTTAGCTGCTGGCTTAATGTACGGTGTTTCCCCGTCTGTTTTTTCAGGTTTTCCAACCTGAGTTTTATTCTTTGCAGCGGGCTTTTCATTTGTGGTTTCTTTTTTCTGTGGTCTGGGTTTTTCTGGGTTGCTTTTCTGGATGTTATTCTTTTGCATAGACTTCTTAACGCCCGACTTTGTTTTTGCTGGTTTACTCTTGCCTGAGTTAAGCAGTTGTACTTTAGTCAGGGTGCTGGAAATATCCGGCAATGTAACATTTAGTTTGGCCTGCGCCAGTTCGGCTAAACTTTTATTAATCGATTCTGACAGTGAATTTTGGTTATTAAAATAACGCTTAATCCATTGTTGTGCTTGTTGAATACGGTCTTTATAAATAATCGGCTGGTTATTAAGTAAGGCCAGACGAGCCTGTTCCAGTTGTAATTTTAAATTTTGTACAAGGAAAAAGCGATGCTCGGGTGAGAGCAACGGTTGAATGCGTTCATTATGTCTTTGAATCTGAAACAGTTTTAACAGGTCTTGCCAGATAGCGGCCGGTATTTTTCGCCAGCCATCGGCCTGACTTAACTGTGTTTCCTGCTGATTTTTTTTCTCGATGGTTTTTGGGTCGGGTGTTTTTAAGGGCAAGGCTTCGATTTGCTTTTGTAGGGTATTTAACTTGAGTGAGAGACCAACAATATCAATAATGGGTGTACTATTTAATTGTTGTATATCAAAAGCCAGCGCCTGCCGTAATGGAATAAAGCGTGGGTTGCCAACTTCACGCAGGCGGTCGTCGGCTGCACGTAATGCGCGAATACTGGTGGCAACATCACGGACTAAAACCAGACGGTGGTTAGCGAGTTTAATCAGATATTCAGCTTCAGCTATCAACCAGTCGCGCCGGCTATGCTGGTTCTGTTTTAAAAATGCAGTAATGGTTTCTTTAAGGGTATTTAGTTCCTGGTTCTGTTTTAGTGTGTTTTGCTGCAGTTGTTTCTGCACCTGCTCACTTACTTGTGCTTGCTGACGTTGTAGTTGTTTTAGCTGCTGTTGTTGCGCTGCAATAAGTGATTGCTGCTGGCTGATTTTCTGCCAGCCGGTATAGCTAACAAAACCGGTAGCGATAATAATCAACACGGATAAAAGACTGTTTAAGTTTAAAAAAGTGGAACCCGCTTTTTTATGTTTTTTTACTTTATGCGAGGTCGCTTCTTTTTGAGTATTTTCTTGTTTATTCAACCGTCGTGTCCTGTTACCTGAGGTTTTTTATAATAGCATCCACAATGGCGTTATCGCTGACATTGTCAGTAATAATCGCTGTTTGCGTAAAGCCGTGTTGCTGCAATCGTGATTCAATACGTTGATTAACGATAACAAGCCTGCAATTAAGTATAGCGGTACGTAATTGTTCTGGTGCAGTTTTTTTTGAAATATTAGCCACTAAATTGTCCAGCCCTTCGCCACTGGTAATGCAAATAGCGTCGATGGGCTGTTGTTGCCATGTTTTTGCAAGTCGTTGAAGGTTAATCGCCGGGCAGCGGCGTTGATAGACTTCAGCATATTCAACCTGTGCGCCGCGTTCACGCAGGGTTTCGGCGAGTAAATTGCGGCCGCCAATGCCACGAAATATTGTAATATTTTTTTCGGCCACATTTTGTAGTTCAGGTTGCGCCAGTAAACCTTCACTGGTATAGGAACGCTCTGGAATGATGTCAACGGGGCGCTTTGTCAGTGTTTCCAGCAGGGTGGCGCTGCCTAAACCGACGGTGGCTAATTTAAGCTGTGCGGGTAACGTGCCATATTGCTGGATTAACCGTATGCCGTGTGTGACGGCATTCTGGCTGATAAAAATGGCAATATTGGTGTTGCTGAGTTTTTTAACCTGTTCAATGGCAGTAGTGGGCTTATCAATTGCACTGATTTCAATTAAAGGTTGGCAATAAACCCGGGCACCGGCCTGCTCAAGTAAGTGGATTAACGCACTGGCCTGATGTGCCGGGCGGGTCACCATAATATGTTTATTTGTCAGTGGCAGATTTTGGCTCATGGCTAATATTGCATTGGCCTGTGGTTTTAATTAATCGGTGTTATCGTAGAGTCGTTGCAGTATTTCGCCTGCACCACGCGCGAGTAAGTCTTCGGCGAGTACAATGCCGAGTTCTTCGGCATCTTCAGGTTTGCCGGCAATATCCGATCTTATAATATTGGAACCATCCGGTTCGCCAACCAGGCCACGCATAAATAAGGTATCTTTACTAAGCTCGGCAAAACCGGCAATTGGCACCTGACAACCCCCGTTCAGAGTGGTGTTCATGGCACGCTCGGCAGCCACACGAATGGCTGTTTTCGGGTCGTGCAGCGGTTTAAGAAGTTGATGTACACGATCATCGTCTTCTCGGCATTCAATCCCCACCGCGCCCTGGCCAATGGCCGGCAAACTGATATGGGGCTCAATATACTCACTGATACGCTCGGCCATTTTAAGGCGAATAAGGCCGGCGCTGGCAAGAATAATGGCATCGTACTCGCGGTCATCGAGTTTACGTAAGCGAGTGTTCACATTTCCACGTAAGTCTTTGATTTTTAAGTCAGGTCGCAGAGCGCTTAGCTGGCACTGGCGGCGCAAACTGGACGTACCCACGGTCGCGCCCTGGGGTAATGTTTCAAGGTTTTTGAATGTGTTGGACACAAAGGCATCGCGCGGATCTTCGCGTGGGCAGATGGTTGCCAGATGCAGGCCATCGGGCAATTCAACCGGCACATCTTTCATCGAATGCACCGCAATATCGGCGCGGCCGTCCAAAAGCGCTGTCTCTAACTCTTTGACAAATAAGCCTTTTCCGCCGACTTTAGCCAAAGGTGTGTCGAGTATTTTGTCGCCCTGGGTGCTCATGGTAACCAGCTCGACACTTAAACCGCTGTGGTGTTTTTGTAGTTGTGCCGATACATAGTTGGCTTGCCAGAGAGCAAGTTGGCTTTTGCGGGTGGCGATACGTATAATATTGGTCATTGAGAGATCTTTATCTATATTAAGGTTTTATCTGGCTTGATGGAACTGAGCCGAGTATTTGTACACTAAAACAAAGTATTCGTATTGTATGGATTCAGCACGATAATTGCGACTTTTGAAGCTCTGTTTTGATGAAAATATTCAGTGGCATTTGAATTTAGAAATAAATACAGGTTTGTGGATATGTTAAATAAAAATTTAAAACAGGGTTTGGTCGTTGCGTTGCTTGTGACAGTTGTTTGGCTGGGAACAACGCAGGCAGGGGCTGAAAAACCCGTGAAACTGGGCTCGGTGGCTGTTAAGCCAATTAAAGTTAAACTGGTGGAAGTAAAACCGGTAGAAGTTAAACTCAGCACAGATTTATATCAGGACGCACAACTGGCCAAACAAAAAGGTGTACCGATTGTTGTGATGTTTTCGCAGGAAGGCTGTGCTTATTGCAGCATTATTCGTGAACAGTTTTTAAAACCCATGCTTCGAAGTGGTGACTACAAAAACAAAGCCCTTATTCGGGAAGTAAAAATAGACAGCTTCGAAGATGTTCGAAACTTTGACGGCAAACAAGTGCCTAGTGACGAGTTATCAACAATCCACAGCGCCTACTTAACTCCGACGGTGGTTATATTTGATTCAAAGGGTAGGCCACACCATCGTATTTTAGGGGTGACGAATGAACATTATTATGGTGGTGAGCTCGATGATGCCATTGAGTTGGCATACCGCCGTATCAACCAGGCAGCTGTTACTAAATTAAGCCCTTAATTCCTTGTTGCCGGTTTACGGCTAAACATAACAGCAAATTTTTTATTGCTTGCAGCAACCGTATAGCCAGCAAAGATTTTCTTCAGCTTAGCGTGATAAGCTAAATGATGATTTCCCACAATCCAGAATTCCCCATCTGGCTCTAAAGCTGCCCAGGCTTCATTAAACATTTGCCAGGCAAGATGGTCACCCACTACATGGTTTTGGTGAAACGGTGGGTTGCATAAAATTAAATCCACGCTTTGTTCTTCAACACCGGTCATACCATCCGTTACCAAAAATGTTGCTGCTCGTGATGAGCCAAAGGCATTTTTAAAATTGGTTTTAGCCGATGCGACGGCCATATAAGATTCATCGGTAAAAATAATATGTGCATCGGGATTTTGCTGTGCGGCAATCAAGCCTAAAAGACCATTACCACAGCCTAAATCAACAATGGTTTTATAAGGCCGGGGCTGTGGCATATTTTCGAGAAAAAAGCGGCTGCCTATATCCAGTTTTTCACGTGAAAAAATATTGGCATGGTTAGTAATGGTAAGCGTGTTGTCTTCTACTTCAAGTTCGTATTGCTTAGGGTAGGGTGAGTTGGTTATTTTATTATTAGTAAAGGATGAGAAAATTAAGCGTGCTTTTTTCTTTGCCAGTGAGGTGGTTGTTTTGCCAATTATCTTTTCAAATAACTTAAGTGTGGATGAGTGAATATTTTTTGCCATCGCAGCAGCAATAATTTTACTTTGTGTATTGATATGCGGTTGTATTTTGTAAAGAATATCTTCTAAATAAGCATGGCTTTTGGGAACTTTAACAAGGACTAAATCATAGTGTCCTTCGAGTGGCAGCATGCTGTTGTGTAAAGTAACAGCATTAATATCCACCTTATTGATATGAAAGTTATTGACTAAGCCTTGCTCTGCTAAATACGAGTCAACCTGTACAGTTGGTTTAAAGGTATGTAAAGCAGTCGCCAGTGCACCAAAACTATCATTTATAATCAGGATACGTGATGAATGGTCAGGCGTGTTATCTGGCTTGTCGAGATGTTGCAATAAATATTCATCTGCGGCATCCCAGGCTTGCAAGGTTTCTTTTTTCGTTTGCGGGTAACGGGCAAGGCTGAAGTTGCCTTGAGGTACTTTAAATGGGTTCATGGTGTGCATGTTATCAAATTTGACATAATGAGTACGAAAAATACGAAGCATTTCTCTCTCTTTTATCCCTTTTCTTACTAATGTTATTGTAATGGCGGCCGATATAGCCAGTATAAAGAATGAGTGAGTAATATTGATGGAGTGTTTTGATGGGAGCCTCGGCCGAACCGGTTGAAGACAAGCTTGTTGCTCTGGCGAGCATAGCAGCAGAATTACATTCTGTAATGGGTGTTGTCTGGAGTGTGTCGCTGGCGGGCAAGAATGCCAAAGTGATTTCTGCTCAGGCAGGCGATAAGGGGCTGGGATTTCGCCCAATTACTGAGTCGATAGATGAGATTTCACAACAGGCTATTCGTGGCGTGGACGATATAAGCAGTGAAGCCTTGCGCTTATCAAAAATAGCGGTTCATGAACAACGCAGTATTGATGCTTATCAACGTTTTAATTCGGTTATCAAAAAAAATGCGGATGCAAAGCATATCAAGACCATTTTGCCTGCGGTTAATAATGTTGAACAGAGCATGCGGGCTTCGATATCTGAATTTAAGAAAAGCATGAATAATCTGACCTTGCTGCTGGAGACAATGGATCAATGTATGTTAACTGCCCGAGCCGTTGCTTCTGTTTCTCGGATTGTTACTTCAAGTGGCCAGGAATATCGAGACAAACTGACGGTTGTTTCCAATGACCTGGATAAAGCAGCCAGTTATATTAAGCAGCGATTATTAAACAGTTATCGACATTTAAATAATGTGAATGCTCAGAGATAAGATATCTGGTTTTATCATCAGGGAAAAATAATGAAAGCAACAAAAATTTATGACAAAGGCCACCAGTGGATCATGTTTGGCCGTGACCCGGAAAAGCCGGAAAGTATTATTGACACCAATCAGTATATGATTGTTGCCGGTGATAGGGCTTTACTGATGGATCCCGGTGGTATTGAAGTATTTGCGCCAATGCTGGGCGCCATTTTGCACCATGCAAAGGTCGATGAGATCACCGATATTTTTGCCTCTCATCAGGATCCGGATATTATTTCCTCGCTTGGTTTATGGGATCAGGCGTTGCCTCATGCAAAGCTGCACTCGCCCTGGTTATGGGAAGGTTTTCTTCGCCACTTTGGAATGAACAATATTGAATATGTCGGCATTCCTGATGAAGGCAATGAGCTAAACCTGGGTGAGGTTGATATACGGTTTATTCCTGCGCATTATTTACACTCGTCCGGCAACTTTCATGTTTATGACCCTAAAGCCAAAATATTAATGAGTGGTGATGTGGGAGCAGCATTGGAAGCCAGCGAAGCCCCGCTTTATGTTGAAGACTTTGACGAACACATACCTAAAATGGAAATGTTTCACAAACGCTGGATGCCGTCTAACCGGGCAAAGAACGACTGGGTAAAGCGTGTGCGTACTTTAGACATTGAGTATATGGCACCACAACATGGCAGAATTTTTAAAGGTGAAAACGTAGCGAAATTTCTAGACTGGTTCGAGGCGCTTGAAGTGGGTGTGGCTATTCCTTAACTTTAAGCATTCATTAAAGCGCTTTATCTTTAATTATTTTTCTGACATCAGACAAATGTCGTCGACTCACTTCTAATTTATGTTGCATATCCTGTAAGCATAACCAGTGTGCACCTTCCTTATCTTTATTCAAGCCGGTAATATAGCATTCTGCAATCAGCGCATTACGATGCACGCGTATAAACGCAGTACTGAGTATTTGTTCTAATGACTTTAATGACTCTTCAATAAGCACTTCACTTGCGGTGTTGTTTTCAAAAAAACCAACGCTTACATATTTTTGGTCGGCCTGGAAATAGCGAATACTGTCGATAGGGATTAGCTGGATATTTCCTTTTACTCGCGCGCTAATGTAATGAGGGCATGACGTGTTTTTATTTCCATCTTGAATTGATTGCAGTTGTGCGCGGCTTAGTTTGCTAGCGGCCTGTAAACTATCGACTAACTTTTCTTTTTTAATCGGTTTAAGTAAATAGCCAACGGCATGGTTATCAAAGGCATCGAGCGCATATTGATCATAGGCGGTGGTAAAAATA
>QIKU01000018.1 GCA_003232015.1 Gammaproteobacteria bacterium
CTCATTTTATTTATATAAAAATTAGAACTTATCCATTCAGAATTTTCCGTAGTACCCTTCTTTTAATGCATCGAATAAGTTGGCCGCGGTATGGGTTTCGCCATCGTATTCAATTTCTTCGTTACCTTTTACTTCTACTTCGGAACCATCTTCCAGGGTGAAGCGATAGGTGGTATTTTCCAGATCCTGTTCCTTAACCAGTACACCCTGGAAGACTTCGGGGTTAAAGCGGAAGGTGGTGCAGCCTTTTAAACCCTGGTCGTAGGCGTACATATAGATATCTTTAAAGTCTTCAAATTCATAGTCGGTGGGTACGTTGGCTGTTTTTGAAATAGACGAGTCTATCCATATTTGTGATGCGGCCTGAATATCCACATGTGCCTTTGGCGTAATATCGTCTGCGGCTATAAAATAGTCCGGCAATTTGTTTTTTTCTTCTTCGGTGTAAGGCATGGCCTCTTTATTAATAAGCTCACGGTAAGCCAGCAGTTCAAAAGAAAACACATCGACTTTTTCTTTGGTTTTTTTACCTTCACGAATAACATTACGTGAATAGTGATGCGCGAACGACGGTTCGATACCGTTACTGGCATTGTTGGCCAGCGATAAAGAAATAGTGCCGGTCGGTGCAATCGATGAATGGTGAGTAAAACGTGCACCCACTTCAAGTAACTCATTTACCAATTCCGGTGCGGCTTCTGCAATACGCTGCATATAGCGGCTGTATTTTGCGTGCAGCACTTTACCGGGAAGTTTGTCGCCAGCTTTAACACCGTCTTTTTTCATTTCTGGGCGTTGACGCAACATTGCAGCCGTCACTTCAAATTCCTGCGTCATTATAGGTGCGGGGCCTTTTTCTTTAGCTAAGTCTAAAGCCGCTTCCCAACCGGCTAAAGCCAGTTCTTTACTGACGCGTTCTGCAAACTCAACCGAATTGGGCTCGCCGTATTTCATCCGTAACATGGTGGTGGTTGAACCTAAGCCTAAAAAACCCATACCGTGACGGCGTTTATCTAAAATAGCTTCGCGCTGGCCTTCCAGCGGTAAACCATTAATCTCCACTACGTTATCAAGCATGCGGGTAAAAACTTTAACCACCTCTTTAAACTCGCCCCAGTTAAAGGCTGCATTTTCTGTGAATGGGTTGGTAACAAATTTGGTGAGGTTAACGGAACCGAGCAAGCATGAACCATAAGGCGGTAATGGCTGTTCTCCGCATGGATTTGTCGCACGAATATTTTCGCAGAACCAGTTGTTGTTCATTTCATTAACTTTATCGATAAGAATAAAACCCGGCTCGGCAAAGTCGTAGGTGGACGTCATGATCATGTCCCACAGGCGTTTTGCTTTAATGGTTTTATACACCTTACAGGCCACCAGATCTTCGTCATTGGTAACATAACCATCAGTCACCGGCCATTCGCGCCAGTAAATTTCATCGGCATTGTTTAAGTCGATGCCATCTTGCTCTACTTCTTTTTCTTTTATTGGAAAACCTAAACGCCACTGCGCATCGTCTCGCACGGCTTTGATAAATTCTTCGGTGATTAAAAGTGACAGATTGAACTGGCGCAGCCGACCATCTTCCCTTTTGGCTTTGATAAACTCCATAACATCGGGGTGGCCAATATCAAAGGTGGCCATTTGTGCGCCACGCCGACCACCGGCACTTGATACGGTAAAACACATTTTGTCGTAGATATCCATAAACGACAGTGGCCCCGATGTATACGCACCGGCACCGGACACATACGCGCCCTTGCCGCGCAGGGTGGAAAACTCATAACCAATGCCGCAACCGGCTTTAAGCGTAAGACCGGCTTCGTGTACTTTGCCTAAAATATCGTCCATTGAATCGGTGATAGTGCCAGAAACAGTACAGTTAATCGTAGACGTGGCTGGTTTATGTTCCAATGCGCCTGCATTGGAGGTAATGCGACCGGCGGGGATAGCGCCATGTTGCAATGCCCAGATGAATTTTTCTTCCCACTGCTTACGCTTGGGCTTTTTTTCGACTTCGGCCAGCGCTTTGGCCACACGCGCATAGGTCGCGTCAATATCCTGGTCAACAATGTCGCCATCTTTGCTTTTTAGGCGATACTTTTTGTCCCAAATATCGAGCGAGGCATCTTGAAAAGGTATGTTGTGGGTATTTGTTGTTTTTACAGCTTTCAAGGGTGCGCGGCTCATGGTTTGGCTTTTCTCCGTGTGTCTTAATCTATATTATTGATTTTATTCACTTTATTGGCTGTTTAGGGGGAGGAAACAAGCCTTAGTGATGAATTTTATACTCAACCACAACATCTTGTGTGGTTGAGCAAAGTTACTCCTTAACGCAGAACCCGTCAATAACTAATTGCCATTTATTTTAAATATTTAAGTTGTTGTTTTTTATATGATTTAACATGAAATAATACTCAACCGCTTATGCACAGGGTTATACACAGGTCATCCACAATATACCATCATTACTATATATTGTGTTTCTAATACAGATAGTCATAATATTAAGTGGCTTTTCTACTAAAAATGTTGCTTTAAATGCACCGGGCTCTTGAAAAAAGACAACCGATCTCAATGGGGATAAAAAAAACAACTTTCAATTCTTGTATTCAAAATATGCAGACCTATATCCTTAACACGCAGGCGTTATTTGCCATTTAATTGAGATAAATAAGGAGAAACAACCATGAGCTTAATACGTTACCAACCCTGGAATACCGACCAGTTTCGTAAAGAACTGACCGATTTCTTTACTCATAGTACAGATCTCGACCCTAATTCACATGCCGCAAGCAATGTTGTGACCAGTGACTGGACACCCGCAGTGGATGTAAAAGAAACTGACAAGGAATTTATTTTACATGCGGACATCCCCGGCGTTGATCCCAAAGATATTGACGTGCATATGGAAAACGGTCTGTTAACCATTAAAGGTCAACGCGAAAATGAAAAAACCGAAGAGCATGACGGCTATACGCGCATAGAACGCAGTTACGGTAATTTTTATCGTCGCTTTAGCCTGCCCGACACAGCCGATGCTGAAAAGATTAATGCCAAATGCAATAATGGTGTATTACGTATTACTATCCCTAAGCATACCAGGTTGCAGCCACGTAAAATTAAAGTAGAGCATTAATCTTCTGTCAATTTTAACGCGGTAACGGCTAAAGAGGTTGTTCTATCCTATAATTATGAAGAACAACCTCTTTTTAATTTGAAAAACAATTTTGCCGACGTTGAAACTTCTGGCATTTTTTATATCTAATCTTCAATGAAAAAAATAATGCAGGCCACCAAACAATGAAAACTAAAACAGTCTACAAAGCAACAGCATATCCATTACAAAAAATGATAAAGCACTTTCACTTTCATTTTTTAGTGGTACTTAGCCTAAGCTTACTTGTGCTTGTTAATGTAAATGCAGCATTGCCTGTATTAGATAGCCAGGGTAACCGCCTGCCAACGCTGGCACCGATGCTGGAACGTGCCATGCCCGCGGTGGTGAACATTGCTACCAGCAGCACCATTACTATTCAGCAAAACCCCTTATTACGTGACCCTTTCTTTCGCCGCTTTTTTGATGTGCCCGACCAGCCACAAACACGCCGTTCGCAAAGCCTCGGCTCGGGTGTGATCGTTGATGCCGAAAAAGGCTATATACTCACCAATAACCACGTTATCGATCAAGCCGATGTGATTATGGTGACCTTTAAGAGCGGCCATAGCTTAAAAGCTAAACTCATTGGCACCGATCCCGCTACCGATATTGCCGTTATTCAAGTCACACCCACCGACGACTTAAAACTCACTGCCTTGCCACTGGCTAATTCAGACCAACTGCGTGTGGGCGATTTTGCAATTGCGATAGGCAACCCTTTTGGGCTGGGGCAAACGGTTACCTCCGGTATTGTGAGCGCACTCGGCCGCAGTGGTTTAGGCATTGAAGGCTATGAAGATTTTATCCAGACCGATGCCTCCATTAACCCCGGTAATTCAGGCGGCGCACTGGTGAGTTTAAACGGTGAACTGATTGGTATTAACACGGCGATATTATCTAAGAGCGGCGGTAACGTCGGCATTGGTTTTGCCATACCCATTAATATGGCGAACGCGATCATGCAACAACTGGTAACCCACGGTGAAGTACAGCGTGGCAAGCTGGGCGCACAGGCGCAAGATTTAAGCCCAGACCTTGCCAAAGCTTTTGGCATTAGCAATGCCGATAAAATAACCGGTGCCGTTATCACCCAGGTTGACTCACATTCCGCTGCCGAAAGAGCGGGCTTAAAAGCTGGCGATATTGTTATACGTTTTAATGGCAAGCCCGTACGCAATGCCTCTGTTTTGCGTAACCGTGTTGGTCTGCTGCGCATTGGTGAACGTGTTGAGCTGGTGGTTTTGCGCGAAGGCCAACGAAAGACATTAGTTGCAAAAGTAGCCGGTGAGCAAAATCTAAACCAGTTTAAAGCCGAGCACCCTCGTTTACAGGGCGCAACCTTTAGCAATATTACGAAAGGCTCACCACTTTATAAGCGGATTAAAGGTGTGATTATTTCGAGCATTGAACGCGGCAGCCCGGCCTGGATGGCTGGATTACGTAAGAATGATGTGGTGACTTCCGTTAATCGGGTTCCCGTTGGTAACTTGCAGGATTTTAGAAAAGCGAGCAATACCAGCCCCACATTATTACTCAACATTCACCGCAAATCAGGTTCTTTATTCCTTTACTTACAATAACGTGTATATCGAGACGCTAAATAATCAATGAAATCAACGTCATAAAATCTTCATAAAAATATTTATACCAGGGCTTGATTTAACTAATAACAGTGGGTATATTAGCAATTACTTATTAAAAATCTTGAGGTTTTCACTATGTCATTAATTACAGGCTTTCCAGCAAACGGTGTTGTTACAATCAACCGCGTTATTTTAAAACCCGAATACACTATCGACGAATTACAGGAACGCGTTGCCTTCCTTTGCGAAAATGTTAAAACTTACCATTCAGAAACCGGTTTTGTCGGTGGTTTTGTTGCCCTGAACACTGGCCAGATTTCAAACGAAGGTTCCACGATTGGCCAGGCTGTTGACAGCCCGTTGAAAGACAAAGAAGCACTGATTGTTACTTTCTGGAAAAGCTTTGCAGAGCATGAAGAGTCTCATAAATCTGAAACCTTCCAGCCTTTATTCGAAAAAGTACTGGAGCTTTGTGAAAATGGAAACGCGAAGAAATCGCTTATGACATGATGTGGTCAGGTGCCGCTTATGATGCCGAACAGGCTAAAAGCAGCTAAAAAAGCTAAAGAAATACACGCGGCTTAAAATTAAAAATCCCCCTTGCTCATGGATGAGCAATATTATTTCCCTCCTCTTAACTTAAGATCAAAGCATTATATTATATATCTTTTGACTTTAATATATTCAGGCATAAACCCTAAAGGATAAGTGGCAGTAATTTCATAACTGCCACTAAAAAACCCAGAGTGCCTTTCGGCAACTCTGGGTTTCAACTCAACTACTTAAATAATTGCTTATTTAAATAATTTTGATTTATCAACCAAATCAACGTGAGCACGCTTGAAGCATGTCCATTTTTTCGTTTCTTTGTCGTAAATTGAGTTTACGAAGCAATGCCAGTTTTCTTCATCGACAAAGTTTTTATCTGTACGATAGTAGAAACCAGGGTAACGAGATTCCTGACGGAACTCGATGTGCTTCAAGTGAGCTTCTGCTGTTACTAAGCGATGGAAGTTTTCCCATGCACGAAGTAATTCGTGAAGGTCTTTCGCACGCATTTTTTCAGCATCTTCTTTCATCATGTCCAGCTTCTCACCAGCAACTTTCATCATTTCTGCGTTAGTCTGGTAATAAGTTGCACAACCCGCTACATATTCGTCCATAATTTTTTGTAGACGGAACTGGAACATTTTAGGCGTAATGTAATGTGGATTAACATCAATCGCTGTTGTGTAGTCTTTATGCTCAAGGAAAGTACGTACTGGTTTGTAGATTGCTTCAACCAGGTCTTCAACTGACGTATCTAATTCAGGTTTGAAGTCTTTGTTGTCAAGTACATACTTAAGCATTGATTTAGCACACATACGACCTTCAGCATGAGAACCTGAAGAGAATTTGTGGCCAGAAGCACCAACACCATCACCAGCAGTGAACAAACCACTAACCGTTGTCATACTACGGTAGCCCCAGTTCCAACCACTTGGTAAATGCTCAGGAATACCTTCACCTAAACCTTCTGTTGTTGGCGCGCCAACGTCAGTCGGACCCGAACACCAAATGCCGCAACAACCTGAGTGAGAGCCTAACAGGTAAGGTTCGGTAGGCATTAATTCAGAGTTTTTCTTCTCTGGTTCAATGTTTTCGCCAACCCAAACACCACATTGGCCAACACACATATCAAGGAAATCTTCCCATGCTTCAGCTTCAAGATGTTTTACTTCACGTGGAGACAATGTTTCACGTAAGTTAGCAAGAGCAGTCACAGTATCCATATAGATTGGACCACGACCTTCTTTCATTTCTTTCAACATTAAGTGGTTACGTAAGCAAGAAGCAGGAACGGCCGCTTGACCGTATGGAGGATAATCATCCAGCATTTCTTTGTTGCGAACCATGTATTTTTCGCCAAAAGCATTCGTTGCCTGTGCTTTAAATAACAGGAACCATGCGCCAACAGGACCGTAACCATCTTTGAAACGTGTCGGTACGAAACGATTTTCCATCAACGTTAATTCAGCGCCAGCTTCTGCTGCCATTGTATACGTTGAACCCGCATTCCAAACTGGGTACCAGGCACGACCTGTGCCTTCACCAACAGAACGTGGACGGAAGATGTTTACACAACCACCCGCTGCAAGAAGGATAGCTTTTGCAGTGTATACGTGGATAGTATGGTTACGCGTAGAAAAACCAACCGCGCCAGCAATACGGCTAGGGTCATTTTTGTCGTTGATTAATTTAACGATGAAAATACGTTCTTCAATGTTTTCCATACCGAGGGCTTTTTTAGCCGCTTCAGCAACAATCCATTTGTAAGACTCACCGTTAATCATAATTTGCCATTTACCAGAACGTACCGGTTTACCGCCGTCTGCTAATGAAGGCATACCTTTAGAACCGTCGAAACGTTCACCGTTTTCGTCCATTTTCCAAATAGGTAAACCCCATTCTTCAAATAAATGAACGGATTCATCTACGTGACGACCTAAATCGTACGCTAAATCGTCGCGAGTAATACCCATAAGGTCATTTGAAACCATACGTGCATAATCCGCTGGATCTTGCTCTGGTCCAATATAGGTGTTGATTGCTGATAAACCTTGAGCAACAGCACCTGAACGATCCATTGCTGCTTTATCAACTAATTTAACTGTGACGTTTTCGCCTGAAGCTTCGATCCAACGTGGGAGTTCATACGCTGTACCGCAACAAGCCATGCCGCCACCAATAAGAAGGATATCAATCTCTTCTTCGATTACATCAGGATTACCAAATTCGGCCATCTTAATTTCCTCTATCTCTAATATTTAAATTTATTTTCAAACGATGCTTATGCAGGAATTACTTGCAGATAAGTTCGCTTGGATCGCCGGCACGGTAGCCATTATGCTGAACAAAAAACATATTCTCTTCGATTTTGCTCATGTCCGCTTCTGGTTTACCACCGTAAGGATCGATAGAACCTTCTGGAGTAGTACGAATTGGGAATTTGAAACGTTTCATGGTGCCGTTACGGAACTTGATAGTCCACATAATTGAATCCGTACCACGTAAAGGCTGAACAGAACCGCCTAAAGGTACAACGTCGGCATAGTGACGACATTCAATCGCTTGTTGAGGACAAATTTTAACGCAGCTGTAGCATTCCCAGCATTGCTCAGGTTCCTGGTTATACGCTTTCATTGCGTGGCCAGTTTCAGAACCGTCTTTGTCTAATTTCATTAAATCGTGTGGGCAAATATACATGCAGGCTGTTTTATCTTGACCCTTGCACCCATCACATTTATCTGTACGTACAAATGTAGGCATAGCGACTACTCCTTAATTTTCTTGCATTTTTTTAGTTAACTAAGTTTAAAACTTTTAATTGCCTCAACAAATGTAACTGCCCAGACAATATTAATTCCTAAATATTCAAGCTGACTTCCTGCAAGTCTGACGATTTAGCAGTCAGGCAACTTAAACCCTCGACCACAACAAATCCCAAAAAACAGATCTGACTACAGAATTCTAGGGATGGCTAATTTAGCTAGTTTTACACGTAAAATAAAGCGGTTTTTCTCTTTAAAACCCTAATATTACAATGATAAGCATAAGTTGAATTTATAGTGGATAAATACCTTTTTAGTCAGGTATGTAAGTTACTCATATCGTTAAAGATCATCATTTTACCTGCTGCGGGTATAGTTTTAGTAATGCCCATACAAAAAAAATTAATCTATTGATTCTGGTACAGAAATATCACACAACACTAAAACACAACAACTGCACCCAGGCCTGATTAACCGCTATACTCAACCATCGGTGGGTTTGCTTTCCCGTTGATACAACAGAGAAGGATAAATATGTACAAATTAAGTCGGTCTATTTTTACAATAACACTTGTTACACTTATTACACTTGCCTTTAGCGGCTCAGCCACAGCGAACAATGAAAATAACGATGGGCGGCAGGCACTGCTATTAACTCCCGCTGAACGTGCTTTAGTTTTAACTGAAATGCGGCTTTTCCTTTCCACTGTACAGGCCATTACCGAAGGGGTTAGTAAAGAAAACCTGCCGCTTATTATAAAGGCTGCGCGCAAGGCGGGGGTTCAGGCACAGCCCGGAATGCCTGCTGCACTCACACAAAAACTTCCCCTTAATTTTAAAATACTTGGCCGTGACACCCACAAAAAATTTGACCTGCTGGCACTCGATGCTGAAGAGTTAGGTGATCCACAACTCAGCCTGCAGCAGCTATCAGAATTAATGAATAACTGCATCAGCTGTCACGCTACTTACAAAATCGAGATTAAATAACACGTATAACAAAAAAGTTTTTTTATCTGGCTTATATAACTGCCTTACCATCAACAATGCATTTTCCGCTGTTAGTCAGTTCGAGTAGCTCGCCCGAACGTGCCATATGCACAGGAATTGCTGCTTTAAACTATCCGATAATCCCACCATTGCATGCTCCTCGCCATGCACCAGCACCAGCGGTGGTCGTGCTTCAAAATTGGAGTACCAGTTTTTTAAGCCACACTGATCAGCATGAGCAGATAAACCACCGATAGTATGCACCCTAGCAGCCACTCTCACCGTTTCACCCCATAAACGAATACGCCGTGCACCGTCCACGAGTGTACGACCCAACGTACCCCGCGCCTGATAACCGGTAATAACAAGCTGACATTCTCGTCGCCAGATATTGTGTTTGAAGTGATGTTTGATTCGCCCACCATTACACATGCCACTACCGGCAATAATGATAGCGCCACTACGAATATGGTTGATGGCCATAGACTGGTTGGCGGTGCGCGATATATGCAGGTTGGGCAGTAAGGTATTGGTACTGTGCTGTTTCCAGAGTGCCGCTGTTTCTTCATCAAACAAGTCTGCATGCTGGGTGAAAACCCGGGTCGCTTCAATAGCCATGGGACTGTCCAGAAAAATATGCCAGCGATCCAGTTGCCACTCTTTATAATACTTAGCAAATAAATAAAGAATTTCCTGGCTGCGCCCAACCGCAAAAGCGGGCATTAAGATATTGCCTTTACTCTGTGTAGCCAGAGCTAAAACTTTATGTAT
Organism: Gammaproteobacteria bacterium; assembly: GCA_003232015.1. The sequence continues at coordinate 9,816 of QIKU01000018.1, forward strand.
TTCGCGCTTGGAGTCGGCCCATGTTCGATGCAATCGATCACCGTAGGTACTTTCCATTATTACCAGATCTGCTTTTTGAATTTGGGCAGGATCCTGTAGAACCGGCATACCGGAGCGGCCCAGGTCGCCACTAAAAACCAGCTTGCGAGTTTCACCACCATCATTCATCCATAACTCAACAATGGACGATCCAAGAATATGCCCGGCATCAGCCAGCCGCAAATGCACCCCCGGCAAAATCCGTGTTCGTTTAGTGTAGACCAGCCCTTTAAATTGCCGCATGGCCAGCCGTGCGTCATCGACGGTAAACAAAGGTTCAACAAACGCCAGACCTTTGCGTGCACGTTTGCGATTCTCCCACTCGGCATCTTTTTCACTGAGAAAGCCGGCATCTTTTAACATGATTTTACACAAATCGCGGCTTGCCCGATGCGTGTAGATAGGCCCTTTAAAACCCGCCTTCACCAATAGCGGCAAGCGCCCGGAATGATCAATGTGTGCGTGACTCAATACCACCGCATCGATACTTTTTGGGTCAAAAGGAAAAGCCTGTCGATTACGCTCCTCATCTTTTTTACCACCTTGAATCAAACCACAATCAAGTAATACCTTTTGCTGGCCAACGGTCACCAGATGACAGGAACCGGTCACCTCTCCCGCTGCACCAAAGAACTGAATATTTATCGCCATCGTCAACCCTGCCTGAGTTAAAGTTGTTATTTAAAGATGGGCTCCCTGTTATTCGCGTTCATATTTTCCCTGCCGCGCCAGACTGTTCAACCTTGCACGATTCAATAAGGCCTGTTGAGCCTTTACATCATTTTCTGTTTTGCCCTGCCAGGCCTGTAAGGCAGGTTGCTGTAATGCACGGCCGTAGGAAATACTAAGTTGCCATGCTGCGTTCTCGGCCAACTGATTGATAGCATTAAGATTACCAGTCGCCTCTTCCGGGCCCTGCCCCCCGGAAAGAAAATTAATACTCGGAACAGCCGCAGGAACAGTCCGGCGAAGTACTTTGAGTGTTTCACTGGCAACTTCGTCCGGCTCTGCGGTACGTAAGCTTATCCCCGGCACAACCATATTAGGTTTGAGTATCATATGCTCCAGACAAATATGATGTTGATGCAGCGCATGAAAAACCGAATGCAATACATTTTCAGTCACTTCTGAGCAACGGTCTATATCATGATTGCCGTCCATGAGTACTTCCGGTTCAACAACAGGAACAATTCCCGCCTCCTGGCAAACAGCAGCATAGCGAGCCAGCATTTCTGCATTGGCAGTAAGCCCTAGAACCGTCGGGTTTGTTTCACTGATACTATAAACTTCACGCCACTTTGCAAAACGCGCTCCCTGTGCCTTGTAAACTTGCAGTCTTTCCTTCAGGCCATCCAGACCATAGGTAATTAAATCACCCGGCGAAGCAGGTAACGGCCCTTTGCCTTTATCCACTTTAATCCCGGCTACAATACCCTGTTGCGCTGCCAGTTTAACCAGAGGAACACCCTCACTGGATTTTTGTTGCAGTGTTTCTTCAAACAGTATAACGCCAGATATATATTTACCAAGATCCGGCGTACTTAATAAAACGCTTCGGTAATGACAACGATTTTCTGCTGTTGACTCCACATTGATCGCAGCAAAACGCTTTGCAATCGTTGGGGAACTTTCATCAGCAGCCAATATACCGCGCGTATTATCAACCATTTCATTAATTGTTTGCTGTAGTTCAGTTGTAGTATCCATAGCCAAACACCTCATTCAAGTAGATTGTTTTTTCTCTCTATTTCATTTCAGTTTCCTTCAAAAATATTTTTCTATCTTAAGTCGCACTAAAAAAACACAAAGAGAAGTTTAAGTATGATACGTAGCCCGACATTAGGTGTCATATTTCAGCAAAACCTGGCAGAAATAAAATTAACAAACGATGGTAAATATGACACTATAATGGTTATAGTGTAGCGCATACATTTATAAAAATACTTACATACATTCTTAAAAGAGGAAGCACATGGATACTTCGCTGATTGTTTTTCTTGTTATTGTTGCCATTCTGGTGTTCTACGTAATATCAATTTACAACCAGCTTGTTGCGCTGCGCAACCGCTATAAAAATGCCTTTGCACAAATCGAAGTCCAGCTAAAACGCCGCTATGATTTAATTCCAAATTTAATTGAAACCGCTAAAGGTTATATGAAGCATGAACGCGAAACGCTGGAAGCCGTTATCGCAGCACGTAACTCGGCGTCTGATGGGCTGGCCGATGCCGCCGCCAACCCCGGCGATGCCGATGCGATGAAGTCGCTCAATGGTGCAGAAGGGGCATTAGCTGGCGCCATGGGGAAATTTAATATGCTGATGGAAGCCTACCCCGACTTAAAAGCCAACCAGAATATGATGCAGCTCAGTGAAGAGCTCATCTCAACAGAAAATAAAGTGGGCTTTGCCCGTCAGGCCTTTAATGATCAGGTAATGGCCTACAACACCTATAAACAAAGTTTCCCTCAGGTTGTGCTTGCCCCCAGCTTTGGCCATGCACAAGATGCGACCTTGCTTGAGTTTGAAGATACAAAAGAAATTCAGGCTGCACCTAAGGTTTCTTTTTAATTTAGGCTAAATAAAAAAACTGTTTTATAGTCCACCATTCCCGCCTCCACAGGAATGGCGGACTAGCACAAGGATACCACCTATGGATTTTTTTCAATCACAAGATACGGCGCGACAAAACACTAAACGTCTGGTTTTCTTTTTTGCACTGGCTGTTGTTGGGCTTATTGTTGTGACTAACTTATTGGTTATGCTGTTGTTTGGTTTTATTGAACCCGGCGAACAAGGCTTAACCCTTAACGCGGTTGTTGCCCAGTTTGACTGGCGCATTTTCCTGACCGTTAGTGCGCTTGTATTAACCGTTATTCTTGGCGGCAGTGCCTACAAAACCATGGCTTTATCCGGCGGCGGCACTGCGGTCGCTGAGTCGCTGGGGGGGCGTCTTATTGATCAAAGCACCAACGATTTACACGAACGTAAAGTGTTGAATGTGGTGGAAGAAATGGCAATAGCGTCTGGCTCCCCCGTCCCTCCAGTCTACTTACTTGAAGGCGAGGAAGGCATTAACGCCTTTGCAGCAGGCTACTCACCGGGGGATGCAGTGATTGGCGTTACCCGCGGCACCATTGCATTTTTAAGCCGCGAAGAATTGCAGGGCGTAATTGCCCATGAATTCAGCCATGTTTTACACGGTGATATGCGGCTAAATATTCGTTTAATCGGTGTATTACACGGTATCTTACTGCTCGGTTTAATTGGTTATTTCGTGCTGCACTCAAGCCGTGGCAACAGTAAAAATGCCGGCCCCATTATCGGGCTGGGGATTGGCTTAATTGTTATTGGTTTTGCCGGTACTTTTTTTGGTAATTTAATCAAGGCATCGGTTAGCCGACAACGTGAATTTCTTGCCGATGCATCTGCCGTGCAATATACCCGCAATAAAAATGGTATTGCCGGTGCACTAAAAAAGATCGGTGGTTATGCAGCAGGGTCTGAGCTGGAGTCACCTGAAGCCCCCACAATGAGCCATGCTTTTTTTAGCAACGCTATTAGCTCGATGCTGGGTTCGTTATCAGCCACCCACCCGCCATTGGAAGTGCGGATTAAGCGTATCGACTCGACCTGGGACGGCGTTTTTGAGCCGGTCACACACGAAGTAAACGAACAGGCAGAGAATAATAACCGTTCAGCATCAAAAAAAGAGCAGCAACGGGCGCGTGCGGAAAAAATGGTCGAAACCATCACCAGTGCCGTAATAATCAATGAAATTCTCAATAGCATTGGGCAAACTGATGCGACACAATTAAACTATGCCGCCACACTTATCAATGACATTCCGGCTACTATTCGACAGGCATTGCACGAGCCCTACGCGGCACGCGCGGTGATTTACTGCCTGCTTATTGATAACAATTCCGATATACAACAAAAACAATTTCAGCACCTGAAAGAATTTGCCGATACCGGCATCTATGATCTTAGTCGTCAATTGTTTAAAAGTATCAGCCAGCTCGATATTAAATTCCGTCTGCCTTTAATTGATATCGCTCTACCTATTCTGCGTCAGCTGTCAAAAAAACAATATCAATTATTTAAAAAGAATCTGCACAGTTTAATAACGGCCGATGGCAAAGTGGATATTTTTGAATGGTCATTACAAAAAATTCTGCTTTCAAACCTGGAAAAAGAATTGGGTGACAGGAAAAATCATGCCAGTAAAAAAATAGCCCGCTATGGTTCACTCCGCGGTGTTAAAAAGCACGTTGAAGTATTAATAAGTATGCTGGTTTATACTTGCCAAAAAAATAAAACCCAGCAAGATACAAAACAAATCGAAGCAACCTTTTCGAAAGCACAACAGGAATTAAAAATAAAGAACTTAACCCTGCTACCGCAAGAACAAATAAATTTTGACAATCTTGAACTGGCGATTGATACACTGGCCTTGCTAAAACCATTGCAAAAACCTCGGCTATTAAAAGCCTGTCTTATTTGCATGACACAAGATCAGATATACTCGCCACAGGAAAAAGAGCTGATGCGAGCCATTGCCAACACCCTTGATTGCCCGATACCGCTGTTTGTAGAATAAGCTTGGGTTGTTGGATCAGCTGTATTTAGATTTACCCTGATTGCAGGGTGCATGGAAAAATTATGCTTCCGATGCTTCCGACTTCGCTTTCCTTTTAGCTGCCGCCTCGGCTTCCCTTCTGGCCCGGTCGTGTCGCTCAGTTAGCATTTGGACCGCTTTTGCCTTGGTACGAAAAATATTTTCTTCACCGATGACAGGAATAAGGCCGCCACGTTCAAAAGAGTTGACCACCTGTTTCTTCAAGCTGCTGAACGCGAGGGTAATCCCGGCCTCACGTAAACTGCCTGCCACCTCGCGGATTTTTTCCTCACCACTGGCATCAATCCAGTTGATACCACTGCCGATAATCAGGATAGTACGCGCCTCTGGAAAAGTAGCATGCGCTTCCAGAACAGCGTTCTCAAAATAAGCGACATTGGCAAAAATCAACGAGCCATCGAAACGAATAGGGATAAAGCACTCACTAATCGGTGGCAGACCATGCGTTTTCATGCCCTTTAACTCGCCCTCATCACCGTGCCCCAAAATCTCGGCACGGGGTTTCATCACCTTTAGCACAAAGGCGACCATGGTCAGTACGATGCCGACCATAATACCGTTAGCAATGGCGGGTGCCATAGCCAAAGTAGCAATAAAAGCCGTAATACCAATTAAAGCCCCGGTTCTATCCACCCGCCAGGCATGGATTAAAGGCTGAATTCGAATAAGACCGAACACTGCCATCATAACAATGACCGCCAGTACGGCTTGCGGCAAATGGTAAAGCAGCGGGGTAAGGTATAACAGTACCGCCACCACGGCTAAGGCACTGGTAATCGCAAATAAGCCGGTGCGGGCACCGGTGCGGGCGGCAACGGCGGAACGCGAAAAAGAACCACTGACCGTGAACGAACCAAAAAAACTGCCGACTGCATTCGCCAGCCCCTGACCCACCAGCTCTTTGTTAATATTGACCCTTTGTTTGGTCTTAACCGCAATGGCTTTAGAAATCGATGTCGCTTCCAGAAAGCCGATAAGAGCCATAATAAAAGCGGCCGGAAGCAGCATCAGCATAATCCCAAAGTCAATAACCGGTACAGCAAAATGGGGTAAGCCCTGAGGGATATCACCCACTACCGCACCGCCAGCAGAAAAGACCACCCGGTTATCAGAGACCGTGAGGAAGCGCCAGGTTTTGCCGTCAATTTCCAGCCCCTTAGGTACATGACCACGCGCATAATAGTAGTGCGCCATACTCTCATCTGCCGCCACACGAACAAAGTCCACACGGTATAATTCAACCCGACGTTTATTGTTTGCCTGCTTCAAGTTTTCCTGCCGAATACGCAAAGTAAGTAACTCACCTTCCAGCTCCGCAATCGCCAGACTGTTACTGTCTTTATCCCGCTTTAGGCTGTGTAGTTTATTATTTTTACTTGCAATGCGGTGGCTCAATACACCCGCTTCTGCTTTGTCTGCAGCGTAGTTTTGAATGAGTTCAGCCTCAACGGTGTCATGTATTGCGCTAAGGGGTACACGTTCCTTATCTTCATAATTAATCAAGGCACTGATGGCGGTAGCTATCACAACGGCAATCAGCACGCCCGGCAATCTCTTTATATAGACGCTACTAACACGGATAAGTAAATAGGCGCCAACCGCAAAGGCCAGTGTTAACCAGTGCGTTTCACCAATCTGTAATACCACTGCCCAGAGATCAGCAACATAAACGTCACTTCGAGGAAAGGGAACACCGATAATTTTGCTTAGTTGTGACAGGCCAATAATAATAGCGGCGGCGTTGGTAAAGCCCACCAGAACCGGGTTGGAGATAAAATTAACCAGCACCCCCAAACGAGCCAGACCCAGTATTAATCGCAGTATACCGACCATCAAACCCAGCATAATGGCCAGCTCAATAAACTTTTCAGTGCCCATGACCGCAAAGGGGATCAACGCTGCTGCCGACATCATCGAAAGCATCGCCACCGGTGCAGTATGTAACTGGTTACATGAACCCCACATCGAGGCAATAATGACCGGTACTACCGAGGCATAAAGCCCATAAACCACGGGTAACCCGGCGAGTTGTGCATAAGCCATACTCTGCGGTACTAACAACAAGGCCACGGTTATTCCGGCAACCAGGTCGGCACGCACACCCTCTGCTGTCATTGGAAACCAGCGCAGAAAAGGGAAAACAGTCTGCCATAAGCTTGTTTTAGTTTTAGTTTTCATTTCTTGTCTCGTTAAAGAATAACAGTTTGCCTTGCTGCCGCTCAGTGTTAACTAGCAACAATCATGTGTCCCAGATAGAGGTGTGGCAGGCAGTATAAACAAAAGATAATATATGTAGAAACAGATAGTTTCTATGATTTACATAGATTAAAACCTATGAATTTACAATATCGAATAGTTTTATTCACCGTCCAATGGCGACAGGTTTTTACAGGTTAACGCTAATTTATCGCCTCCCCTAGCAAGGCGTGGGAAGACGATACAATTTATTCAGCATTCACCCGCTGCTATTTTAGCAGCCCCTGGGATTTATCCCCAAATAATGCTCACTGCAAGCTATCAGGCAAAGAAAGTATTAACTGCAGCTTCAAGCGTGTCACGCATATCGATGTCATCGGTTAGCGGTTCAACCAGTGCCATCTGACAGGCATCGGCAGGGCTAATACCTTTAGCAATAAGCTGACCAGCATAAATAAGTAAGCGGGTTGACATGCCTTCGTCGAGGCCATGGCCTTTCAGGTTACGTGAACGCTGTGCAACCTGTACCAGTTTTTCGGCCGTTGAGGTATCCACACCCGTTTCATGAGCCACAATCTCGATTTCCATTTCACTGGGTGGATAGTCAAACGACATTGCACCGAAACGTTGTTTGGTAGATTGCTTCAGATCCTTCATCATTGACTGGTAGCCCGGGTTATAGGATATAACAATCTGGAAATCGGGATGCGCATCGACCTGCTCACCTTTTTTCTCCAGTGGTAACTGGCGACGGTGATCGGTCAGCGGGTGAATGACCACGGTGGTATCCTGCCGCGCTTCGACCACTTCATCAAGATAGCAGATAGCACCGATACGCGCAGCCGTAGTGAGCGGGCCATCCTGCCATTTAGTGCCGCTGGCATCGAGCAGAAAACGACCGACTAAATCAGAAGCAGTCATATCCTCGTTACAGGCAACAGTAATAAGCGGCCTTTGCAGTTTCCACGCCATGTATTCGATAAAGCGAGATTTACCGCAGCCGGTAGGCCCCTTTACCATCACTGGCATACGTACGGAATAGGCAGCCTCATAACGTTCGACTTCTTTGCCGATTGTATGGTAGTAAGGCTCCTGGCTAATCATGTATTGACTGTTATCTATCATCTTATACGTCCTCAATATTCTTCATTATTCAATTGTTACCCGGCTATATTTATTGACGCCAACTTATTTGGTCAGGGATAAATACAGTTCAGGCAGTTTTTCCGGCAATCGCGACACATGGTCTAGAACTAAAAAGTTTTTCGCCCCAAAGATCCGCGAAACATATTCATCCGCATAAGGATCAAGGGTTAAACAAAACGTGTTAATGCCGTTGCGGGCGAGCTCTTCCACCGCTTTTTTGGTGTCAAAGCGCAAATACTGCGGATCGTGTTCGTCATTATCCGCGGGTTCACCATCGGTTAAAATAAACAGTATTTTCTTCGCACTGGCGCGTTGCTTCAGCAGCGTACCCGCGTGGCGTACTGCTGCTCCCATCCGCGTGGACAACTGACCAGTCATCCCCGCAAGATGTGCTTTGACTTCTTCATCATACGGCTCTTCAAAATCTTTAAAACGGTAGTATTCAACATCATGGCGACCATTCGAATCGAAACCGTGTATCGCAAAGGGATCACCAATTTTATCCATGGCATCGGCCATTAGCGTTGCCGCTTCTCGCGACAGGTCAAGGATGGTGACTTCATCACTTTCTTCAGAATCAGGCTCATCACTCAGCGTTGATTCAACGCTTGCCGTTTGTAAGCTATCAGCCGTGAGCAGTGATTTTGAACCTGGCAGCGGATCGTTGGTCGATTCTGATAAATCAATTAGCAACAATACCGACAGATCTCGGATCTGCAATGTGGTACGTATGCCAATACGAGGATCAGGTTGCACACCGCGACGAATATCGATCATCGCGCCGATGGCCGCATTGAGATCAATTTCATCACCATCTTCAACTTTGCGCTGACGGATAACACCTTGTGGCTGAACCGCCTCAATCAGTTGTTTCAGACGGCGTACCACCGGCTTGTGTCGTTCAAGTATTTCTTCAATTTCTTCTGGATCACCCATTTTTGGGCGTTTTTCCAGTAAAGTAACCCAGTTTGGACGCTCCAGCTGCGTCTGGTAGTCCCATTCATGGTAGTGAATCGGTGACGATATTGGCTCTTTGCCTTCCATATCATTGTAAGACTTGCCTTCATCTTCATACGGAAACAGCTCGGTTTCCAATACCCAGATTTCCTGTGCATCGTCACCCGCATTTTCAACTTCGACTTCGTTGATCATTTCCATGATGCTGACATACTTTCGAACTTGCTCGGTTTCACTCGGCAAAAGCTCATGGCCTTCTTCTCGATGATCCGGCGACTGCCACAGGCAACGATTATCGTCGCGATAAACGCTACTGTAGTGATCAGTTCTTGAATTTAATGGGATATTTTGTGCAATCACCTGCTCAGCCAGCTCCAGGCCAATCTCGCGCGCCAGCTCGGGTTCTTGCAAACGCGGCTCATTAGCTGCCATGGCGCTGCGTGCCTGTACCACCAAAGGATGGTCATCCTGGTAGTGCTCATCGAGTAAAGCACGCGCCAATCGATCAAGTATAGGTTGCAAACCTTCATCGCGTGATGGGTCAGCAGGGAGTAGTTTAATCCACAACGCTTTCATGCCAGGAAATTTACGTACGGCCAGTATTTCGATACGTGCATCTTCGATAACCCCAATCATCAGCCGCTGTAAATTACTTAAGTCTTCCGCGTCAGTGTCATAGGATGAAAAAACAATATGCGCAGCCGCATGCGCCGAGCTTGCGCGGTAAACGTCCATACCAGACACCGTCTGCTCTGAACCAGCCTCCGCGCCCTCGGGCACATAGTCATCAAAAGCATCGGGCAGATGAATAAAATAATGTTCGATATAGGGGCGATACCCTTCGCGGGTTTCAAAGTCACCAGAGGTTGGGCGAATAAAAAAGTCCCGCCCCCATAAAGAGCGTAAATACATATTGAGGCGACGCTGCACATTAACAAACAGCACACCACGTTGCTCCTGCAGTAAAACGGCTTTCGCCTGTTCACTGCTCAAGCTAAAATAATCAGCCTGAGCTTCAAAATCATTACGGTAAGCAGATACGCCCCAGGCAATCCAACGCCGCAAGCCACCCAGGGTTAGCTGGCCTAATAAGATATCCAGGTTTTCAAGAAAAGGACGGATGGCACGCGGTGCTTTACCGACAAGATTATCAAGTAAGCTTAGGTAGGCGTTAAATAAATCAAGCTCGCCAAGGCGGTTTGCTGCGGTTGGCGCAGTCGAAAAAACCAGAGAAAGTACCTCTGCACTGGTTCTTGAATACATTTTGATGGCCAGTGAAAGCAGTTCAGGAACCGCCTGCTCGCCAATTTCTTTGGCAACCAAAGGTGCGCTTTCAATATAGGAAATAACCAGATCGTTACCACGACCTAAGGATTTTAAGCCAGCCGCACCCTTTAGATAGGCATCCAGACCACGCGGGCTGAATACACGCACAGCATCATGCCAGGTTGCCTCCAGTACTTCGCCCGCCTGTTCGCCCAGGTCTTCTAATAAGTCCTGATACTCTGTTAATTGAATAGCCAAAAATCACCTTAACTTTAAACTGCAACAAACCCTGAAAAGTTAATCAGGCCAAATGCGTTGTGGATGCAAAATTGTATAGCTCGAGCCCTTACTGGCTTGTGCTTTTTTCGGGCTGGACTTTGCTTTTGGCTTAGCTGCTTTTTTTGAACTTACAGGTGAGTTGCTGGTGGCCGCTTGTGTTTTTGCTGCTGGGCTGCTGTCAGCCGCTGATTTTTTTTGCTCGGTGTTGCTAATACTGGCAAGGAGTTTATCTTTTAATTTCGACATGATTTAAAACCTCTTCAATTATAGATTCGATGTCACTAACGGCCTTCTTTCCACGTGCACCAAAATGATAAACACTGAGGCCTTCCAATGCTGCCCAGCGGTAAGCTGCACGCCGTCCCAATGAACTCTCAAGTAACGGTAATCCACAGAACTTAAGTGCCTCACGCATGGCGTGAGACAAGGCGCTTTTGGGTTCAATCTGATTACGCACAAAATAAGCGCGCAATTCCGGGTTAACTTTACGCGCCTGCTCTACCGCTTCAACCATGTGGAGACTGCTCCACAAATCAGGGGGTGAAGGTAAAACAGGGACTAATAATATGTCCACCTGCTCCAGTGTAACTTCGGTATGACCACTCGCAAGAGTAGGAGGACAATCCACTACAACATATTCATGTGTGCTCTGAGCCCAGCGTATTTCTTTCAATACTTCGGAACCCGTCGCAACGACGCGAGGCATCCCCTTTACTTTTTCCTGTCCGCCCCAGTGCTCCGCTGTCCCTTGAGGGTCAGTATCAAGTAATACTGTACTGCCGCGAGTGGCTAAACCCGCGGCAAGATTAATGGCCAGGGTCGACTTACCACAGCCGCCTTTCAGATTGGCTACCGCAATTTTGGCGCTAGTCATTGTTGTTCCTGTTTTGAGCCATCAGCCAACCCATCTACCTTTGCAGAAAAATCAAAGTCCGGCTGTGCTAATTCATCAGCACGCGCCTTGATAGAAACATTAACATGCGTTCGACTAAAAGTCAGATCAGGATAATAGCCTTCACTTTCTGAAAGTACTTCGAGCTGATCTAAAAAATCACGCATTTCATCATACTCAGTAAAATCAAAACGTCGAGACAACTGATGAACGCGTTTTTGCACTTTCCATTCAGGACCAGGCGATTTTTCCTGCAGGTTAGACACGGCCAGGGCCCTTTTGCTGTGGCTCGGTCGCAGCGAGCTCATCTAACCAGGACTCTACATCTTGCAAATGCTCACGTTCCTCTTGCAACAAGCCATCAAACAAATGATAAGCGGCTTCTTTATGTACCCGAGCACAATACTGACTCGCATCAGAATACAAACGAATAGCATCCGCTTCCAGCTGCCAGTCCGCCAGCAACATGTCTCGCAAACTACGCACGGGGGGAACAGCTGAAAGCTGCGTACCGTTAGGCACGATGCCCAATGTGAGTAAATGCCGCGTTAAACGTTTAGCATGCTCCAGTTCTTCCACTGACTCGTGTTGGAACTTAGCCGCCGCATCATCCAGACCCCATAGTTCACAAAGTGCTGATTGCGTAAAATACTGCTGAACAGCCGCCATTTCGTGATTTAAAGCACGCTGCAAATAACCTGTTAGCTTTGGATCCATTAGCATAATCGGCCTATCAGCAACAGGTAACATCTAGCAATGTTATTCATTGGCTAGCAGATATCTAGCTGGGGCTAGGAGTCTTAGTATCACCTGGTTTGGCAGGCAGAATGTTTTCTACTTCGTCATGTACACGCGCAATAATGTGGGCTGAAACCAGACCATCACCTACACGCTCACAAGCGTCAGCACCCGCACGAACCGCTGCGTTAACCGCACCGGTTTCACCACGTACTAATACAGTAACGTAACCGCCACCAACAAATTGACGACCAACCA
>QIKU01000112.1 GCA_003232015.1 Gammaproteobacteria bacterium
TGTTCCACTGATCTGTCGCTGGCAGTTTTTTTTATTATCCATGCCCAAATTTACCTCCATCACTTTATCGCTTTCGCAGGATACCAGTAACCGGCCAATAGGCGTTTGCAGATAAAAAGATTCAATTGGCAAAGCTGAGATCCTTAAAGTTATTCATCCAGGCTTTAAAATAACATATAACTATTTGTTTTATAAAACAAATTTTATTATATCCATGCCGTCAGAAAATAAAGTTCGGGATTAAAGTTTTTCTAACGGCAACCGATATTATATGTACGAATTAGACTTGTACTTATATCGAGGATTTAGCATGAAAACAATACCATTAATGGGTAAACTCTTTATTTTTATATTCGTTTTCAGCGTGCAACAACTTGCTCATGCAGCAGGCAGCAGCGCACCCGCATCAAAATATTTTTCGATATCACCGCCCATAGTCGTTAATGTGACCGATGAAGGGCGCGTACGACATCTACAGGTTTCCATACAACTACGTCTGGATAATATTGCCGATGCAGACTTATTACAGGAACATAAGCCCGCTATTCAACATGAGCTTGTTATGTTATTAAGTGGCCGTGAAGCAAAAAACGTACGCTCCACTCAGGGGAAAGAAAAGCTACGCTCCGAAGCTACAGAAGTACTGAAAAAAATATTACAGGAAAACACCGGAAAACCACTGATTAATGCTGTTTACTTCACTGCTTTTGTTATCCAGTAATCAGCCGTTGTCATAACAGCTATTGCTGAACAACCGTGGTTTTATTTTCTAACAACCTGAGCTGCTGAAGCTCATGCTTTAATACTTTTCGACGACTTTCCTCACTGGTCGTATCCAGCAGTTGACTATAAAGTGAACGCGCATCTTCCAGCAACCCTGCTTTTACCAAATTACTTGCAGCTTGATAGCGTGCTGTTTGCCCCCAGGGATCCAGGCCTTCACCTTCAGGTAACAAGGCGGACTTCAGATATAAACTGGCCGCTTCAGCGTAGTGCTTTTGTGCTTTTTTCGAGTCTGCCATCCAGTAATATATTTCACGCCTAAGTTTTATATTATCTGACTGCCTTATATTCTCATGACTATTATCATGGCTTTTTATGGTGCTCAGCTGCTTAAGAATCATGGAAAATACGTCGTACGCATACTGGTGTGCATTCACTGTTTGCAAATCAAAAACAACCTGCATCAGCTTATCAATATCTTCTCCGCTTAGTTGCTGCTGGCTTAATAATTGAGTCAGTGCCTGTGCGCTTGCTTCTGCATTGCCCCCCATCACCAAAACACGCGCACGTCTTAACGACCACATAAATTTATCGGCGCCTTGCGGCGATATTTTAATGCTTGCCATCAGCTCCGAAGCTAAGCGGATATTCCCTTTACGTAACAGGTCATCAACAAGAAAGTGACGAATATCAACGGGTATCGCATTCTTTGATTTAAATTTTTTCGACTTCAAAAAAAGCTTTTTTACCAACTCCGCGCTGTTGTTGCTTTCCTGACTATTACCCGTTAATGATTTTAAAAAAAGTTTTGCCGCTTGTTTTTTTACACTCTTGTCCTGACCACGCAAAATAAGTAAGGCATAAAGTGAACGTGCATTAATCGGCCGGACAGCCTCGATAGCCTGCGCGGCATTCAGCCATACCATATCATCACCCATTAAGTACTGCGCTTTATTACCTATCTTAATAGCATTATCAAGATAGGCATCCCAGAGGTCATTAATCGTTAAATTAAATAAACCTTGGGGTAATTTCTGACTACCGGCATCAGACAAAACAAATTCCATCGCTTTAATTGTCGACAAACGATCATCACTGCGCTGAGCCGCTTCGGCAACAATCGACCACAAATAAATTTTTAATTCCGGCTGTACCCACTCGCCCTGCATTTGCCTTAACCCGGCCTGTAAAACTTTTCGTGGTGAACGCGTATCTCGTCGCAACTGTGCAAGTAAATGCAACATACCGGCTTCCGGGTGACTGGTATAAGCCGATAGCAAATTTAAAGCTTCATCAGCCAGGTTATTCATTAATAAAACACGGGCATACAAGATGATGTCATTAATATCACCTTGCCCATAATCCTGCCTAAATCGTGTTATCGCAATATGTGCATCCTTAAGTAACCCCTCATTCAGATAACTGTGGATAATCATGCGTCGCCAGTGAGGCAACCAACGGTTAGTAAATTCAGAATCAAGCTGCAGATTTGCCCAGATAACGGAGCTTAGTACCTTGCGGGCTTTTGAATAGTTCTGTAGTTTGAAATAAGCCGATGCCTGCTGTGTTTTAGCCCAGTATAAAAATGAGTTGTTAATCTCTTTTGGTAAACCACTTAAACGTTCAGCTAACACTGTATCTTGCCCGGTTAAATTTAACAGGCGAATACGTTCACGCTCCCATTTTAACCAGCGCATGGGGCTATCTTTGTAAGCAACTTGCAACTTGTCTAAATTCAGCAAGGCTAAACGTAAGGCGCCAGTTTGCGCAATGGCCTGAATAGTGGCCAACTCCTTATCCTGAAGGGGGGTTATCCTTGGCGTGTTTTTTAAACCAGATTCTTTTGAGGATGACTTTAATTCAGGCGTTTTATCTTTCTCAGCTGCAGTGGATGTAACTTGTTTAGAAGGGGGAACTGTCGATGCTTCTGCCAGCACAGCCAGTGGTGGAGCAAAAACAAAAATCAGCACAAAAAAGCGAGCAACACTCGTAAGCATTGCCCGCTTCAAATTAATCGAACTCTTATCTATAGCTGCTATCCTTGCAACAAAGTTGTTGTTAGCCAAGTTTTTCCTTAATACGCGCTGCTTTACCAGAACGTTCACGCAAATAATAAAGTTTTGCACGACGTACATCACCACGACGCTTCACAGTGACTGAGTCAATCATTGGGCTGTGTGACTGAAACACACGCTCAACACCTTCACCGTGTGAAATTTTACGAACAGTGAACGAAGAATTTAAGCCATCATTGCTTTTCGCAATAACCACGCCTTCATAAGCCTGTAAACGCTCACGACTGCCTTCTTTTACTTTCACCTGAACAATCACGGTATCGCCTGCGTTAAACTCAGGAATTTCTTTTAACTGTTCTGCTTCTAATTCATTAATGATGTTACTCATAACTAGCTCCAACGCTTTAAAGTCTTATTTAATCAGTATTATGTTCGCGAATAAATTCATCGAGCAAACACTGTTGTTCTTCGTCCAGCTTTATTTTTTCTAATAAATCTGGACGTCTTAACCAGGTTCGGCCTAAGGCCTGTTTATTTCGCCAACGATCAATTTTTTTATGATCGCCACTTAATAAAACGCCTGGGACCGTTAACTCATCCTTATCTATATCAAGATATTCCTGTATAGATTCAGGCCGAGTGTAATGTGGATAATCTAACAAACCATCCACAAACGAATCCTGTTGTGCTGAATCGGCATGCCCGAGAGCATCGGGTAATAATCGAATCATGCCATCAATCATTACCATCGCGGCCAGTTCACCACCGCTTAGTACGTAATCCCCCACCGACCATTCTTCGTCGACTTCGGTTGCTATCAGGCGTTCATCGACGCCTTCATAACGACCACATACTAAAATTAAATCTTTTCTTGTTGCCAGTTGCTGCAAACCCTGTTGCGTCAGTTTGCGCCCCTGTGGCGACAAGTAAGCGACCTTTACATCTTTACCACACTTGCTCCGCGCAGCTTGAATCGCTTTTTTTAATGGCGGGTGCATCATCACCATGCCGGGGCCGCCGCCATAAGGCCGGTCGTCCACTGTGTTATTTCTGTCTTCCGTAAAATCCCTTGGATTCACGGTTGCCAATGTGGCAATTTCTTTTTGAATGGCTCGGCCGGTAATACCGTAGTCACTCAACGCCGCAAACATTTGCGGGAATAAGGTAATGACTTCAATATGCATCCGTCATCCCCAACGACTTAATCGTCTAAATAATCCGGTTCCCAATCGACCTCAATCAAACCGGCATCGAGATCCACCTTCAAAATAACGCGTTGCCAAAGATAAGGGATTAAAAATTCCTTCGCCTTATCGTTTGTTTTATTCTTCACTTGTGAAGAACGAACAACCAATACGTCATTGGCACCTGTTTCTAAAATATCAACCACCTGGCCGAATTCATAGCCTGCCGAATTTAAAACCTGACAACCTTTTAAATCACGCCAGTAAAATTCATTTTCAGCGGTTGCTGGTAACTGCGATGCATTAATAGCAATTCGCGCTCGCTTCAATGCTTCTGCCTTGTCGCGATCATTAATGCCTTCTAACTGCGCAATAATGGCCTTACCGTGCTTTTTACCGTTAACCAGTTTAAACGCTTGCCACTGCTTATTAACTTCGACAAACCAGGGCGAATAATTCAGTATATTTTCCAGTGGGTCGGTTTCTGAAAAAACCTTTACCCAGCCTTTAACGCCAAAAACACCTGAAACCCCACCTACAATTAATTTTTCATCATCAGACGGGCTTAAGCCTGAACTTTTCAACACCGTTACAATGCCCAAACAGGCTTACAACTACTGCGCAATTTATGCAGCAGCACTTTCTTTCATAAGCGTGCTGACACGGTCACTGGTTTTTGCGCCTAACTTAACCCAATGCTCAATACGATCACTGTTTAAATTTAAACGTTCTTCCTGACCTGTGGCACCTGGATTGAAAAACCCAAGACGCTCAATATAACGACCATCACGCTTGTTACGGCTGTCAGTAACAACAATATGATAAAAAGGTCGTTTCTTTTGACCGCCACGTGCTAAACGAATGACTACCATTCTTCTACCTCGATTTTAAAACAAAAATGGAAAATCCTTGCGCAGACCACATCTCTACACAATAGAATTTTCGAACAGGTGCGCATTGTACTTGAAACTGGCAAAAAGTGAAGTGGTTTGGGGCTGAAAATGAGAAAAAGCATTGAAACCACAAAGAAAATAAAGACAGAAGCCATCTTTAAGTTACTTCGTAGCACAAAATCACCACGGATAATGAGAAGTTCGAGTGCAAGGCAAAATTCATCGCATAAAACATTATAAGTGCCAGTAAAATAAAAAAAACTGGCACTAAAAAAACGGGATTTACGACAGTAAGTGAGTATTTTGGTGATGGATTTTCGTGGTACTTTCTCCTTATTAAACAATTTAACAGGAGAGAAGTGAACGCCGCAAGCGAGCTTCTCGTTATTCGTCCGTCACATCATCCCTGGCGGCATCTGCCCCTTCATCCCGCGCATCATTTTGGCCATGCCGCCTTTACCCATTTTTTTCATCATTTTCTG
Organism: Gammaproteobacteria bacterium; assembly: GCA_003232015.1. The sequence goes on from QIKU01000112.1 coordinate 5,298, forward strand.
CATTTGGGTAAATTGCTTTAACATGCGGTTCACGTCCTGCACTTGTGTGCCCGAGCCCGCTGCGATGCGACGTTTACGCGAGCCTTTGATTACGGCGGGAAAACGGCGCTCATGCGGGGTCATTGAATTAACAATGGCGATAATACGGTTGATGTTTTTGGGGTCGACCTGGCTCTTGGCCGCCGCGGGGAGTTTGCCCATGCCGGGCAGCTTGTCCATTAAGCCGGCAATGCCACCCATTTGGTTCATTTGCTCAAACTGGTCTCTAAAATCTTCTAAATCGAAGCCCTTGCCTTTTTTAATCTTTTTAGCCAGTTTTTCGGCTTTGACAACATCGATATTCTTCTGGACATCTTCAACCAGCGAGACCACATCGCCCATATCAAGGATACGCGAGGCCACTCGGTCGGGGTGAAACACTTCGAGCGCGGTCATTTTTTCGCCCACACCCATGAATTTAATTGGTTTGCCGGTGATTTGGCGAATCGACAGTGCCGCACCGCCCCGGGCATCACCGTCGGTTTTGGTGAGTACCACGCCGGTTAAAGGCAGGGCTTCATCGAAAGCTTTGGCGGTATTGGCCGCATCCTGGCCGGTCATGCTGTCTACTACAAACAGGGTTTCAGCCGGATTGGCCGCTTTGTGGATGGCTTTAATCTCGTCCATCATTTCCGCATCAACGTGTAACCGGCCGGCAGTATCCACAATCACTACATCAAGCTGCTTTAGCGCGGCTTCCTTGATAGCGCCTTTTACAATATCAACCGGCTTTTGTTTTACGTTACTGGGGAAAAAAGTCGCACCTACTTCAGTGGCGACGGTTTCCAGCTGCTTAATTGCCGCCGGGCGGTAAATATCAGCACTAACAACAAGCGTGGATTTTTTTTGATTTTCTTTAAGCCAGTACGCCAGCTTGGCAACCGTGGTGGTTTTACCTGCGCCTTGTAAACCGGCCATTAAAATAACGGCTGGCGGCTGTACATTGAGCTCTAAACCGGTGCTAACCTCGCCCATCATGGCAACGAGTTCATCGTTTACCACTTTGACAAAAGCCTGCCCCGGGGTGAGGCTTTTTAGAACGGTATCGCCCAGAGCCTGCTCGCGCACGTGATCAATAAACTGGCGTACTACCGGTAAAGCCACATCGGCTTCCAGCAAGGCCATCCGCACTTCACGCAAGGTGTCCTGGATATTTTCTTCTGTGATTCGGCCTACACCGCGTACATTACGCAGTGTTTGCCCTAAACGTTCTGTTAAACCGTCAAACATAATGCTCTACAACTTAATATTATTGAATAAAAACTTCGTGGGGAAATTATAACCTAATTACAGGCTAAAGGTCTTCTGCCCCTGCAGAGGGTAAACCTTGTGAGAAGTAATGGCTTGCTTGCACTCATTTAAAATCACACTTTCAAAGCCGGGTTTATTGTGGCTTATATAGACTTCAGGCTGATGCTTTAATTTTTTAATGTCCACTGCCAACAATTCAGCGCAATAATGCCCGGCAATTTTACAAAGTTCTTTATCGGCATTCGAAAAGGCCGCTTCAATGAGTAATAAATCCAGTGTGTCATGCTTGTTTAAGGCATCCCAGAAAGTATCGTTTGTGGTGGTGTCGCCACTGAACGCAAACACACCCTTGTCGCCCTGAATGCGGTAACCCACGGCAGCAACGGCATGGTTAACGGCTATCATTTCAATTTCGCGGCCATCAATATTAATGCTCTCACCCGGCACCATTAGCTGGTATTTTAAAACCGGGGCTTCAGTTGGCAAACGTGAAAAATCCGGCCAGATGATGTTATTAAAAATATGAGTTTGCAGGGCATTGAGTGTTTCTGACTGGGCATGAATAACCACCGGCTGCTTGATGCGCTCGAAAATCGTATCGATAAAAAGTGGGATACCGGTAATATGATCTAAATGCGAATGGGTCACAAAAATATGTTTAATGTTCGACATTTCGTCCAGCGTTAAATCACCTAACCCTGTTCCAGCATCGATTAAAATATCCGAATCAATTAACAAGGTGGTCGTTCGTAAATCAACGCCCACACCCCCGCTGCACCCCAGCACCCTCAAATCCATCGAGTTTTCCTAATTTTTTTTATTCATTGTATTTAGCTCAGTATAAAACATTTTTTACTGATGTCAGTCTTTACACTTAATTTGAGTGGTAATTAAACATGATTTCACGTGAAACCTCGCCTAATTGGCGGATTAATCTGCATTTTTAGCATAATTTCTATTTATTATACTGCCGACTTGTTCACAACATAACAACAGTCAAGCCCCTACCATAAACCCTGAATTCAAACAGCAATCTAAATCTGCTTTCATTTTCGCATCAAGCTATGCGATGATTACCCATTAACCCATATTACTCAAGATAACATAGATCCTACAAAAATGACGTTAAGCATTATTGGTATCCTTTTTTATGTAGTTGCAACGATTGTGCTCCTTAAACACAGTCGCCACAAAAAAAATGGAGCCGACACATTATCTAAAAACAAGCTACTGTTGCCAGGTTTTATTGCCATTTTAGTTCATGGTTTTGTATTGTATCAATACACCCTTTATACCCCGCAAGGTCTGGATTTAAGTGTTTATACCATGCTTTCTTTAGTAAGCTGGATTACTGCCACCTTTCTTCTTTTAGTTGCATTGCGCCAGCCAGTAGAATGTCTGGGAATCGTTGTTTTTCCTTTCGGTGCCACTACATTATTACTTAGAATAACCAGTGACCACCATAACTATATCAATCAGATTTCAGTCGGTCTTGAAACACATATACTGCTATCCATTATTGCCTACAGCATTTTAAGCATCGCCGCCGTACAAAGTCTTTTACTTTACATACAGGACTACCATTTACATAACAAGCAGCCCGGTGGCTTTATTAGCGCCCTCCCCTCGCTTGAAACCATGGAAAACCTGCTGTTTAAAATGATCTGGCTTGGTTTTATTTTGCTGAGTATTTCACTTATCAGTGGCCTGCCTTATCTTGAAGATATCCATCAGCAACACTTAACGCACAAGATTATCCTTTCATCCTTCGCATGGGTTATTTTTAGCATTTTACTTTGGGGACGCTGGCAATTTGGCTGGCGGGGTCAAATTGCCATTCGCTGGACTTTAGGCGGTTTTGTGCTGTTAATGCTGGCCTATTTTGGCAGTAACATCGTATTACAGGTTATTTTACAACGAGGCTGATTCAAAAATATTGCATTATTGTTGCCTGGGCGAAGCCACTGTTTTTTTGAGTTTTTTTCTTCGTGTGCCCAAAGTGCTTCGCGGGACAGGCTCGCCTTCGTGCCCTTTGTGGTTAAAAAGCCTATCTTCCGCTTGACAGTTCAACATAAATTCCTAAAACTTACCTTATCTCAATTACATAGGCCATAATCTTCTTGGACACGATTTCCTTAAATATGCTGTTTGGCATACTCGTTTTTCTTATTTTTGTATCCGGTTTCTTCTCAGGTTCAGAAACAGGTTTAATGAGTTTAAACCGCTACCGCCTTCGAAACCTGGCCAACAAAAATAATAAAGGTGCACAAAAGGCACAGCGCCTATTAGAAAAGCCCGAACGGATTATCGGGATGATTTTACTCGGCAATAACTTTGTTAATATTCTGGCGGCTACCATTGCCTCTATCATCGGCATTCGCCTGCTGGACGATGCCGGCCCCTGGGTTTCTACTTTTGTATTAACCGGCGTTATACTTATTTTTGCCGAAGTAACCCCTAAAACACTGGCCGCACTGCACCCTGAAAAGTACGCTTTACCATCGGCCTACATCCTTGAGCCGCTGCTGAAGATACTGATGCCCTTTGTCTGGCTAATTAATAAAATTACCCGAGCACTGTTTCGCTTAATGGGCGTATCAGCACAGCAACAGTCCACCACCAGCCTGAGCAGTGATGAAATACGTATTGTGGTCAATGAAGCCAGTTCCATGATCCCCGCACAACATCAGCGTATGCTGCTGAGCATTTTAGATCTGGAAAAGGTGTCCGTTGAAGACATTATGGTGCCACGTAATGAAGTAGCCGGCATTGATATAGAAGACGACTGGGCTACCATTCAAAAGCAGCTCGCTAACAGCCAACACACCCGCTTACCCGTTTATGCCGGTGATATCGACCATATTATTGGCATTATCCATGTGCGCAACGTGATTAACCTGTTTCAGTCAGAAGAAGGCAGCAAGGACAGCCTGCGAGAGATTATTCGCGAGGCTTACTTTGTACCCATTTCGACACAACTGCACACTCAGCTACTCAACTTTCAGAAAGAAAAGCGCCGTATCGCACTGGTTGTCAACGAATACGGCGATATTCAGGGTTTGGTTACTTTAGAAGACATCCTGGAAGAAATTGTGGGTGAATTTACGACTGATCCGGCCGCGAGCATTAAAGATGTACACCAGATGGAAGACGGCACCTTTCTGGTTAATGGCAGCGCCTCCATTCGCGACCTGAACAAGCTACTCAACTGGACACTGCCTACCGATGGCCCTAAAACAATCAATGGTCTAATCATTGAATACCTTGAACATATTCCTGACCCCGGCACCAGCATGCTGATTGCCGACCACCCGATGGAAATTGTGCATACGACCCGCAATACAGTAAAAACGGTACATATTGACCCCAACTGGAAGACCAACGATACCAATAAAAGCGATGAAAAAGCAGTAGAGGAATAAAAGGTAGTAAAATTCTGCCCAATGGCTGACAAAGTGTGTCAGAAATCTGAAATGCAGGCTATAATCCATAAGAATACTTACTATAATCATATAATTAGAAAAAATTAGGAGTTATTAGTGTCGAAACTGACGCTTTCATTTAAAGGGCAACTACTCAAAGTTTTTCCGGTGCGCCCCGGTAGCATGATCATTGGCAGTGACCCTGCAGCCGATATCCATATAGATAGTCTGGCCATCGAACCGCAGCACATTCAGGTTGACACAGAGCAACAAGCTTCGCGCATCAAAGCTATGTCTCAGGAAAATGGCACCTTTGTTAATCAGGAAAAAATTGAAACCCATCAACTAAAAGATGGCGATACAATTCGTATTGGTAAACACACGCTAAATTACACTTTTGAAGAAATGCCAGAAGAGGAAATGCTGCAAGCCATTAACAATGTGGATGTAACGCTGGATGACACTCCACAACCTGCCGAACAACCCACAGCACAGGCCATAGCAGAACCGGAGCCGCCCATCGAGCCAACAGCAAAACAAAAGCGCGATGGCTGGTTACAAATTATGTCCGGGCAAAATCTTGGAAAAACGCTTAGCCTGCACCGCGCTATGACTAACCTGGGTAAACCCGGTTTAGCCACCGCCGTTATTGCCCACCGCGAAACGGGTTACTTTATTTCACATCTCGAAGGCAAAATGCCGTTACAAATAAACTCGCAACCCACCGATCAAACGACTAAACTTAATCCAGACGATATTATTCAAATTGGTAATATCAAAATGCAATTCTATTTAGAATAGGTTTATTGATAAATCGGTTCTATTCGTATCTATAAGGGGCACCCTGCGTATGGAGCACCGACGATTTACCCGCATTCCCTTCGACGTTGAAGTCCGGGTCTACGATCCGCAAACTCAAATAGTCTGGAACAGTGAGCTTATCGATATTTCACTCAAAGGCGTAAAGTTAGCACGCCCACATGAATGGAAACAAAGTGACCATTCGCATTTTGAAGTCACCCTTATACTCGTCAAACACGACGTCGAAATAACAATTCAGGCCATGCTCAAGCACCATGACGAAGCCGTGTTAGGCTTTCAAACCATTCATATTGATGTTGATAGCGCCAGCCATTTACATCGACTGCTTGAACTAAACTTAGGTGATAGTAAATTATTAGACCGTGAATATACCGAGTTGATATCACCGGGGTTATCCTGAATTTATAAAATCTAATTTCCCCGTCCACTTGCAACGAACACCAAACCATTAAAAAACGCCGCTTACTTCCGCTTATTTTGTGGTATCGTTCCTATCATTTTTCTGGAACAGTTTCATGACACAAAATACTATCTACTGGCACGACTACGAAACCTTTGGTGTCGACCCAACACGCGATCGCCCGGTGCAGTTTGCAGGCGTTCGGACCGATGAAGACCTCAATATCATCGGCGAACCACTGAATATTTTTTGCCGGCCATCGCCCGATACACTACCGCATCCGATCTCATCATTAATTACCGGCATCACCCCGCAATACGCGTTAGAACACGGCATGCCCGAAACCGAATTTATCGAACGCATTCTGAACGAGCTGTCACAACCGGGCACTTGCGGAGTCGGCTACAACTCGCTGCGTTTTGATGACGAAGTGACCCGAAATACGCTTTACCGCAACCTGTATGACCCTTACAGCCGCGAATGGCAGAACGGCAATAGCCGCTGGGATATTATTGATATGGTACGTGCCTGTCGTGACCTTCGCCCCGATGGCATTGTCTGGCCAATGCGCAAAGACATTGAGCGCAGCAGCTTTAAGTTAGAAGAACTCACCGTTGCCAATGGCATTGCACATAAACAGGCACACGATGCACTCTCGGACGTTTACGCCACCATTGCGATGGCAAAACTCATTAAAGACAAACAGCCCAAGCTTTACGACTTTATCTATAAACTACGCCGCAAGAACGAAGTCCTTAAACACATTGACCTTAAAGAAATGACACCACTATTACACACCTCGGGTATGTACGGCAGTGACAATGGCAATACCCGCATGGTCGCACCCATTGCCAACCACCCAACGAATAAAAATAGCATCATCATGTTTGACCTGAGTCAATCACCCACCATCCTGCTTGAACTTGGTGCAAAGAAGTTAAAAGAACTGCTCTATACACCTATTGCCGATTTACCCGAAGGCGCCGAACGCCCAGCGCTTAAACAATTACTCATTAATAAATGCCCGGTCATTGCACCTACTTCAACCCTAACCGGCGATACTGCAAAACGCCTTCATATTGATTTAATGACTTGCATGCAAAACCGTCAGGCACTGCTTAACTCACGTAAAGAGATCCAGCAAAAAATTACAAAAATATTTGAACCGCGTGAGTACGAACCCGTCACCGATCCCGACCTAATGATTTATGCCGGCGGTTTCTTTTCCCGACAAGACAAAACGCAAATGGAAACCATCCACAACACTGACCCCGAAGAGTTAGGCACACAAACCTGGAGTTTTGATGACAAACGTCTAAATGAATTACTGTTTCGTTTTCGTGCCCGCAATTACCCAGAAACCCTCAACGAAAACGAACTGGCACAATGGATGGAACACTGCCGTGACCGGTTAGTCAAAGGCGAGTCTGGGCATTTAAACTTTAAAGATTTTTATGCCGAGCTTGAACAACTCAGAACAGAAACTGAACTGGCTGAAGACAAAATAAAAATTCTTAATAAAGTGGAAGAATTTGGGCGTGAGCTGGAAGCGTATTTAACGAAGAATGTATAAACAAAATACCCGTCATTCCCGCCTCCGCGGGTATGATATTAAAAAACAGGTTCCAGAGAACAATAATCTCTAATATTAGAATCAATTTCTGACCCTGTAAATTAAATTGTGTAAATGCTCATTTTTGAATACTCTATTATATAGGAGAATCAATGATGAGTATTGTTATGGAAGAAAAAG
>QIKU01000173.1 GCA_003232015.1 Gammaproteobacteria bacterium
ATGCACGTAAGCTGGCCATTTTAGTTGCCGTTATTGGAATAACGGTTACGCCATCTTTTGTTTATAGTTTAGGGTTGGGTGCAATAAAATTGAACTCTTCTTTAAGCGAAATACTGGATGCTGAAATAGATTTAATTGCGGCAACATCAAGTGATGTGTCCGATTTAAAGGTTAAGCTGGCAAGTAAGGATGCTTTTTTACGTGCAGGCATTGACCGCTCTGGCTTATTAAGCTCCCTTCGTTTTAGCGTTAAACGCAATAATAGTGGTAAGTACTTTATTAAAATTACCTCACGTAAAGCAATCCGCGAACCATTTCTTAACTTTTTACTGGAAGTGAACTGGAAAAATGGTCGTATGTTGCGTGAATACACTGTATTAATTGATCCCCCCGGTCGACGTATTCAACAACCCCAGCAAAGCACAATTCAGGCACCACAAACAACAGAGGTTGAAACAGCCATTGAACCGGCAGCAGCAGTCGAATTATCTCCATTTAAAGACGATGTTGCACCTGTTGTTGAAGAATCTAAACCCGTTGCTATTGGTGAACCGGAAAAAGCAGAATCTGCCTCAGTGGTGGATGACGCTTATATGAATGACAAAGAATTACTTCCGCATCGTTCGATAGAGGATGTTGCTGCTCCTGCTGAACCAGAGCCCGTTGTAGAACAAATGCCGGAAGTTGTTGCTGAATCAGCACCTGAACCGGTTATCCCAGAAACAACACCTGAACCGGTTATTCTGGACACTACACCCGAACCCGTTATTGAACCAGAACCCGTGGTGCTTGATGATTCCCCAGGTCTCAGTGGCGACGTTCGTGCAGAGCATCAAAAAAGCGGCCAGGTTATTGATGATATGCCAGCTTCAGAAATGGACATGGCTGCAGAGGATACCTCAACGGCAACATTTGCTGAAGGTGAGTTATTCCCAACCATTCCGTTAACCGAATACGATGAATCAAAATCGATTGATTACGGTGAAGAACCCGTAAGTGAAGCAGAACATGCCGAGCACCATGCATCTGAATCAACTGGAGCTCAGCCGATTGAAAGTGGTGACCTTGATTACGGTATTACTAAAAAGTACGACAACTTATGGTCCATTGCAAGCCGTATGAAGGGTGATGATGCCAGCGTGTATCAGGTCATGATGGCATTATTAAAGAGCAATCCAAATGCCTTTACAGAAGGCAATATCCATCGGTTGAAAGTAGGCCAGGTGTTACGGATTGATGACCCCAGTTTAATCACGGCAATGAGTAAAGAACAGGCTGCACAGGATTACATGGCACAAACTGAAGCCTGGGATGCCTATCGCCAACAAGTGGCAGCCGCCGCCGAACAACAGCCTTTATCAACTGGACAGATTGACTCTGAAACCAGTGATAATATTGCAGCAGCCCCATCTGGTGAATTAACCTTAAGTGCACCCGAAGGTGAAGATCTGAGTGCGGCAACCACCCCATCACAAGATTCAGCAAGTCAGGAAGTGGCGAGCCTGCGTGACGAATTGCAACGCATTACCCAACAAGCTGATGCAGAACGTGGCAAGAACACGGCCTTGAATGAACGCTTAAGAGAACTTGAAGCCGAAATTGAATCGATGCAGCGTTCGTTATCGGTACGTAATGATGAGTTTGCTGCAATGCAGCAGCAAATTGCAAAATCAGAAGGTGCCTCTGCACCTGTTGTACCAGAAGCAGCGCCTGAACCTGAACCCGCACCACAGGAAGATGCTGCCCCTGCTCCACAACTTGAAGATGAACCTGCCGCTGCAATTGAAGCGGAAATGCCAGCTGAACCTGTCGTTGATACCCCGGTTGAAATGGAACCTGCTACAGCAGAAGAAGCAGTGGATGCACCGCCGCCAGCACCTGAAGTAGTAGAATCCCCAACGCTGGATTTGGCTGAACCCACTCCTGCTGAAGATATGCCAACACAGGCATCAACCAGCCTTGTTGACACTATTATGGCGACGATTACAGGCATATTAAAGCCGGTTTTAGCGAGTAGTTTGTTACTCTTTATTGGCGTGCCTGTGCTGATTATTGTTGTATTGATTCTTGTTGTAATGATGTTCCGCAAACGCTCAAGTGCAAAAAATAATTTTGAAGAGAGTATTTTGTCAGGTGCTCCACCGCTGGATAATGAGCCGGCTGTCTCTATGACCAGCAGCCAGAACTCCTCCGAAACATCGTCATTCTTAAGTGACTTTGCTATTAGTGGTGTGGGTGCTATTCAAACTGAAGACAGTGAGGTTGATCCGCTAACCGAAGCCGATGTCTTTATGGCGTATGGCCGTTACGAAGCAGCAGAAGAACGCTTGCAGGAAGCCATTGCGGCCGATCCAGAACGTGTTGAGCTCAAAGTTAAATTACTTGAAGTGTATAACACCAATAAAAACCAAACAGCGTTTGAAGCAACCGCAGAAGAACTTTATGCAAGCATGGGTGACACCGCTACCAGCGACAGCAACTGGCAAAAAGTAGTTGTAATGGGTAAACAAATTGCACCTAATAATCCTATTTTTAGTGCCTCACCTACCATTACATCTGAAACAACAGAAAGTGTTTTAGGTGCAATGGAGGAAAACCTGAGTAACGTAAGTATGACGGATAGCCAGGTAATGGATATTGGTTTAGAAACCGGCGTATTCAGTGCTGAAGAGTTGGCGCCAGAATCTTCTGCTAACTCTAAAACTGGGCTAGCAGCCGAAACAGAATCGGATATCTCCGGACTTGACTTCAACATAGGTGACGATGCGTCTGTTACTGACCAGGAAGAAACAAAAGATAATATTGAAGCACCTGATACTGAGGCGCTTGATTTTAACCTGGACATGGATACTACTGATGATGAATCAACTAAAAGTATGGCCATTGATTTAAACGAGATGGGGCAGGCTGAACTAGACACAACCGATGATGACCCAACCGCCAGCATGGCATTTGATGCTGACGCACTGGATCTAGATTCAACCAGCGCACAGTTAGATACCGGTACACTTGATTTCAGTATGGACACAGAGGAAAGTGACGCCAGCCTGGATTTAAATCTGGATGCAGGTGATGCGATGGACATGTCCTTATCGGCCGATGCCGATGAAGTGGGCACCAAGCTGGACTTAGCAAAAGCGTATATCGACATGGGTGATTCTGCCGGTGCAAAAAGTATTCTGGACGAAGTACTCGAAGAAGGTAATGACGAACAAAAATCAGAAGCTGAACAGCTTGTTTCTCAGCTTAGCTAAGATTTAATTTGTAAAATGGGATTTACCGTAAGTCACAACCCCGCTTTAAGCGGGGTTGTGTCGTTTCAGGTTAATTGAAATTCTGTTTGGGCAACTTTTTTTAAACTGCGGAGAATACTAAGAAGAGCCTGCCCGTTGTGGTTAATTATTTAAAATTAAATAGTTATAAGAGAATAATGGAAAACAAAAAACAACTTTATCGTATTGCCATGGGCATTGAATATGACGGTTCACCGTATGTAGGCTGGCAGTCACAACGTGAAGGCGAAACGGTTCAGCAAAATGTTGAACGTGCTCTATCAAAAGTGGCGAATCACGCTGTTAAAATATTTTGTGCAGGCCGCACTGACACGGGCGTTCATGCAAATGAACAAGTCATTCATTTTGAAACAACATCCTATCGGGAAATGTACTCATGGGTGTCGGGCTGTAACACGAATATGCCCAAAAGTATTTGTTGTTTATGGGCAACGCCGGTTCCCGAAACATTTCATGCGCGTTTTAGTGCGATAAATCGCGCTTACCGATATACAATTTTAAATCGCAAAGTTCGTCCTGCATTGCTTCATCATTATGTGAGTTTTGTTTATCAGCCGCTGGATGAAATGTGCATGCAGCAGGCCGCGCAACATTTGATCGGAACACATGATTTTACTTCTTATCGTGCGGTGGCCTGTCAGGCCAAAAGCCCGGTTCGCACACTCCATAAACTGGATATTAGCCGCGATGGAGAGTTGCTGCATTTAGACTTACTGGCAGATGGTTTTTTACATCACATGGTGAGAAATATTGCCGGTGTGCTTATTAAAATTGGTGCAGGTGAGGCTGAAGTTGACTGGTCGAAACAAGTGCTTGAACATCGAGACCGGCGGCTTGGCGGTGTGACCGCTGCGCCTAAAGGGCTATCTCTAAAACAAATTACTTATTCGGATGAGTTTGCATTGCCCAGTATTTATAATCAACCTGAAAACAAATAGCTTATTGCTCTTACAGTGGAAATCACAGGGATAACGTAGTTGCTCACTGGGGTATAAAAAATGCCGAAGTTGTATTTTTAAGCGTATAATACCTGCTCTATATTATATTTAGACCGACAAAAGGTTTCAGCAATGCAGCCCATTGAAATTAACACCGACTTAATTCGCAGCTACGACAAATCTGGCCCACGTTACACTTCTTACCCAACGGCAGTGCAGTTTAGCAGTGACTTCACAGCAGCCGATTATAAAAACCAAATTGAACTGAGTAATGCGAGCAAAGATAATTTATCTTTGTATTTTCATATTCCATTTTGCGACACCATTTGTTATTACTGTGGTTGTAATAAAATTGTAACCAAAAACAGAAACCGCGCCGAGCCTTATTTAGAACGCCTGTATAAAGAAATTAAACTACAGGCTTCATATTTTGATAACAAGCGAATGGTTACCCAGTTGCACTGGGGTGGTGGAACGCCTACGTTTATCAGCCATCAGCAAATGCAACAACTAATGGACGCCACCCAACAGCATTTTAATTTATTAAGCGATGACACGGGCGAATACTCGATTGAAATCGACCCGCGTGAAGCAAATGAAGAAACAATAATTTTGTTACGCAAACTGGGTTTTAATCGTATGAGCCTGGGTGTTCAGGACTTTAACCCCGAAGTGCAAAAAGCCGTCAACCGAATCCAGTCGTTTGAAGAAACACAAGAAGTCATTATCGCGGCACGTGAAACTGGCTTTCATTCCATTAGTATTGATTTAATTTATGGCTTACCTCACCAAACGGTCAGTAGTTTTACGGATACCTTGCAAACGATTATCGAACTGGATCCCGACAGGCTTTCTATTTTCAACTATGCACACCTGCCTGAAATGTTTAAAACCCAGCGGCAAATTAATGCGGAGGATATTCCAGCGCCGCAAGTTAAACTTGAAATACTGCAACAAGCCATACAACAACTTGCAGCGGCCGGTTATGTTTATATAGGTATGGACCATTTCGCAAAACCAGACGATGAACTCGCCATTGCCCAAAACAAACACAACTTATATCGAAACTTTCAGGGCTACTCCACCCATGCCGATTGTGATCTGGTCGGTTTAGGCATTACCTCTATCGGCAAAGTGGCAAACTGTTATAGTCAAAATGTAAAAACAATGGATGAATACTATGAACTTATCGACAACAATCAGTTGCCCGTGTTCAGAGGCATTGAATTAAATGCAGACGATTTGTTACGCCGCGAAGTGATCAACCAGCTTATCTGCCACTATTATCTGGATTTTGCCAGTATCGAAGCACGGTTTAATATTTATTTTAACGATTACTTTGCAACGGAGTTACAACAACTCCAAAGCATGCAACAAGATGGCTTGTTAGTTTTAAATGAAAAGGAAATCACCGTACAACCGATTGGTTACCTGTTAATCAGAAATATCTGTATGGTATTTGATCGCTATTTAGGCGATTCCAAAAACAGGTTTTCAAAGGTTATTTGATAATTACAACAAGTAGCCCGGATGGAATAAAATGCAATCTGGGAAGCAGCCCCCAACCTTCCCGGATTTCGCTTCGCTGCATCCGGGCTACGTGCTGCATTTGGGCTACGTACTGAGGGGGCAACTCTCTGTTGTGGTTAAATATTCCCACTAATTTCTGATATAATCCCTCTATTGGTATTCTAACAACAGCTTTGGTTTTATGACGCATCCTCCATCAAGAACACGCATTAAATACTGCGGTATCACGCAATTAAGTGATGCGCTTGAAGCCGTGCGTCTTGGGGTGGATGCATTGGGTTTTGTATTTTACCCGCCCAGCCCGCGTAATATCGACATTGAGCAGGCCGCGGATATTATCCGTCAGTTACCGGCCTTTGTTTCCTGTGTTGGGCTTTTTGTGGATGCCTCTGAAGAATTTATTCAGCAAGTGTTACAATCAACCACCATCGATACCTTGCAGTTTCATGGCAATGAAACGCTCGAGCAGTGCCAGCGTTATGGCAAACCGTATTTAAAAGCGGTGCGAATGAAGCCGGATGTGGATCTTGTGGCGGTTGCTGCACACTACAATACAGCTGCTGCTTTGCTCCTGGATACTTACGAAAAAGGCTTACCGGGTGGCACTGGAACAAGTTTTGACTGGGCGCGTGTTCCTGAAACACTGGCTAAGCCGGTTATTCTGGCCGGTGGTTTGTCGGTGGGCAATGTCACCGAAGCGATTCAAACGGTTAAACCGTATGCAGTGGATGTGAGCGGCGGTATAGAGCAATCAAAGGGAATTAAAGATGCAGCGAAAATGGCTGCTTTTATCAACGCGGTTAATCACGCGTAACAGTGAATGAAGTATGAGTAAGAATGACGTGAATCAAAAATACAGTATGCCAAACGAGAAAGGGCATTTTGGTGTTTATGGCGGTAAATTTGTTGCCGAAACTCTGATGGTGCCATTAGAAGAATTGCAGCAAGCGTATGATAAATATATGCAAGACCCTGCGTTCCAGAAAGAACTCGACTTTGAATTGCAGCAATATGTGGGTCGTCCTTCTCCACTCTATTATGCCGAGCGCTGGTCACAGAAAGTGGGTGGTGCAAAAATTTATTTAAAGCGTGAAGACTTAAACCATACCGGTGCGCATAAAGTGAATAACACCGTTGGTCAGGCGTTACTGGCCAAACGTATGGGCAAAAAACGTATTATAGCAGAAACCGGTGCAGGCCAGCACGGGGTGGCCTCGGCCACGGTTGCAGCTCGTTTAGGGATGGAATGTGTTGTGTATATGGGCGCAGAAGATATTCAACGTCAGGCGATGAATGTTTACCGGATGAAATTATTGGGTGCAACGGTAGTGCCGGTTACCTCTGGTTCGCAAACACTCAAAGATGCACTCAACGAAGCCATGCGTGACTGGGTGACCAATATTGACGATACCTTTTATATTATTGGCACGGTGGCTGGCCCCCATCCTTATCCTGCGATGGTGCGTGATTTTCAGGCGATTTTAGGCCGCGAAGCGCGCGAGCAAATTTTGCAACATGAAGGTCGTTTGCCTGATGCTTTAGTGGCTTGTATTGGTGGGGGTTCGAACGCCATTGGCCTGTTTTATCCTTTTATCGACGATACCGAAGTTAAAATGTTTGGTGTTGAAGCCGCGGGTGATGGTATCGAAACCGGTCGGCATGCAGCGGCATTGTGTGCCGGTGACCCTGGCGTATTGCATGGCAACCGCACTTATCTTATCGAAGATAAAAACGGCCAGATTATCCCCACCCATTCGATTTCTGCCGGTTTAGACTACCCCGGCGTTGGCCCCGAACATGCCTGGTTAAAAGACATTGGCCGTGTAGAATATGTCGCGGCAACCGATACCGAAGCACTGCAAGGTTTTCACGATTTAACCCGTATTGAAGGTATTTTGCCTGCACTGGAATCCAGTCATGCAGTGGCATATACGACTAAACTGGCTGCCAGCATGGACAAAGATCAGGTTGTTATTATGAATTTATCCGGCCGGGGTGATAAAGACATTCATACCGTTGCAACGCATGAAGGGATAGAGCTATGAATGTCGCCGGGAGCAGAATTAAACAACGATTTGAACAGCGTTTAGCGGCCGGTAAGAAGCTGTTAATTCCATATATAACTGCAGGCGACCCAAAACCTGAAACAACCGTGCCATTAATGCATGCCATGGTCGAAGCCGGTGCCGATATTATTGAGCTGGGTGTACCTTTTTCTGACCCGATGGCTGAAGGGCCGGTTATTCAAAAAGCAATGGAAAGGGCGCTTGAATCCGGTACCAGTTTGACCGATGTGCTGTCCATGGTGGCTGATTTTCGCCAAACGGACACCGACACCCCTGTTGTGGTGATGGGTTATTTAAACCCTATCGAAGTGATGGGCTACAGCGAATTTGCCGACAAAGCAGCTAAAGCCGGGGTTGACGGTGTGTTAACCGTGGATATCCCGCCAGAAGAAGCCGAAGATTATATTAGCATCTTTAAAAACAAAGGCTTAGACCCTATTTTTCTGGTTGCACCTACCACCAATGAGCAGCGCATGAAGCTTATTTCCAGCGCGGGTGCGGGGTTTGTGTACTACGTTTCTGTTAAAGGCGTTACTGGCGCCGGGCATTTGAATACTGACGAAGTCTCGGATAAAGTAATGCAAATCAAGTCCTTTACCGATTTACCCGTAGGCGTGGGCTTTGGAATTAAAGACGGTAATTCTGCTCAACGGGTGGCCAAAGTGGCCGATGCGGTCGTGGTGGGCAGCGCTATTGTGCAACGAATAGAGGCAAATGCGTCAGATTCTGATAAAATAAAGGCAGCAGTATGTGAATTAATAACCGAGCTACGCACAGCCATTGACTAAACATAAATATATTAAGAGAAAAACAAGCGATGAACTGGTTTTCAAAATTACTCCCCACCGGTATCCGTGCAGACGGTAATAAACGCACCAATGTACCCGAAGGCTTATGGGCAAAATGTGCCGATTGTCGTGCGGTTTTGTATCGAGCTGAACTCGAACGTAACCTTGATGTTTGCCCTAAGTGCGACAAGCATATTCGTATTGGCGCGCGTCGTCGTCTGGACACGTTTTTAGATACCGAACCACGGGTTGAAATTGGTGAAGAAATTACACCGATCGATGCGCTTAAATTTAAAGACTTAAAAAAATACAAAGACCGACTTATTCAGGCACAAAAGGCCACCGGTGAAACCGATGCGCTGGTTGTGATGATGGGGCAGGTTAAAAAAGTACCGGTTGTTGCTGCCGCGTTTGAATTTAAGTTTATGGGTGGTTCAATGGGTTCGGTTGTTGGCGAGCGTTTTGTTCGTGCCGTTAATGCTGCTATTCAGGATCGTATTCCTTTAGTTTGTTTTTCTGCCAGTGGCGGTGCGCGTATGCAGGAAGCGCTGTTTTCTTTAATGCAAATGGCTAAAACCAGTGCAGCACTTGGACGCCTACGTAAGCAGGGTATTCCGTTTATTTCTGTTTTAACCGATCCCACTATGGGTGGCGTATCTGCAAGTTTTGCGATGTTAGGTGATATTCATATTGCCGAGCCCAATGCGCTGATTGGTTTTGCAGGCCCTAAAGTTATTGAACAAACCGTAAGAGAAACCTTACCTGAAGGTTTTCAGCGTAGTGAATTTTTATTAGAGCATGGCGCTATTGATATGATAGTCAATCGTCGAGACATGCGTGACACCGTTGCTCGACTTCTTACGATGTTAACGAATCAACCGGCTGCTTAGCTCTTACGCTTCGATGGTAAAAGTTTGTCATTGCAAGCGAGCGATGATGCTTTATTTTTTAATTATCCGACAGGGTGAATGATGCGCTTTAACACCCTGCAACAATGGTTAAGTTGGCAGGAAGACCTGCACCATAAAGAAATTGATTTAGGTCTGGAACGCGTTCGCCAGGTCTACCAACAACTGCATTCCCAGGCGTTTAAAATTCCCGTTATCAGTGTTGCCGGAACCAACGGTAAAGGTTCGAGTGTGGCAATGCTGGCCTCCATTTATACCCAGGCGGGTTATCGGGTTGGCAGTTATACCTCACCTCATCTTATCCATTACAATGAACGGATTTGTCTTCGTCAGCAACCGGTGGATGATAGCCTGCTGTGTGAAAGTTTTGCACGTATTGACAATGCACGGGGTTTAACCTCGCTCACATATTTTGAATTTGGCACCCTGGCTGCGTTTGATATTTTTTATCGTGCAGAATCAAACGCTGAGCTGGACGTGATTATTCTTGAAGTGGGACTGGGTGGTCGGCTCGATGTGGTGAATCTGATTGATGCAGATGCAATGCTGATTACCTCAATTGGGCTGGACCATACCGACTGGCTGGGTGATACCCGTGAAGCCATTGGTTTTGAGAAAGCTGGCATTATGCGCACTAATAAACCGGTTGTTTACAGTGACCCTGACATGCCACAAAGTATTCAGGTGCACGCCGACAAAATAGCCGCCCCGCTGTATCGTCTGGGCAAGGATTTTAACTTTGAACAAGGGCAGCTTGACTGGCAGTGGTCTGACGACAACACACTACGTACAGCTTTACCCCGACCGGCACTTATTGGTGAGCATCAATACCACAATGCTGCTGGTGTTTTAAAGATTGTTGAATTGTTGTCAACACGTTTACCGGTGAGCCAGGCCCATGTGCGGCAGGGGTTTATGGACGTACAGGTAAACGGGCGTTGCCAGATTATTCCGGGTGAGCAAACACTGATTCTGGACGTGGCTCATAATCCCGGTAGCGTGCAATGTTTAGCGCAACTGGTGGCTGAGATGAAGTCCACTGGTCAGAAGCCAGCGGGTCAGGTACATGCACTGCTGGGTATGATGAAAGATAAAGCGTTAGCCGATTCACTTTTGCCCATGCGCGAGCTTGTTGACCACTGGTATATGGTCAAAGCCCCCATAGAACGTGCTGCAGAAACAGCACAGTTAGCCGCCGTTATTGATACATTTCCGGCAATTTCTGCAACGTCTTTTGAGCAAATCGCCATTGCCTTTTCGGAAATGCAATTACGAGCAAAAAGTGGGGATATTCTGCTGGTTTTTGGTTCTTTTTACACGGTCGCTGCCATCCTGCCTGGCTGGATATCAACTTAAAATAACTGAACCTCAATGCCAGATATTGGTACAATAAGCAAATGAATCAACAACCCTCCAATAATGCTGAACCTGCAGTGCAAATTAAGCAACGGATTATTGGTGCCATTGTACTGGTTGCTTTAGGGGTCATTTTTATCCCCATGTTACTTAACAGTGAACGTGCACTGGATGATGGTATGCCGGTGTTTGGTAGTAATATTCCTGATAAGCCAGGCTACATTGCAAAGCAACCATCGAAAGACAAACCGCGGCAATCAACGGCGGTTATTATAAAGTCCCAGGCTGATTTTGACGCCAGAATACCGGTTGATGAACATACTCCCGCACTCAAGCCCGCTATTAAAAATGACACCGTTGCGAGTTTTGCTAAAGTAGATTCGGCACAGAAAAAGCTTGCGAGTAAAATCAAATCAAATCAGGTTAAGGCTGAAAAAACAACCCGCCCAAAAACAGCCTCTGCACAAATCCCGGCTGTAAAAGCGTGGGCGATACAAGTGGGCAGCTTTAGTGACCGTAGTAATGCCTTTAAGCTACGCAACAAGTTACGCAATAAAAAATTCACCACCTATGTGGAAGCGGTTAAAACTCCAAAAGGGCGAGTTTATCGTGTTAGGGTCGGGCCGGAAATACGCCGCAGCCAGGCTGAAAAAATACAAAAACGTTTAAAAAAAGAGCTTAAAATAAGTGCTCTGGTTGTTGCTCATCCCTAAATACTGGTACAGGAAAGTTGTTCTCTATGATTTGGATTGATTTTGCCATTATTGGTATTATTCTTGTTTCTGCTTTTATCAGTCTTATTCGTGGTTTTGTGCGAGAGGCCTTGTCACTGGTGGGCTGGGTTGTGTCATTCTGGATAGCGTTGACTTTTGCCGGTGGTTTTGCCGAACTGTTTTTAAATTCAATCGCCGATAAAACATTCCGTGTGGTTGTTGGTTTTGGTGTTTTATTTGTTATCTCGCTGATATTATTTGTGGTGGTAAATTATTTTGCGGTGCAACTGGTTCACCGCACCGGTTTGTCTGGAACCGACCGGTTTATCGGTGTTGTGTTTGGTGTGTTACGCGGCACTTTAATTATTGCGGTACTTGTTATGCTTGCGGGTTTGTCCAGTATGCCGAAAGAATCCTGGTGGAAAGGTTCTTTATTGCTGTCACAATTTGAAGGTATCGCATTATGGTTGGGGCAGTTTTTACCTGCCAATATCGGTTCCAGTTTCAAGTTTTAATCCATTTTAAATATCAGACGAAAATATCGAATAATATTTATAAAGGGTTATACTTCTATTTTATTCTTGTCTTAACAACAAAGAGGGTAGTATGTGCGGCATTATCGGCATTGTTTCGAATGAACCGGTCAACCAGAATTTATATGATGGTTTAATCGTTTTACAGCACCGTGGTCAGGATGCAGCCGGGATTGTAACCTGTGAAGACGACCGCCTCTATATGCGTAAGGCGAATGGATTAGTCCGTGACGTTTTTCAAACACGCCATATGTTACGTTTAAAAGGGCATATGGGTATTGGGCATGTACGTTACCCAACCGCCGGTTGTTTTTCTTCTGCTGAAGCACAACCTTTTTATGTGAATTCACCTTATGGCATTACTCTTGCGCATAACGGTAACTTAACCAATGCCGATCAGTTACGGCGTGATTTATTTAAAGAAGATCGTCGTCATATTAATACCGACTCTGATTCGGAAGTATTATTAAATATTCTGGCACACGAATTACAAAATTCCGATAAATTATATGTTGATGTTGATGATATTTTTAATGCAGTTAAAGGCGTGCACAAACGTTGTCGTGGTGCTTATGCCGTTGTAGCCATGATCA
Source organism: Gammaproteobacteria bacterium (assembly GCA_003232015.1). The sequence goes on from QIKU01000173.1 coordinate 12,719, forward strand.
CAGGGAAAGGTATTTTAGCTTTTCGTGACCCATACGGTATTCGCCCGCTCGCATTTGGTGAGCGAAAAACAACAACGGGTACAGACATTGTGGTTGCATCCGAAAGCGTTGCAATTGATGCGCTGGGTTTTGATTTAGTCCGTGACATTGCGCCGGGTGAAGCACTTTTTATTGATGCCAATGGCAAACACCATACCC
>QIKU01000091.1 GCA_003232015.1 Gammaproteobacteria bacterium
GCAATACTGGATGGTCAGCTTATTCGTGTCGGTAACGAAACTTATATTGTACCGCTTATTTCCATTATTGAATCGTTACAAATTAATCCTGAAATGATAAATAGTGTCACCGGCGCGGCTGACGTTTACAAACTGCGGGATGATTATATTCCTATTGTTCGGCTGTATGACATCTTTGGAATAGACGCTGACACAATCGATATTACTGATGGTTTATTAGTCGTGGTGGAAAATGAAGGCAAGAAAATTGCAATTTGCGTGGATGAATTACTTGGTCAGCAACAAGTTGTTATCAAAAGTTTAGAGACAAATCTGAAACAAATCGATGGCCTGTCTGGCGCAACTATTTTAGGCAATGGTACCGTTGCCTTAATACTTGATATTAATGGTGTAATGCACCTTTACCAACATTCAAGAAAAGTATCGGCTGTTGCTGGCCATCCGAAAATTATCGCTGCGTAAGGAGCAGAACATGGCAGAAGCCGCACAACAATCAATAGAATCTACTGAAATCAGTAATAGCGATGAAGACATTAATGAGTTTCTTACCTTTATGCTAGCCGGTGAAGAATATGGTGTTGATATTTTGCGTGTACTAGAAATTAAAGGCTGGGACGATGTGACATCGCTGCCTAATATGCCGGACTATATTCGTGGTGTGATTAATTTGCGCGGCACCATTGTCCCTATTATTGATTTACGCCGTCGTTTCGATTTGGACGTTCTTGAGTATGGGCCAACAACCGTTGTTATTGTTTTACGTGTTCAGTCCGAAGGGCACACGGACAGAACTATGGGTATTGTTGTTGATGGCGTGTCGGATGTTTATCAGGTAAAAGCAGAAAACGTAAAAAAGTCACCGGATTTTGGTACCGCGGTGGATACCGAATTTGTAAGTGGAATGGCAACGGTCGAAGATAAAATGGTTGTGATCCTGGACATTGATCATATGTTGAACTCTAACGAACTTTCGACGGTTGACTCACTAAGTAATGATTAGTTTATAGCAGCAGGTGGTAATGATGTTGATTCAAAAGATACATTGCGTAGCAGTAAAAACAAATAAGCTGGAACTTCATCCGCGATCATGTCCGTTTTTACGCAAAGTATCTCACTATAAACATAAAACAGTTTCCAAATGGCATTACCTAAAAGAATTAATGTCAGGGCTGGCCTGGTTAGGTTAGGGGAATATGGAAAACGAAGCAACAAGGAATATTGGAGAATAAATTGGTGCGCCTGGTTTCAGTGGTTAATCAGAAAGGTGGTGTTGGTAAAACCACGACGGTTGCTAATCTTGGGCATATGTTGGCTATGCAAGGTAATAAAGTGACTACGATTGACCTGGATCCACAAGGTAGCCTAACGATTAGCCTCGGGCAGGCCGACCCGACTTTACCCGGCATAGGTGAAGTACTCCTTGATGACTATTCAATTAAAGATGTCACTCACGAAGTACGCAAAAATATGCAACTGGTTTCCTGTGGCCCACGCCTGGCTGAACTGGAACAAATGCATCAGGGCAGCTCAGAAATTGCGAATCGTTTAAAAAATATTTTACGAAAAATGAAGAATCAGGATTTTGTGTTACTCGACTGCCCCCCCTCATCCGGTTTTTTAGTTGTGAGCGCGTTGTACGCAACCAATGAAATTATTATCCCGGTTGCCGGTGACTACCTTGCTCTGCATGGTATGTCGCACCTGATTGGTACGCTAACTCAGTTTGAAAAATCGTTGAAATTAAAACATAAAACATGGATAGCGATAACACGCTACCATCCACGCCGAAAACTATCCAAAGATGTGCTGGATAATTTGGTGTCACATTTTCCCGGCCAGGTTTTAAAAACATCTATAAGGGAAACATCGGCACTGGCGGAAGGTCCGGGCTTTGGTATGACGGTATTTGAATATCGTAATGGCAGTAATGGTGCAGAAGATTATAAAAAACTGGCTCTGGACTTTACCAAAGGAAGAACACTGCAATGAGTAAAACAATGATAGGCCTGGACCCGCTTGCCTGGTTGTCTCCGGATAAAAGCAGTGCTGCATCGAAAAAGAAGCCGGTGAAGAAAAAATTGGCGAAAAAGAAACCTGCTAAAAAGAAGGTTATCAGGAAAAAGGCAGAGAATAAAGTAGCTAAAAAGAAAGTGTCTAAAAAGAAAGTCGCCAGAAAGAAGGTCGCCAGAAAGAAAGTAGTGACAAAGCAAAAGAAACCAGTGGTTGTTGAAAAAATCGAACAAGCTGTTATTACTCCAGTGATTGAACCACAAGTGGTAGAAACTGAAGCAAATAAAACTGAGGAGAATCCTGTTATGGGCTCAGTCATTAAATTAAATGATATACAAGATATTTCACAAGTTGCTGAATTGCAGCAGCAAATAGTGGTTTTAATGAATAATTCTGACATTATTTTTGATGGTGGTGAAGTCGAAAGAATTGATGCGGCATCGCTACAACTTTTAACGTGTGCTTTTAAGCAGGCTAATAAATACGGATCTAAAGTAAGCTGGCAGGCTTCATCAGATGCCTTAAAAAAAGCAGCAGAATTACTAGGGTTAAAAGAAGAACTCAGATTATAGATTGTAATGTTTTATGAAAAACGCCATAAATAATGGTAAAGAAATAACTTAAATTGACGATATTACTTCAAACAGCGCTTAAATTATAAGCCGTACGACTAAATTAGTAGCAAGGTGATTGAAAAAATGAATGCCACAAATGAATCATTTCAGAACGACTACGTTTCACCACTCGGTCTGGATGTAAAAATACTGGAAGACAGTTTTAATCTACTGGCTCCACGCGCAGAAGAACTAGTCGAAAAATTTTATGCAACGTTGTTTAAACAACATCCGGCAGTTATTCCCATGTTTAAAAACACCGAGCCGAAGGAGCAGCAAAAGAAGTTACTGGCTGCTTTAAAACTGGTGGTTGCTAATTTAAGAAAGCCGGATGTTTTGGGTGACGCTTTAAAAGGGTTAGGAAGTAAACATCAGGGTTATGGTGCAGCCCCTGAACATTATCAGGCGGTTGCCGCCACGCTTATCAGTGTAATGAAAGAGATGGCGGGCGATGCATGGACTAGCCAAATTCAATCGGCATGGGAACATGCTTTAAACACAATTGCAGAAGTCATGCTATCTGGATATGAAGATAAGAGGCCAACAACTATGAGTAACGATACATTAAATGAAGATGAACGATTAGAGCTGATCCGTATGCGCTCATCAGTGAATGGCGCAATGCAGGCGATGATGATGATTGACCGTGATTTCAATGTCACTTATGCCAATCAGTCGACGATTGATTTGTTAACTAAACATGAAGCCACTTTAGCAAGTGTGTTTCCAGGTTTTAAAGCCTGCAATATTGTGGGCAGTAATATTGATATGTTCCACAAGAATCCGGCGCATCAACGTCAGCTTTTAGCCAATCAGGCAAATTTGCCTTATCAAACCGATATTGCGGTTGGTGAGTTAAAATTTGCCCTCAATGTTTCCGCCATTGTTGATGATAAAGGCGAATACATTGGTAATACGCTGGAGTGGCGAGATGTAACTGAAGAGCGTGCCAAAGAAATTGAAGTTGCACGGTTACAGTCAGCAGTGGATGGTGCCGATGCCAATTTAATGATTTGTGATACTGATTTAAATATTACTTATGCCAACCCGGCGGTGGTTGCCATGCTGGTAAATCGTGAAGCAGAGTTGCGTCAGATATTTTCAGGATTTGATGCGAAGAATTTAGTCGGGCAAAACATTGACCAGTTTCATCGTAATCCAGCGCACCAGCGTTCTTTGCTAGGCAATGCCGCTAATTTACCCGCCAATGCAGATATTAAAGTGGGTGGTTTAGAGTTTAGTGTGAATGCTACCGCGATTAACGACCATAACGGTAATCTTATGGGGAATATGGTGGAATGGCGTGATATTACTGAGCAAAAGGATGCCGAACGGCAAATTCAGAATTTAATTGATAATGCCGTGCAAGGCCAGTTAGATGCGCGTATTGACACATCCACTTTAACCGGTTTTATGAAAACATTGGGTGAAGGTGTTAATGAATTAATGGAAGCGGTTGTGACACCCACGCGCGAAGTACAACGGGTAATGGCCGGTTTAGCCGAAGGTGATTTAAGCCAGTCAATGGATGGTGAATTCGTCGGTGAATTTGCACAATTACGCGATGCAACCAATTCGTCTATTACAAACCTTTTAAATATGGTGAATGAAATTCGCAGTTCGGCAGACAGCATTCAGTCTTCTTCTGGCGAAATTGCACAAGGTAATGCTGATTTAAGTCAACGTACTGAGGAGCAGGCATCAAGTTTGGAAGAAACGGCATCGAGCATGGAAGAAATGACCTCAACTGTAAAACAAAATGCAGATAACGCACGCCAGGCTAATCAACTTGCAGCCGCCGCAAGAGAACAGGCAGAAAAAGGTGGTGAAGTAGTTAGTAATGCAGTGAGTGCCATGTCGGCGATTAATAACAGCAGCAAACAAATTGCCGATATTATTGGTGTCATTGACGAAATTGCATTCCAGACTAACTTGTTGGCACTTAATGCCGCGGTGGAAGCGGCGCGTGCCGGTGAGCAAGGCCGCGGTTTTGCGGTTGTTGCGGGTGAAGTACGTAATCTAGCACAGCGTTCAGCCGGTGCGGCAAAAGAGATTAAAGGCTTAATCAAAGATTCAGTTGAAAAAGTTGAAGAAGGTTCGCGCTTAGTGGATGAATCAGGTTCAACGCTGGATGAAATTGTGAATGCAGTTAAAAAAGTAAGCGATATTATTTCTGAGATATCGGCGGCCAGTGATGAGCAGTCATCCGGCATTGAGGAAGTAAACAAAGCGATTACCAGTATGGACGAAATGACCCAGCAAAATGCGGCATTGGTAGAAGAAGCCGCTGCAGCCGGTGAAGCCATGAATGATCAAGCTAAAGCAATGAACGAGTTAATGGACTTTTTCGAAGTGGGTGAAGAAGCAGAGCAAGCGGTTGCGCCAGCAGCAGCGCCCCCTGTAAGGGTCAGAGCAGCAGCGCCACGCCCAGCAGCGGTAAGAGCTGCACCTAAACGCCGTAAAGCAGTGGATGAGTCTGATGAATGGGAAGAGTTCTAAATGCAGGCAGCTAAAAAAAATGCACAGTTATTAAATAACCGTGAATTTGAATTTTCTGCCAAAGACTTTAAATATATCAGTGATGTGATTGCCGATAGAACAGGGATAGTGCTGTCGGAGGCAAAGCACGATATGGTTTATAGTCGGCTTGCCCGGCGTTTACGCCAACTTAAGTTCACGGAATTTTCTCAATATCTGAGTTTAATAAAATCTGGTGATGAAAGTGAAATTCTGGAGTTCACCAATGCGATTACAACTAATCTGACTTCCTTCTTTCGGGAAAAACATCATTTCGAATATTTACGGAATAAAGTATTACCTGAATTAAAAAAGACAAAAACAGATCGCCGTATTCGAGTATGGTCAGCGGGTTGTTCGTCCGGTGAAGAACCGTATTCCATCGCAATGACCATTCGTGATGTGTTTCCTAGACTGGATGGTTGGGATATTAAAATACTGGCAACTGATCTAGACACCAATATGGTGCAACGTGCCAGTGATGGAATTTATACTGAAGAGCGTGTTGCTGGCTTAGATAAAGCGCATTCAAAGAAATGGGTTAAGCGTGGCAAAGGTGAGCACGAAGGTGACATACGCATGTCAAAAGAACTGCGTGACATGATTACCTTTAAGCAACTTAACTTAATGGATGACTGGCCGATTAGCGGCCCGTTTGATTTTATGTTTTGTCGTAATGTTGTTATTTATTTTAACAAAGAAACGCAACGGGAATTATTTGATCGCTATGCTAATTTAGTTGATGAGCAAGGGCATTTATTTATTGGCCATTCAGAATCATTACATAAAGTTTGCCAGCGATTTGACTTGATAGGCCAAACCATTTACCAGAAGGTGAAATAATCCCCATGGTTGGGTTGTTAAAAAAACAACGCGAAACACATAGCCGCTGTTTGCCAGGCTTTGAACATATCAATCGTTACTGGGATAATGTACATGAAGTTGATGCAGCTAAAATCCTCCCCGGTGAATTTTATGTTACAAGAGAACATGAACTGGTTTCAACCGTATTAGGTTCCTGTGTTTCGGCCTGTATTCGTGACGTCAGTTTGGGCGTCGGCGGTATGAATCATTTTATGTTGCCCATTGAGAAAGGTGCTAAAAATGCAGATACAAACAGCGAGTCGGCTCGTTATGGCAATCATGCAATGGAAATGCTCATCAACGCTATATTAAAAGCCGGTGGCTTAAAGAAAAATCTGGAGGTTAAATTATTTGGTGGTGGGCGAGTACTTGCCTCCATGACAAAGATCGATGTTGGTCAGCAGAATATCGATTTTATTCAAAATTATGTTGAGCTGGAAAAATTAATGGTTGCCACCGAAGACCTGGGCGATATTTTTCCTCGAAAAGTATTGTATTTTCCGCAAACTGGCCGCGTGTTAATGAAAAAACTTCGCAAAGTACATAATGAAACATTAGAAAAACGTGAAAAAAGATACCAGGAACAACTTCGTCAGGAAAAAATTGACTCCGGTGATATTGAGTTATTTTAAGGATAGGGATTAACTTTGCATGAGTAAAATAAAAGTACTTATTGTTGATGATTCTGCGCTTGTCAGGAAAATACTCACTGAAATATTAAATTCAGATAAAGAGATTGAGGTTGTCGGTACCGCTCAAGATCCCCTTATTGCGCGTGACAAAATTAAGCAACTTAAACCCGATGTCATTACCCTTGACGTTGAAATGCCCCGAATGGATGGTGTTACCTTTTTGCGTAACTTAATGCGTTTGCATCCTTTACCTGTTGTAATGATTTCATCCCTAACCGAAAAGGGTGCTGATATTACCTTCGATGCACTTGAAGCCGGTGCCATTGATTTTGTTGCCAAGCCAAAAATTGATGTTAAAGACGGTTTGCAGGAATACACCGAAGAAATTGTCGAAAAAGTAAAATCCGCTTCTAAAGCGAAAGTCGGTATGGTTTCAACCAGCAGCGCAACCACTATACCTGTTGAGAAAAAACTCTCAGCCGACAGCGTTATACAAAAGAAAACAGGTAAAAAACGCTTTAAAACAACCGATCAGATTATTGCCTTAGGCGCATCCACCGGCGGTACCGAAGCCATCAAAGAAGTGTTGATACAAATGCCGCCTGATTCCCCCGGAATAGTCATTAGTCAGCATATTCCAGAAGCGTTTAGTGGCCCTTTCGCAGAACGCATGAATGGCGTGTCGGCGATGACGGTCTGTGAGGCAAAAGATGGCCAGCAAATTTTGCCGGGCCATGTTTATATTGCCCCTGGCAGTCATCATTTACTGGTCGAGCGGAATGGCGCCCAGTATATCTGCCGCTTAAATGACGGTGAACGGGTTAATCGTCATAAACCCAGCGTCGATGTGATGTTTCGTTCGGTTGCTCAGAATGTGGGCCCCAATGCCATTGGTGTTATCCTCACCGGAATGGGGGATGATGGCGCTAAAGGTCTGCTGGAAATGAAGGAAACTGGGGCAAAAACCATGGTGCAGGACGAAAAAACCAGTGTTGTATGGGGTATGCCAGGCTCTGCTGCAAAATTAGGCGCGGCTGATAACGAATATCCTTTAAATCAGATTGCGACCAATATTGTGAAATTGGTTGATTAAGAGGTTTTTGCCTTATTGCTTCCTTGTGCCCTCACTAATGCTAAGTTTATACATATAAATTAAAACGGTACAGATTTTGCTTTGTATTTACCTAAGTCATGCGTTTCAGTACGTAAATGCATGATTTGGTAAATTAAAACGCAACAACATTGTTGCTCAGTTCAATGCAGGTACGAGAGAAGAGCGCAAGGCATGCAGCCGATAAAAATACAAGAACAAGCAAAAGCACAAAGCCTGGTAGAAGAATATTCAGATCTGGTTCGGCGGATTGCCTACCATCTTATCACCCGTCTTCCGGCAAGCGTTATTGCCGATGATTTAATTCAGTCTGGTTTGCTAGGTTTACTGGATGCAGCCGAACACTATGATATATCGCAGGGCGCGTCTTTCCAAACCTATGCCACTATTCGAATTCGTGGTGCAATGCTGGACGAGTTAAGGCGCAATGACTGGGCACCCAAATCCGTCCATAAAAAAGCCCGTGACGTAATGGCGGCCATTCAAAAAATTGAGAACAGAACCGGCCGTGATGCCCGTAACAGTGAAGTGGCAAAAGAGATGGGCTTAACACTTGCCGAGTATCACCATATTTTACAGGAAACAAACAGCTGCCGTATTCTGAACTTTGTTGACTTAGGTGTTGATGAGGACTGTGTCACCAGCCATGCATCTAAAACAGCAACGCCTTTAGATGGTATGCAGTCGCAAGAGTTTAAAGCACAACTGGTTGAAGCGATTCGTAATTTGCCAGACCGTGAAGCTTTGGTGATAAGCCTGTATTACGATGAAGAAATGAATCTGCGCGAAATTGGTTGCGTATTGGATGTGAGCGAGTCACGAGTGAGTCAGTTATTAAGTCAGGCACATTTGCGGATGCGAATGTGGTTAACTCAAAAAGAAGAAGAAACCGTAGGCTAAGTTGTATCTTTGCTGAGCGAGCTGCTATATCACTATATTCCGATAAACTTAAAGTGACCAACTCGACAAAACGCCGTTTTTTTAACTGAAAACAACATTTTACTGTCTATACTATTATATACATTTACATTCCCCACGCATTCTTTGTTATTGGTCTGTGAACCACTCGCTGGTGCTCGCATTAGAAACCAATTATCTTTCATGCAAGGGGAATAACAATAATAATTATACCAATACTTAGGAGTTGGCTATGTCGTTTTTGGACTCACTTGGGTTAAATCCTGTTATTGCGATTTTACTGGTGGCGATTGTTGCCATTGTGGTGCTTTATATTTCACGGCAGCCAGCACATCGCGCCATTATTTCATTGAGCCGTGTGGTACACAATGCTATGCGTTTAAGTGCGCAATCGGTGATGAGTGTCGAGTCACGTCTTGCTAATCGTAATCGCGAAGTTTTATTAGCGGCAGGTCGGGAAGCAGCAGAACGCATGATTGAACGGGAGTTCGAGCGTATTGATGCGACTGTGCGGCGTGACCTTGCCGAATATCCTGCAATGCATCGCTTGTTACACGAAGAAATAACCGCGATAGAAGAAGACTATCAGGCCAGTATTGAAGTTCCCCCTGAGCCGCCGGGCTGGATTAAGGCGGTTGAAGCCGTCGCAAAAATTCCATCCAAAGGCGATCCGATGGTGGGGAATATTCTCGAAGACATCCACCACTCGCTCATTAAGGCGAATACGAGTGCTATTGAAGAGTATCGCAAAGCCAGCCATAAACGTCACGACCGGCTGCGCAGTATGATGCCACACTGGCGTAAAGTTTTAACGGTGCTGAGCAGCGTTGATAAAAATGTCACCAGTATTTTGTCGCGCTCACAAACCATTGACCGCCATATGGGTGTGTATGAAAATATGGTTAAAGGAACCGATCAGGCAGTACGTATGTTGTCGTCATCGTCCTTGCAACATTTTTTCACTTCACTGGTGGTGATGGTGATTGCGGCGGGCATTGCAATGGTCAATTTTCAGTTAATTGCACGTCCAATGTCAGAAATGGTGGGGGGTACGACCAGTTTGTTTTTAGGTTTTCAGCTTAACCAGGTTGCCGCCATGATTATGATCCTGGTTGAAATAACCTTAGGCATTTTCCTGATGGAATCGTTACGCATCACCAAGTTATTTCCTGTTGTGGGCGCATTAAATGATAAGTTACGCATTCGTATTGCCTGGTTTTTGTTTGCGATGCTTTTTTCTTTAGCAAGCATTGAAGCGGGTCTGGGTTTTACCCGTGAAATCTTAATGGAAGCCGATCAGGCAACCGGTGCCTTGCTTCGGGGCGATGTGGGTGGTGCGCTTATGATGGATAGCTCGATAACCTGGATTACAACGGGCTCACAAATGGCACTGGGTTTTATTTTGCCCTTTGTTTTAATGTTTGTTGCCATACCATTTGAGACTTTTGTGCAGTCTTTCCGGACGGTGCTGGGTATTGTCGGCGTTGGTTTTTTACGTGCATTTGCCTGGTTCTTACGGTTTATTGGTACAGTCTTTAAGTTTCTTGGAAAGTCGTTGTTACATGTATACGACTTAATTATATTTTTACCGCTGTTTATTGAGCAAAAGGTAAAAGCCGCTTCAGCCAGTCATTCTGTAAGCAGATAACTATCTTATTTGAATATAAAATGGGAATAAAAAAATGAAAATCATAAAATCCTTCTTATTAGCCTTGAGTATGCTTGTGTTATTTGCCTGCTCGGCTGAACAAACGGGGCCAAGAACACACGGTGTTTATATGCTACTTGATACATCAGGTACTTATACAAGCGAGCTCAATCAGGCGCAGCGTGTTATCAGTTATTCATTATTAAAATTGAAGCCAGGTGATTCTTTTGCTGTTGCAAGGGTTGATACCGGTAGTTTTAGCGAAAAAGATATTATTGCAAAGGTTACTTTTGAAGATCGTCCCAGCCGGATGAACCAGCAAAAACGTGTATTTCTGGAAAAAATTGATAAATTTGTAAAAAGTGTCAAAGGCAGTGCCTATACAGATATTACGGGTGGTATTTTGCAAGCCATTGAGTTTTTAAATGAGAGAAATCCGGGTAAAAAAACGATTTTAATCTTTTCAGATTTAAAGGAAGAACTGCGCAAAGGTTATAAGCGAGATATTGATTTTCAAATGCAGGGCTATCGGGTGATTGCATTAAATGTAACTAAATTACGCAGTGATAATATCGACCCGAAAGAGTATCTTGACCGCCTTGAAAACTGGCGTTTACGCGTTGAATCGGGTGGGGGTGAGTGGAAGGTCATCAATGATTTAGAGCGACTGGAAGCTTTGTTTGGTTAGCATCTGCTATATTTCTTTCAAGTAAAAGGGGCTGTGCATCATCTGCGCAGCCTTTTTCTGTTTTCGTACGCCGAAATATCTGTAACCCACTGAATTTATTCTATAATTTTACTGATTGAGTCGTTGCCCATCCAGCTTTACTTTACCGGGTGTTTGCAACATTATTATAAAGTTATCTTGGCTTTGGCCGATAAAATAGATAGTTGCCGGCGTTTTTTCCGGTTTAATGAACGACTTTAAAGCATTTGGAATCAGGTATGGCTTTTACCCAATATTCTCGCCCCAACCCCATGCTCTGGTATGAGATGAATTACCATGCCTTATTACAGCTTGTGCCTGAATTGAGAATGGATATTACAAAGCCAGTTAGTTCTCAGTCTGGTTGCATATTTAATAATAGCTTCAGTGCTGATTTTGATATGGCGGGAGCCCGTTTAAGTATTCGCCTTTTAGAAGTGAATCGTTATACCCAACATTTTCAGGTAATCAACCATTTTAAAACAGACAAAAAACTGTTGCCGGCTTTGTGCCTGAATGTGCGCGCTTACCATGACGCTTCGGTTGTTGAAGTTATTTCATGCTCAGGTATCACAAAGCTATTACCTGACTATACTTATCCTAATGAACAAATGCTGTTAAAAGATGAAAAGCGGCAGGCGAATCAATTGTTATTTGAATGGTTGTCGAGCGCTAAAGTCTATTACAGATTTGAACCGGTGAAACAAAAAGTATGTTAAAACGAATACAGTTTATTTTATTTGTTGTTATTTTCTTTGCTGCTTCAATGCGTGCTTATGCTGATTTAAGTAAAGACGCAATGGATGCCCTTATAAATGAAAATTACAAAACTGCAGTGCCATTATTAAAGCGTCTGGCACAGCAAGGCAACCCCAGTGCAAACTATAATCTGGCCTTACTGTATAAAGAGGGCAGGGGCGTTATTGCCAATGCGAGAAAATCCAATGCTTATTTTTCAAATGCAGCACATCGTGGTCTGGTCGATGGCTATCGAAAATTGTCTGCGAGTAGTATTACACCGATTTCAGCTCGCAATACGGTTGCCGCACGGCACTTAGACCCTCAAGAATGGGTTAAGGCACAAAACCCCGGTTTTTATACCTTACAATTAGCCAGTAGCACGAATGCAAAATTAATTAAAAAGTATTTTGATGAGAATAGCTTAACGGGAAAGGCGGGTTATTATAAAAACAAACGTGAAGGTGAATACTGGTATGCACTTGTTTTTGGTGCTTACCCTAGCGTGGCAGCAGCCAATGTCGCGATTGCAACACTACCCAAAGATTTAAAAAAATGGTCACCCTGGGTGCGTAAGCTTAAAAGTATTCACCGGATTATGACGCCGTAGTTAGAATCCGTTCTATTTTAAAGCCTGATTGAATCATCAGTAATAAATTCAGCATTCACGGTGAGTTTTTTTGACGCTCAATATGTTCGGTGTCAACCACATTCCCCTGATTAATCCCTTCACATCGTGTTACTTCGTTATTCCATTTATCTTCACTGATTAAAATTTCCGGCCAGAAAGGATAGCTTCGGCATTGCGTTGGACGCACTGGATAGATGCTGCACTTACCTTTTTTGTTCAGAAGTATGCAATATCCTTTCGCTTTTATCACCTCAATGAGGTTACTCTTTTTCATGCGAATACCGTAACCATGGTCAACTAGCTTGATTAAATAATCACGTTTAAATATTTTGGTGTCGACATTCATATAGGCTACTATTTCTTCAATCTCCTGTGAATTTGCTCGAACATAAGCATATTTATCGCCATAGCAGCATTGGCTACATTGTGTGCACTTAAAACGTATAGGGGTTGTATGATAAAAATCCATGGTTGAAAATATTTTTTGTAATCAGTGTAGTTTACAC